>QHYR01000104.1 GCA_003223315.1 Acidobacteriota bacterium | reverse complement strand
ATTGGGAAGAGCATCTTGCGCCTGCCGCTCGATGCCCGCCGCAAAGAGATCGACTCGATTCCTTGGGTGGAAGAAGCTACGGTTGAACGCACCCTGCCGGACCGCATTCGCGTCGAGCTCGTGGAACGCACCCCCGTCGCATTCTTACGCACAGGAAACGAATTGCAACTCGTGGACCCTTCGGGAGTGATTCTCGAGCGCCCGCTGGAGGCCCGCTTTCACTTTCCGGTCGTCAGCGGTTTCGACGACACCGCTCCTCTCGCCGACCGCCAGGCGCGCATGGCCCTTTTCGTCGATTTCATGAAGGAAATTGAACTGGCGCATGCCGGTGCCGGCGAGCAGGTCAGCGAAGTTGATTTCTCTGACGCGCAGGATATTCGCGCCATGCTGGCGGGTTTGCCGGGATTGGAAGGCCTGTATCCGATTTGGGTGCACTTTGGAAATAGCGACTTCGTGAACAAATATCGTTTGTTGGCGGAAAACATCGCGCAGTGGCGTGCGAGTGCGGGACGCGTGGAATCGATCGATCTGAGATTTTCCCGGCAAGTCGTGGTCAATCCTGAGCGCGACCCGGTGCCCGCGAGACCCGTCGAAGGGGCTGTTCGTTCTTCGGCCGCCGCGGGTGCGCATCGTTCTTCCAGCCACAGGAGTAATTAGTGGGCAAGAGAGAGCGCTATCTGGTCGCGCTGGATATCGGCAGTGCCAAGACCTGCGCGTTGATAGCGAATATCGAAAACGGAAGCGCCAGATTTTTGGGAATGGGCGCGGCTGAATCCAAAGGGTCGCGCAAGGGCCTCATCGTGAATTTGGATGCCGCGGTGAGCTCCATCCGTCACGCTCTTGAGGAGGCGGAGAGCGTCGCCAACGTGCCGGTGGAATCCGCGGTGGTCGGAATCGCCGGCAGCCATCTGCGTGGCGTGAACAGCCGTGGCGGAATTTCGCTTGGGGCCAGGCCGCGGGATATTGAAAAGGAACACGTGCGGCGCGCCGTGGACGCCGCACGAGCCATCACCCTTCCGCAAGATCGCGAAATCTTGCACGTGCTGCCGCAGGAGTTTTTGGTCGATCACCAGGACAACATCCGCGATCCCATCGGCATGGTTGGGCAGAGCCTGGAAGTAAATGTGCACATCGTCACGACCTCGATCACCGCGACTCAAAATGTTGTAACCGCCGTCAATCGGGCGGGAGTCGTGGTCAGCGACACGGCTCTCGAGCCGCTGGCTTCTGCCGAAGCCGCGCTCACGCCGGATGAACGCGAGCTGGGCTGCTGCCTGCTCGACATCGGCGGCGGCACGACGGAGTTGATTGTCTATTCTGGCGGCGTCGTCCGCCATACCGGTGCGGTGGCCGTAGGCGGCGATCACTTCAGCAACGATCTGGCCCTTGGCCTGCGCACGCCGATTCCGGAAGCGGAGCGCATCAAGCGCGAGTATGGCTGCGCCTCGCGCGACTTACTTAGCGAGGACCAGGCGATCCACATCGCCAGTGTGGGCGATCGGCCCTCTCGCACGGTTTTCGTCCGCATGCTCAATGAAATTATCGAGCCGCGCGCCCAGGAACTCCTTACGCTCGTGGGCGATGATTTGAAACGAGTCGGCCTGGACGCGCAAATTCCGGCCGGCCTTGTGCTTGCCGGCGGCGGCGCGCGTCTGAGGGGCTTGGCCGAATTATCCGAGCGCATGTTCGCGCTGCCGGTGCGCTGTGCCGCGCCGCGCGGGCTTGAAGATATGCCCGAAGAGCTTTCCCAGCCCGAGTACGCGACCGTTGTAGGGCTGCTGCTGTACGGAGCGCATGCTCGCCGCATGGCGGCGCAGCGCCCCGCTACATTGGTGGCGAAATTGAAAAGCATGTTCGCTGGCCAGTGAAGTCGCAGGGCGGCGCCGGCGGGCAATATGGGGGGAGCACGATGACGCCAAAGGAGTCGGGGATCAGAATTTCGTTCAGCGAGGAGCGCTTGGAGGGCGCGAAGATCAAGGTCATCGGTGTTGGAGGTGGCGGATGCAATGCCGTGAACCGCATGATTCGCGCCAAGGTGGAGGGCGTCGAATTCATTGCCGCCAACACTGATCAGCAGGCGCTGAAGTTATCTCAGGCGCCCGTCAAGTTGCAGATTGGCGCCAAACTGACCAAGGGGCTCGGCGCCGGCGCCAACCCTGAGGTGGGCCGCAAAGCCGCTCTCGAAGACACCGAGAAAATCATTGAGGCGCTCGAGGGCGCAGACATGGTGTTCATCACCGCGGGTCTCGGCGGCGGCACCGGCAGCGGCTCCGCGCCTGTGGTGGCTTCCCTCGCCAGCGAACTCGGCGCGCTCACCGTGGCCGTGGTTACTAAGCCCTTCGCCTTTGAAGGCCGGCGCCGTCTAACCCAGGCGGAGCACGCGCTCTCCGAACTTGTCAGCTGCGTCGATACCGTCATCGTCATTCCCAACGAGCGGCTGATGGAGACGGTCGAGCGAGGCACCAGCTTCTTCGAGGCCTTCCGCATTGCCGACGATATTTTGCGCCAGGCCGTGCAGGGCATCAGCGACATCATCACTATTCCCGGCATCATCAACCGCGATTTCGCCGACGTGAAAACGATCATGGCGGGACAAGGCTATGCCGTCATGGGCACAGCCGTCGCCTCCGGTTCCAATCGCGCCGTGGATGCCGCCAATCGCGCCATTTCCAGTCCCTTACTGGAAGACAATTCCATCAATGGCGCGCAGGGGATCCTCATCAATGTGACGGGCTCTTCGAGTCTCTCTCTGCATGAAGTTCACGAAGCTTCCACCATCATCCAAAAAGCCGCACATGAAAACGCCAACATCATCTTCGGCGCGGTCATGGACGATGCCATGAAGGAATCGGTCAAGATTACCGTGATTGCCGCAGGTTTCCGTGAGGCCGGCGCCTCGTGCCGCCCGTTATTCAGGAGTCTACGCCCGAGCCGCTGGACCTCGACGTGCCGACTTTCCTGCGGCGCCAGGCGCAAAAAGCGTAGCCTGGTGCGGTAAAGAGCGATCAACCGTAGTGGGCCCTAAGGGCATCTCTGCCATCTAACCGCGGCACGCATGGGCCATCTAATTAAACATCGTCAATGCGTGGAGATGACATGGGACTGATCGCCAGGTGGATGGCCTTCCTGCGAGTGCTGCGCCGCAAGAAGCGCCCCATGGATACACTGCGGCTTTTGCGCCGTCGTCCCGCGTTGCTGCTCGGCGTGAATGCCTTCGAGACCGCTCTCTTAGCAAGCGGTCGCGTGCCGGGTCGCCTCAAAGCGTTGGCGCGCGTCAAAACCAGCGCTCTCATCGGCTGCCCGTTCTGACTGGACATCGGCTCTGCCGTCGGCAGGGAGATGGGCATCACCGAGCAGCAACTCATGGAATTAAGCCGTTACGAGAGCAGCGAGGCTTTCGACGGCCTCGAACGCGCCGCGCTGGATCTCGCCGTCGCGATGGCGAAGACGCCCGCCGACATCCCGAGCGAGCTGACCGAACGCCTGCGCAGACAGTTCGACGAAGCACAGCTCGTCGAGCTCGCCGCAACGATCGCCTGGGAGAACTACCAGGCCCGCTTCAATCGCGTCTTCGGCGTGCGCTCGTCGGGCTTCTCCGAAGGCGCATTTTGCCCTTTGCCCGAGAAGCATGCGGCCACGTGATCGCTCGCCTTTGATGTCATCACGAGGTCCGCTTCAAGCCAAAGTCCCCGTTTCTGGGACCTTTGGCGTTAAGAAAGTCGGCCGAGGGAGCTGCAGTCGGGGTTTGTAGCTCGGGTCGATCCCAGCCCTCGGGGGCCGCATGAGAGAATCGGCGCATGCATGATTTCCTGCGGATAAGCTGCGCCGTTTTCGATCGTCTGCTCGCCGAAGCTCGCGCCAATCCGGAAATCGAGTGCTGCGGCCTGCTGGCCGGCCGCGACGCCGTCATCTCCGCGGTTCTGCCCGCAAAGAACGCATTGCAAAGCGCCATCTCTTATGAAATTGCTCCTGAAGAACTATTTGCGCTTTTTCGCCGCATGCGTGCCAAAGGTTTGGAACATCTCGGGATTTACCACTCCCATCCCAAAGGCGATAACGCTCCTTCTCCGCTCGATCTCGAACGCGCCTTCTATCCACATGCGGCTTATGTGATCGTCTCCCCGAATGCGGGCGCATCTCGCCTGATCCGCGCCTTTCGCATCATCGAAGGGCGAGCCCGCGAGCTTTCGCTCGAAATCGTATAGTTACGAGGCTGCCATCCGGTTGTTGTCATCCCGAGGTCGTCCGTCGCGAGCCTTAGCGCCGGGAGCGATTTAGCGGACGACCGAGGGATCTGCAGTTTCGCGTCACGCCGCGGCTCCGCGATCCAGCACGGAATGGTACGTGGCGTGAACGAGGCGCGCCGCATTCTCCCAGGAATACATCCGCGCGCGCTCATAGCCTCGCCGCCGCAGCGTCTGGCGCAAAGCATTGTCCGTTAGAATCTGCCGGATTCCGCGGGCGATATCGAAGACGTTCTCGGGATTCACCAGCAAGGCCGCGTCCTGGAAGACTTCGGGGAGCGAAGAAACATTGGAGGTCAGCACGGGCGTTCCGTGAGCCATGGCCTCGAGCGGCGGCAGCCCGAAGCCTTCGTACAGAGAAGGAAAAAGAAAAGCTAAAGCGCGGGAATAAAAAACGCGCAGCACCGGGCCTGGCACAAACCCGAGAAAGCGCACGTCCTCCCGCACCCGCGCGCGCACCACGGCGCGGCGCAGGTCCGCGTGGCGATTGAGCGCTTCCCCGATGACCAGCAATTTGAGCTGCTCGAATTCTGGATTTCCGCGCAGTTCCGCTTTGGCCACGGCAAACGCTTCGATCAGGCGAGGCAGATTTTTCTGCGGGCGGATATTCCCGGCATACAGCACGTAAGGTGAGTTCACCGCGTGGCGTTCCAGGATGCGGTCCGCATCGGCCGGAAGCGGCTCGTTGAGGAAGCGTTCATCGACGGCATCGTAGACCACGGTAATTTTCGATTCTGGAATGTGAAAAAAGCGCGCCAGATCGCGTTTGGATGCATGGGAGACGGCGAAAATGTGATCGGCGCGGTTCAGCGCGCGCCGCGCGAAGAAAAGGCGCCCAGTCTGCACCGGAGGACTCGCGCCGACCGGCGGCGCTAGAACGTCGCTCAGGTCGTGGACGGTGATCAATAGACGCGAAGGCACAATCGCCGGCGCATAAAACCAGGGCATGTGCAGAATGTCCACTCGGCGCTTGCGCAGCAGCCAGGGCAGATGCAAATGAGTGCGAAAAGTGCCGGGTTGATGGGCGTATTCCAGCAGCTCGAAATTGTCCGGAAGCGGATCGAACTCCGCCATGTGCCGCCGCTCGCCGATCAGCAAGTACCGCGAGTTGTCGTCCATGCGCGCGAGCTGGTTGACGATGTTGCGGATGTACGTGCCCAGCCCGTAATCGCCCGCGCGACGTATATCAATGGCCACGCGCATCTTTTTTCTGCATGGGCAGGTTTAGCAGGGACTAAGCGGTGCCGGCGACCGCGCGCCACCGCCGCATATATAGCGGAAATTCCACCGTGAGCTCGCCAACTTCGCCGCGCACGCGCTGCTCGGTAGCGGCATCGCCTACGTGTTCGAGCACGTCGCAGATCCAGCCCGCGATTCGCCCCATCTCCGGCTCGCGCATTCCCCGCGTGGTCACCGCCGGACTGCCCAGGCGAATTCCTCCCGCGGTCATCGGCGGCGTGGGATCGAAGGGGATCGCGTTCTTGTTCACGGTAATGGTCGCGCGATCGAGCGAGGCTTGCGCATCTTTCCCGGTCAGCCCGCGCGAGTAGAGGTCGACGAGAAATAGATGATTATCGGTGCCGCCGCTGACGATGCGGAAACCGCGCCGCGCCATCCCCGCAGCCAGCGCTTTCGCATTCGCCACCACCTGTTCTTGATACTCGCGAAAATCCGGCTGCATCGCTTCTTTCAGGCAGACGGCCTTCGCCGCAATCGTGTGCATCAGCGGCCCGCCTTGCGTTCCGGGGAAGGTGATGCGGTCGAGCTCCTTGGCCCATCTTTGTTTGCAAAGCACCAGGCCCGCGCGCGGCCCGCGCAGCGTCTTGTGCGTCGTGGTGGAAACGAAGTCGGCGTGCGGAATCGGGCTGGGATGCACGCCCGCCGCTACCAGGCCGGCGATATGCGCCATGTCTACGAAAAACACCGCACCCGCCGCCGCCGCGATGCGCGCCATGCGCTCGAAATCGATGATTCGCGAATACGCGCTCGCTCCCGCGACGATCATCTTGGGCTTGTACTCCACTGCGAGCCGCTCGATCTCCTCATAGTCGATCGTCTCGGTATCCTTGCGCACGCCATAGGCCACGAACTTATAGGTCTTACCAGAAAAATTCAGCGGATGCCCGTGCGTCAGGTGCCCGCCGTGCGCCAAATTCATGCCCAGCACGGGGTCGCCCGGCTGCAGCGCGGCCATGTATACGGAAATGTTTGCCTGTGTGCCCGAATGCGCCTGCACGTTGGCGTGCTCGGCGCCAAACAACTGCTTGGCGCGGTCGATGGCCAGTTGCTCGGTGCGGTCCACGAATTCGCAGCCGCCGTAATAGCGCTTGCCCGGATAGCCCTCGGCGTATTTGTTCGTGAGCACCGAGCCCACCGCTTCCAACACGGCTTCCGAGACGAGGTTTTCCGAAGGAATCAGCTCCAGCCCCGTGGCTTGACGCCGCGCCTCGAGTTCCAGAATTTCCGCGATCTCCGGATCCACTTCGCGCAGCGGCCGATTCATTCGTTCCAGCGCGCGCTCCGCGGAACCGTGTTCGGCAGTTTGCTTTATGCCGCTCATGCTTTGTGTTTCGGCTCCTGGTCGAGTTCGGAAATCTTGTCCACGCGCCGCTGGTGGCGTCCGCCGGCGAATTGCGCGCCAAGAAAACTCACCGCTACTTCTATGATTTGATGCTCGCTCAGAACGCGCGCGCCCAGCGCCAGCACGTTGGCGTCGTTATGTTCGCGGCTCATGCGGGCGGTCAGCGCGTCGTGCGCGACGGCGGCGCGAATCCCGCCGATCTTGTTAGCGGCCATAGCCATGCCGATTCCCGTGCCGCAAACGAGAATTCCCAGATCCTCCTGCCCCTGCTGCACGCGGCGAGCAACTCTTATGGCGAAATCGGGGTAGTCAACCGACTCTTCCGACCACGTGCCCGCGTCACTGACGGCATATCCGGCCGATTGCAGATATTTCTTTATGCTCTCTTTGGCCTGAAAACCCGCGTGGTCTGCGCCCAGCGCAATGCGCGGTTTCTCCGCCGGCGATTTCCGAGAAGATTCCATCATTGCTGAGGGGCAAGCGATTCTATCGAGCCGCGCCATCCTTTGCAAACGATGCTTCGCCCGGAACCTGCCGCTGGCCCCCTTGGCTAGACTTGCGTTTCACTCCGCTTCGGCCAGACAATGCCGGCATGGCACTCGAATTCACAACGTCCTACCTGAAAGATTCCATCGAAGTTTTGCGCTATTACAAACGGCTGGCCGAGCGCGCCATCGCGCAAGTTCCAGACGAAGCCCTGGTTCTCGCTCCGGATGCCGAGTCAAATTCCATCGCCATTATCGTCAAACATCTCGCTGGCAACATGCGTTCGCGTTTCACCGATTTCCTCACCAGCGATGGGGAAAAACCCGATCGCCAGCGGGACACTGAATTTGAAGCGCCCCCGAGAACGCGAGCCGAGTTGACGGCCATGTGGGAAGCGGGCTGGCAGCACGTTTTCAACGCGCTTACGCCTTTGACCGACGCGCAGCTCAGCCACAAAGTCTATATCCGGTCCGAAGCTCATTCCGTCATGCAAGCCATCAACCGGCAGCTCGCCCACTACACATACCACGTGGGCCAAATTGTTTATGTAGCGAAGCATTTTGCAGGTGCCAACTGGACTTCGCTCACCATTCCCCGCGGCAAATCCGAAGAATTTACGAGCAGAGTAGCTTCTGGCAAAGCTTCGCAACGCTAATAAATTCCCCTCGGGTTAGCGGCACACGGGCAGCGAATAGGCTTTCCGGCTTTGTAGCGGCGACCTTCAGGTCGGGGCCATTCGAGGCGCAACTTAGGTTGGGCCTCTGGTAGGATTGGAAAAGGAAAGTGATACTCGGACTGCGGCCAACCTTTGTAGTTGCGATCGGAATAGCGGTGATGTGTCTGCTGGGAGCGGCGCGGACCGGCGGCCAGGCGGAATCGGCGCAGAAGCCCTTGATGGCCGAACAGTATTTCAAGAATGTTCAGGTCCTCCGCGGCATTTCTGTCAAGGAATTCATGGACACGATGGGCTTTTTCGCCGCGTCGCTGGGCGAAAACTGCACGTTTTGCCACGTCGAGGAGAGCAGCGGCGATTGGGCGAAGTACGCCGACGACAATGCCAATAAGCAGACCGCGCGCAAAATGATTCTGATGATGAACGCCATCAACAAGAGCTATTTCGGTGGGCGCCGCATGCTGACTTGCTATTCCTGCCATCGCGGCGGCGAAACTCCCCGGGTCA
This sequence comes from Acidobacteriota bacterium, assembly GCA_003223315.1. Taxonomy (GTDB): domain Bacteria; phylum Acidobacteriota; class Terriglobia; order Acidiferrales; family UBA7541; genus Palsa-189. The sequence goes on along the minus strand of QHYR01000104.1, from coordinate 30,113 downwards.
CTCCCAATCTGGCGGAACAATACAGCGCTCCGGTTCTGGAAGTGCCGGATGAAATCACCGAGCAAGCTCCCGGCGCGCCTTCCGCGGATCAAGTTTTGGACCAGTACATTCAGGCGCTCGGCGGGGCGCAACGGCTGGCCAGCCTGACCAGCTTCGTCGCGAGAGGCACTTATCAGGGGTATGATGACCCGGAGAAGCACGCCGCCGAGATCTACGCCAAAGCGCCGGACGAGCGCACCATCATCGTGCATGGCGCCAACGGGGAAAGCACCACGACCTACGACGGACATTCCGCCTGGATTGCCGCGCCAGATACGGACCAGCCGATGCCCGTAATGACGTTGACCGGGGGAGATCTCCAAGGTGCAAAGGTAGACGCGACCCTATCTTTTCCCACCGGCATCAAACAAGCTTTTAGCCAATGGCGCGTCGGCTTTCCGACCACTCTTAACGATCGCGATGTCCAGGTGGTGCAGGGGAGCAATCCAGGCGAGACTCCGGTAAAGTTTTATTTCGATCAGCAGTCAGGCTTGCTAGTGCGTGTGGTGCGCTATACAAATTTGCCGGTCGGCCTCAATCCCACACAAATTGACTTTGCGGATTACCGCGATGTGTCCGGCGTCAAGGTGCCTTTTCGTTGGACAGTGACCTGGACCGACGGCCGGTCGGTCACAGAATTGAATCAGGTGCAGCCGAACGCGGCCGTAGACGCGGCCAAATTCGCCAAGCCGGCTCCGCCCTCGCCGGTTAAATCTGCCAAGCCGTAACGCTCGAATCGAAGTGGGCGCGGCGCTTCGACGTCCTCAGAGCAGAATTCGGGATGTCCTTCGCGGCTGGACCACAGAATCAGCCGCCGCATCAATAACGACGTACCGGCCAGGCTTGGTTATACTCACCAAGCTGCCATAATGTAAGTCCGGGAGAGGTGTCCGAGCGGTTTAAGGAGCACGCTTGGAAAGCGTGTGTTGGGGAAACCCAACCGTGGGTTCGAATCCCACCCTCTCCGCCATTTTAAAAATTCCCTCTAAAAACGCCAAAATCCGCTGCCGGTTACGCGGCGGTTACTTTTCCGCCGGGGCAATCGCACCAAGTCCTGAAAACCCAGTAATAGCTGGGTATCAGGAGCGAAGCGATGGTCAGAGTATATTGGCGTGAGAAGGCGGGCGCCCCTTCCGAAAGGCTCAGGAGGGTCTAACAGAAGGAGAGTACTGGCTCCGTTATAACGAAGCCGGGTGTGAAGTTTTTCCGCCGCAGCGCGATACTAACCCCCGATTGCAGCGCCGCGTTGAGAATAGGAGCTGGTCGGGTGTATAAGAGTCCCCATCCGGACGGAAATCCCGATGTAATGCTCTTCTGACCGCTGAGAGAGGACAAACCAATGAGAGCCGTAATAGCTATGACCTTTGCGTTAGGCGTGTTGGCCCCGGCGCTGGCCGCTGCCCAAGTTTCCGGCGAAGCCGTCTACCAGCAGCGTTGCGCCGTCTGCCACGATTCGGGCAATCCCCGCGTTCCGTCGCGCGACCAGGTGAAGAAACTCTCCGTCAGCCGCATCCTTCGTACTCTGGACTTCGGAGAAATGCAAAATGTCGCCTCCAAGCTGCGACAGAATGAGCGTGAAGCGGTCGCCTCCTATCTCGGGGTCCCCGGCAGCACCGGCGAGGTTCCCGCCAAGGCCTACTGCGCGAACCGCGCTGTGAGTTTAGCCGGCCATAGCCAGGCGGAGTGGAACGGATGGAGCCCCGCCCTCACCAACACGCGCTATCAGCCTCGCGATGCGGCCGGCCTCACTCCCAGCCAGATACAGCGGCTCAAGCTGAAGTGGGCGTATGGATTCGATGGCGACATCATCGCCTTTGCGCAGCCTACAGTTCTCAATGGCCATCTCTTCGTGGGAAGCGCTAGTGGCTTGGTGCAGGCCCTCAACGTTGAATCCGGATGCGTCCAATGGGTCTTTCAGGCAATGGGCCCGGTGCGCTCGGCGCTCCTCACCGTTCCTTTGGGAGACAAGCACGCTCTTCTCTTCGGCGATACCATCGGCTGGTTTTACGCGGTCGAAGCGGAGACCGGTCACCTGCTGTGGAAGAAGCGTCCCGAACCGCACGAGGCCACTCGCTTGACCGCCGCTCCACTGGCTTATCAGGACACCGTATTCGTCCCCGTCGCTTCCTGGGAGGAAGCCCGCACCACCAACCTCGACTATCCCTGCTGCACCTTCCGCGGAAGCGTGGTGGCGCTGCGCATCAAGGACGGCTCGGAGGTCTGGAAAACGTACACCATTGCCGAAAAAGCCAAGCACACGGGCGAAAACCAATGGGGGCCCTCTGGTGCGGCTGTGTGGTCCACGCCGACGCTCGATACCAAGCGAGGCCTGCTCTACGTTACGACCGGCGACAACTACTCCGACGTTGCCACTCCCTTGAGCGATGCCGTGCTGGCATTAGAACTGGCCACCGGCAAGATCATCTGGTCCAAGCAGACCACACCAGGCGACGTCTGGAACACCTTGTGCAGCACCAAGGGCGATTGCCCCGGACCCGACTACGATTACGGATCTTCGGCGATCCTCGAAAAGCTCGATGATGGCCGCGATGTGCTGCTCGCCGGGCAAAAGTCGGGAATTGTGTACGCTCTCGATCCCGATCACAAAGGCGCAACCTTGTGGCAGACGCGTGTGGGTCAGGGAGGAACGCTCGGAGGAGTGGAGTGGGGAATGGCCAGCGACGGGCAAAAAGTCTACGCCGCGACTTCGGATCTGGTCCGCAACCAGTCGCCCAGTGCCGACCCCTTGAATCTGAATTCGCAGTTTGTCGATCCGAAAATCGGAGGCGGCTTGACCGCTCTGCGCATTGCCACCGGCGAAAAGACCTGGTTCGCTCCGCCAATTCCCTGCGGCCCGGCTGCGAAACCCGGCTGTAGCCCTGCGCAGCCGCAGGCCGTGACCGCTATTCCGGGTGTGGTCTTTTCCGGCTCAATCGACGGCCACCTGCGCGCCTATTCTGCTGAAGACGGCCAAGTCCTTTGGGATTTCGATACCGTGCTCGACTATCAAACCGTGAACGGTGTCCGAGCCACCGGTGGATCGCTCAACGGACCCGGCGCGGTCGTGGTAGGCGGGATGCTGTTTGTGAATTCGGGATATGCGCGGCAGGGCACCATACCGGGGAACGTCCTTTTGGCCTTGTCAATCGATGGCAAGTAGCGAAGATGCTCCAACTCCATCATAGCCGCGGGAGCCGTTACCCGTGCGCAGACGGGTCGAGCTTGTTGAACTGTCGAGCCGTGATCCAGGCGGCCAATGGTCCGAAATCGAGTCCCTGCTGAGTCGAATATGGCGTCAGTTCAGAAGATCGCCAGCGGATTTAGCGGCGATCCTGTTCCCTTATCGATCCGCAGCGGCGCAGCCATGAATAGAAAGTCGTAACGATTCAGCTGCCTCGCCTGCTCTACGGCCCTTTCGAAATCGAGATTGTCAAAAATGTCCACGCCCATGGCGACGAGCGCCAGTCGATGCAGCGGGTTGGTGACCGCCGGTGGAAGGCCCGTAGGCGAGACGTCGTTGGGTCCATCGCATCCGATGAAGGAAACGCCGCGTTCTTTTAGGAAGTAAGCGACGTCGGCGTGATAACCGGCGAACCCAGTGGTATTCGGCCAGGGACCCAGTGCGGCGCGCCGCTTCCAACGGCCGGTATAGAGAAGTATGACGTCGCCAGCGGACACTTTCACGCGCTCCAACTTTTCCAGGGCCTCGAGATCCTCCCTATGGATGGCGGTTCCCGGATCGAGCCACCCTTGGGGAGTGGCCTTTCCCGGCAGGCGCGTAGCATCGAAGAGGATGGCTCGGGTGACCACGCCGTCCTTCAAAGCATTGATATTCCCTTTCGGGCAACCGCCCGCGGCCGTGATGTCTTCCATCGACCGGCCGTTGTATCCCTTGCCGTCTACCATGATGTGACAGTCCACGGCATCCAAATGGCTGTGAATGACGCCATGATACGTCCCCGTATATCGATAGGTATCGGTGGTTCCTGTCGGGCTAACGTTCCCGAGAACACGCTCCAGGATGTTCGGCGCATCCGCAGCTTTTTCCTGAACGACATCGTGGGCCAGTGAAATCGTCACACCCTCCTTTGCCAAAGCGAGGGCCTGCTTCCGTTTCGCGGGCGTGATGAGATTGGCAGTGCCAAGTTCGTCGTCATCTCCCCATCGTCCCCAGTTCGAGAGCTCCTTCAGCGCGCGATGGAAGTCTGCTTCGCTTGCGATCGTCGGGCGTGGATTACTCGGGGCTTGTGCGTAGGCGAAGGAAGCCCCGACGGCCAGCACAATACTGCCCAATCCAATGACTAGAATTCTCATAGTCCCTCCTCTGGGTGATCCTCCGACCAAGGCTTTATACACCCGAAGCGTTTCGGGTGTATAAGGTGTGCCCATGTGGAAGGTCAGACGGCAATCCTGCGGTAAGCCTTCCTCGAGGAGGTACGTTCAATGACTTTGAAACTCGATCGCCGAGGATTCCTTGCAAGTGCTGGCGCCGCGCTGATTTCCTTTCCTGAACTCCACCCGTTCCTTGCACGGCAGGCGAAGCGTGCTGCACCTCAAGTGAAGGGCGAATTGGCCAATGTAAAAGCGCTGGTGTTCGATACCTTTGGCACCATTGTGGACTGGCGCAGTTCGGTCATCGCCGAAGGCACGGCGTGGGGCAAGGCCAAGGGCTTAAAAATCGACTGGGCTCAATTTGCCGATCGCTGGCGACTCGGTTACCGCCCCGCCATGGACAAAGTTCGCAAAGGGCAGATCCCCTGGACTCGCCTCGATGATTTACACCGCATGATCCTGGAAGACTTGCTCAAGGAGTATAAGATTCAGGGGCTGAGTGAAGAAGAAAAGGCGTCGTGGACCCACGTTTGGCGACGGCTTAAACCGTGGCCGGATTCGGTCGAAGGGCTCACCCGTTTAAAGAAAAAATACATCATCGCCCCGCTTTCGAACGGCAACATCGCGCTCATGGCCAACCTGGCTAAATTCGGCGGGTTGCCGTGGGATGCTATCCTTGGCTCCGAACTCGTCCAGCATTACAAGCCAGATCGTGAGGTGTATGTCTCCGCCGCTTATTATCTCGACCTGAAGCCGGAGGAAGTGATGATGGTCGCAGCCCACAAGGGTGACTTACAGGCTGCGCGCAGCTGCGGTCTGCGAACCGGATTTATTTATCGCCCCAATGAATTCGGTAATGGCAGCGCCGGCGTGCCGGATAAGGCCCAGCCTGGCGATTACGACGTGGTCTCGGTAAGCGCGATCGACTTAGCTGAACAACTGGGAGCCTAGGTGAGAGAAAAGCTTCGCTCGCAGTGACTTGCAATTAACACCTCGCCGTGCTCTGCGAAGCAAAGAATCCCATGTCTACCAGTTACAGCGCTTCCGAGTGTTTCCAATTATTTTTGCGAGATCGGCACTCCCGCAGGAGCCTTGGCCTTCTCTTCTGCGGCCGCCTCGGCCTTGCGAGCTCCAAGCAGGATGTTCACTGCATCGTTGTTGTCTTCGCTGCACGCGTATTCGAACAGCGGCCCAGGAACTGAACTCAACGGAACGATGGCCGTCCAGGGTTTTGTCCAAGTCGAGGGGTCATCCACGGTGAACGAGTACTCGATCGTTTCCTTGTCGATGCGCTTGAAGCGCTCGGTGATCTTCAAGGTCTTGGGATTGGCGTTCCGATAGACATTCTCGGGCCGGAAATTGGTGCTTTCGACGACCAGCGTGTCGCCCTCCCAATGCCCGCGCCCATCGCCGTGCCACAGGTGGATGCCGGCTCCGGCATGCGGCGTTCCGTCCAGGGGAATGACGCGATATTCGCTCCCCACCTCTTTTTCAATGGCCACAGCGTCATGGCTCTGCACGATGAGAAAATTGCTGTTGTACCCCGTGGGAAGGATCGGTGGCCCACCACCCTGGTGGACGCAAGACGTGCCAAGGCCCAAATCCGCCGCAACATCCGCGCGCACGGCTCCCTGATAATTCTCGCCGGCTGAGGGGACGACGTAGTACTCGAAGTTGGCCCTTTGCCGCCGCCTGCTCTTGGCTTCCGGCGTCAACGGCGGAATCCTGCCATCCGGGGGATCCACAACCAGTGAGGTGCGAGGGTTGGGGCGCATGCCGTTCTGCCAAGGGCTCAGCCCGTACGTTTTGAAGTCATAATCAGCCGACTCCGGGTCGTTCTCCGCGTCGCCGGTGCCGCCGGCGCCGTCAAACTCATGCTGTATACCGGCATTGAAGGCGTCCTGCGTTTCCTTTTGCGTCAAGAACTCTCGGTTTCCGTATTTGGCAGGGCGTTCCATGGGCGTAATGCTGAGGCTCGTCCAATATCCCTGCAGATCCGGCTGGCCATCGGGCAAGCGGGGCATGGTCCAGGCCTTGGTGCTGGCCGCTTTGGTATCCGGCCTGGCCGCAGTCTTCGCGTCGGTCTTGGTGGCGGCGCGCGACGACTGGGCGGCGAGGAAAGACGGCGCGGACAACGAGGCCGCCATCAGCAGCGCCAGAGCGCTCGATGAAACCCAGAGACGATTCATCTGATCCTCCTCGTGTGAATTCCTTATCCTTGGCCCGCAGTTTGCCCTTGGTTCTGGCTAACGACGATCAATTATATAACGACCACGAACGTCACCCGTGCTATTTAGTTTGTGGGCACAACGTGCAGCCGCATTCCTGGCATTACCAAGAGTATTAGCAGTTTCTGAGTCGGTCAGCCGCTGACAAATTCCGTTTTAGGGGGTGACGAACAGAAATGACCGTAATCAAGAACCCCGCGAGGCTCGATTGCTCTGTTTCGGGCTTTTGTGGTCGCAATATTCCGTGGGCTGCAGGTCTAGGCGGCGGCAGTCAAGGAGTCGGCTTGGCAAACTTGGCTGCGTCAATCGGAACGTTCAGCTGCACTTCGCTCATCTCAAATGTTGACTGCCCGTCCGTCCAAGTCACCGTCCAGCGAAAGGGCAGCTTGACTCCCGAGAGCTCGCGATAATCAGAATAGTCGACCTGCGTTGGATTGAGGCCAACCACCGTGTCGGCATAACGCACCTGGCGCAGTAGCAGGCCCGACTTCCTATCGAAGTACAACTTCACCAGAGACTTCCCGGCGCTGATTCCCTGGACGATTTGGACTTCGTGGTCGTCAATCGTTGTTTCCGGGAAACCGGCGCGCCAGTTGGTGAGGGCTTGCTTGATTCGCCCTGGAAAAGAAAAATCCGCGTCCACCTTGGCGCCATCCAAATTTCCTCCGGTCAACACGAGCATGGGCACCAAGGTGTTTGGCATGGATATCCAGCCGGCGCGGCCATCGTAGACCGTCGTGCTATCTTTCGTCGTGCCATCTCCGACGGAGACATGGGCAACCGTTGTGCGTTGACCCGGAGCTTTGGCATAGACTTCTACTGGGACCTTCGCATCAGATGTGTCGTAGCCCGTGTAGGTCCCCTTGGCGACAAAACTGCTGAGATTTGCCAGCCGCTGCGCCCCACCGAGCGCCTGGATATACTTGTCCAGAATCTGATCGGCGGAAGGCGCACCAGGCGCGGGAGTCTGCTCGACACTTTCGAGTTCATCTGGATCGTCTGGAGGAGGAGTGCCGTACTGCTCAGCGAGACTCGGCGTAACCTTGGGGCGATTGCTGCTGCGATGGCAGGTGTAGCAGGTCACCTCACGCTTGCCCCCGAAGTTGGCCTGATTGATAGCCCTCACCATCAGAATCATCTTGCGCGTAGTCTGCTTCCGTGGCGTGTCGTCAGCGTACCTCTCCCAATTATCGAGGGCTGCTCCAACGTGGCAGTCAGTGCAGTTTAAGCTCAGAGCGGCGGCAAAGAACCCCATCGTTCCCATAAATTCGTCCAGCGGAATCCCCCGGAGCACTTGGACGTTCTTCAAGATATCTTCCGCCATCACCGGTTTCTGTGTTGAGGCCGTCTGGCCGCCCGCCGCGGCTTGGCCGCTGGCCAACGCAACACCCACCAGGCATACGACCACGGTTCCACGGGCAGGAACGATGGTTGGTCTCGATCCAAGCTTCATATTGGCTCCCTTCCTTATGTTTGTACCTGGGGGTTCAAAAATCGACTCTGCTGGCAAAAGAGGGCTACTTTGTCTCGACAATGGGTTTGGAAAAAGCCCGATTATATTCGGCCGTCTCTGATGGTGAGCATTCCATCTCGTGGATATCGAAGTTGGGCGCCTGTAATCTCAAGGACAATCGATCCAATGCTAACCAAGGTTTTGAGTATATTTTCGCGTCGGTAATCGTGATCGACATTTCCAAGTGGACCGCATCCACACGGCGATACATTTCCTCCACCTGTAAAGCGTCGCTGTGCGGCAGACCGGCATTATCGAGCCAAGTATTGTCATCGTCGAATCCATTCGATTCGGCAACGAACGTGTGATCATCTGCCCACCTGCCCACGGAATATCCCCACCACCTTGACTCTGGTGGGTCTTGGGCAGTCCAGCTTGGTCGTTCCGCATCTTTGGGGAGATCTCGACTGTCCGTCCAGATGACCCGCCATTTCTTGTTAAACTCGTACAGAATCACTACCTGATTCGGAGTCTGAATGATTTCGCTGGTTCGGAAATTATGCAGGACTATGCGCGGGAAGCCTTGGGGGTCACAGATCGGCACAGGATCATTTGTCAATGCGGGGGGGACCATTCGGTAGCCCTCTGTGGGTTTGTGGGCCATTAGCCTTTTGAGTCCCAGTGGCGTGTACGGTGGCTCGATTTCCGGTCTCAAGCAATCCGGGGTTGCATAACCCGTATCAGTAAGAGGCGGGTTCGGCTGGACCGCGAACTTCCCTGTGGCTTTGTCGCGCCGGCATGACTCCATCGCCATAGCGCCTTTTCCCGCGATCCCGGCCCCGGGACCCTTGGCCGGCTCCCAAACCCCAGAAATATCGTGACGTGGAGCGGGTCCCGCTTTCTCATCTTTCCTATCAAAATCGTACACCGCTCCTGGCTGGCGGGCCTGAGCATCCATTCGAGGCGAAAGTTGCAATAGCGCTATTAGGGTGATCATCGAAACAAAGAAGCGTTTTGACATCGCGACTTCCTTCCCGAACTTGAATTCTCACGCGCTCTGAATAACGCTTTCGAAAGAGTGACACAAGACGGAGGTTCTTTTTCGCTCGCATCCTTTATTTGGGGTAAGTTTCCGATTTGGAGTCCCCAGACCGGGCATTTCCTCCCCCTCCGGTGCCTAACACTTTGCCATCCGCGAAGGCGACCTTTACGACACGGCCGATTGGCTTCTTGGGGTCCTTGACTTGGTGCATAGTGACAGTGACTTCGTCACCGGCCTTAAGAGAGTACTTGCTCCAGCCATTGTTGATCATGTCCGGTGGATTGCTCGTTTCCACGACCCAATGTCTCACTTCGCCTGTTTCCGTCTGTTCGTCGAGCTTCAGGAAACAATGCGGGACGGAAACAATCAGAAGACCAACAGCCGCAGCCAAAGTCGTTATAAGCCTGGTTCTCATTGCTATTGCCTCCTTCTGATCTGAGAAAATGTTTAGTCGTTCCCCATTCCGAGGCTAGTGCTCATTGGTTTTTCCGGCAGTACCGTTAACGGTGTTGCCGATTTCCTTGTTATACCTCTCTTGATCTACCGGTGAGCAGAGCATTTCCAGCACTCGCGTATCCGGGGAAAGCAACTTGAAGGCGAACTTGTCCATGGCTACCCAGGGCCTTGTGTACATCTTCGGATCGTCAATCGTCACCGTCAGCTCCAAGCGGTCATGGTTGACCCGGTGGAAGCGCTCTTCCACGCGCAGCTGATCGCCGAGTGGCCGACCGGTAGAATCGAGCCAGACCCTGTCTTCCGGCATCATCCCGGTCGTCTGGACGACCAGCGTCGTATCGTCCACCCATTTGCCAACCGAGTAACCATAGAAGCGTCGCTCCGAATCCAACAGGTCCTTTGGGAGCTCTTGATTCATCACGATCTCGCGCCACCGCTGATCATATTGATACAAGATCAGCACCTTGTCCTCGGTCTGAACGATCTGCGTCGACCACAGGTTGTACCAATTCATGCGAGGAAATCCGAGTGGTTCGCATATATTCCTCGGGTCGTTGTCGAGCCCAGGAGCAACGGCGATCGGTCCTTCTAATGGCTTATGGGACTTGTACACTTGCATTCCGTAAGGAGTGTAAGGTAACTCGTGTTCTGGCTTCCCGTCATTTCTCATATGGAGCGGCCCTTGCGCCTGGATCCCGGCACCTGAGGGCGTCGGGTCCCAAAGCCCAGAAATGTCATGGTTCGGAGCAGGGGCTGGGGCCGCTTTCTGCTTAACGGCTCCGGACCGCGGCGGAGCGGTTTGAGCGAACGTCATGACGGCGAAACTCGTTACCACCATGGTGACCATGAACGAAATCACGACTCGATTTGGCATTTTTTCAAAATCCTCTCCACAATGCAGATGAGAGCTTTGAATTAGACTGCGCCATGGCAGCTAGAATGAGAAGAATCGCGCTCAGTCCTGTTATCCGCATCGCTCGACTAACCGTTCATTGCGCGAGACAACTACTGCTGTACAGAGGACCTCAAATGTCATCGACAGTATTCTTTTTGAGTTTTTACTAACGTTCCGTCGCCGCGTTTCCAGCGTCCCCGCCTAACTTCCTGCCGTCGGCTAGAACAAGCTGCTGAACACGGCCTACGGGCGCGCCATTCTTGGCAACGATCATCGTCAAAGTGACCTCGTCCCCCACTTTGACATCCCGGACATTCCAGCCACGGCTCATCATGGCAGCCGGATTACTCGCCTCAGCAACCCAATGCGCGACGTTACCCTTTTCGTCCTTCACATCTATCTTCAAGTAGATATGAGGATTCCCCCAGGTCCATTCCGTCACATTTCCTTTCACGGTAACTTTTTTCCCGGTGTCAAACGCCGCGTTACCGTGGTGCGCGGATAGGGGAATCGAAACGACCATTAGGCTGATAATCAAAGCCGCAGTCATGAGCCTATTTCTCATTTGCCCTTGCCTCCATGCTCAGAAAATATGTGTGTGTTAGTGGTGCCGGAAATTCCGTCTTAGCTGGCCGCACTATACACCCCCCTGCGACATCCCTGAAACGGGTTTCTTTCGCCTGCGTTCACGAGTTCGAGACAGGATGCTGTCACTGACGCAAAAAGTGTGGCAGCGCTCGTTGCGCTTGGTATATAAGCACTGCCACGAGCCGACAGTTGCGCCCTTTGGAGAGGAGGACTCCGTGAAACGCATGAAATATTTGCTTTCCACGATTTTCGTTGTGGCGCTTATATTTGGCAATTCGGTTAGGGCGAAGGCCCAGACTGAGATCACTCTGCTGGCACCGGGACCGACCCGCAGAACGCTGGACAAAATACTCCCCGCCTTGGAATCCAAGACCGGCTACAAAGTAAAAGTAACTTACGGCACAGGTCGAACCTCCACACAATCGGTTGCGAAAGGCGAACCTCTTGACGTTTCGCTCATCGTCGCGCCCATCACCGGAGCGCTCACCTCGGGCAGCGTCATCCCCAGCAGCGAAACACTGGTGGCCAGTTATTACACAGCCGTGGCCGTGCCAAAAGGTGCGCCCAAGCCCGATATTTCCACGCCGGCTGCGGTTAAAAAAGCACTCCTCGCCGCGAAGTCCATCGGATATGAGGACCCCGACTTCACGACAGCTGGGCAGGGACCTACCGAGGCGATTACCAAGCTCGGTATAGCGGACCAGATCGCGGCGAAGAGTAAGCTCTGTGCCGGCAATACCAAGTACTCCGCCAATTCCACCTGTTTTGACCCAGCTACCGGCGGTGTGCGCTCCATTGAGAAATTGCTTGAGGGCGGAGACGTGGACATTGCCATGCTCTTCCTGAGCGATATGCTCCCCAGCAAGGACAAGATCAGCATCGTCGGACCTCTGCCGCGGAAGATCTGCACGCCCACCGCGATCGTCGGATTCATCTCCGCCCACGCAAGTGACCCCGCAGCCGCGAAGGCGCTCCTGCAGTACCTGGTGTCACCGGACGCGCAGGCCATCTTTAAAGAGGCAGGTTTCGAGCCGCATAGCTGAGGAGTTTCGGCGTCCGCCAACAAATTGTGGGCTGAATCCTAGCGCCAGTTGCAAGAGGGCTCCATCCCGTTAATCCGCCATCCGTGGATTTCGAACAAGCTTTGACTTGCAGGTTAAAACTTCGCCCGAATATCCTGCAGCCAGCGCGTCCTGATAAGGGACTACGGCTTTAACTCTTTGATTAAACCGTCCAGAACGTTGCGAAGAGGATTGCCCGCGGGATCCCACTCGAATTCCTTCACCAGCACCTCTGAAACGTCCTGCTTGCCTTTGCTTTCGTGAAGCACGGCACTAACGCGATTTCGCAAACGCTCAAGGCCGCTGCGCCACCGGACCACATCCGCTTTTTTCACAAGCGGTCCATGCCCGGGAACCACCACGTCGAAATCCAGTTTCAATGCCTGATCGATGGTAGCGAGGGCTTCCACAAAGCTGCCCCCGTTGTTGTAATCGATATTGATGCGACTGGAAGTCGGCGGATTGGGGACGCCTTGGCCATTGCCGGTAGTGATGCAATCGCCCGTCGCCAGAACCTTCAGCGCCGGAAAATACACGAACGTGTCGCCATCGGTGTGGCAGCGCCCGAAATGATAACCAACAACTTGCTTTCCGCCCAAGTTGATACCGATATCGTCTCCAAAAGTAATCTGCGGCAACCCTGGCATCCTGCCTTTAACCATGTCGGTGAGTGCGTTTTTGTGAGCGACGACCACCGCGGGCGACAGCAGTGCATTGCCGCCGGTATGGTCACTATGTGGGTGCGTGTTGATAGCATACCTAATCGGTTTGTTGCTCAGGGCTGAGACTCGACGGACCAAGTCGTCATGGTCCCGCTCGAATTTGGTGTCCACCAGAATAATGCCCTCGTCGGTCAGGAATACAGATGTGTTCCCGCCCTCGCCTCGGATCACGTACAAATCATCAGTTATCTTATCTACCACTGTAGGCGGTGGAGTGGCTACCGCCGCGCCTTGACCCCGCATTGCACACGGTTTAGCGAACAAACCTAAGCACAGCGTCGTGAAGATCGCGATTTCCGTTGACCGCCACCGCACCGTCTGCTTTTCTGTGTTCATGGAAGGAATCCTCATACCGCTAGTAAGGATAACCTGTTCACGTTTCGCAGAAAGCGAAATGAGAATTCATGCGAAATCTCATCTCTGCCATGCTTTCCGTCTGTTCTCTGCAACCACGGGATGTCAAAACTTATACGCGAAGCGCGCACGAGTTAACATAGGCTCTTACCGCATGTCAAGGTTGGTATGCGTGGCCCCTTCGCGCGCGCCTGCGCACCCGATGCAGCGGACCGCCCAAGCCGGTCCACTCGCCTTTCAAGGCCATTTTCGTCCAGGGCCTCTCGCCTCCGAATTCACCTCTTGACATTCGATTCGCGCCCGGTGCACCATCTCGCCAGAAATTCCACGAACATCAGGCATTGGGAGAATGAAGGGCCTGTCAGCTAAGTCGCGACGGATGTGTATTGTGTCGAGTATGTTTTTTCTCGGTACAGTTGCTTCCGTTGACATCACTTACGCTCAGGAAGCGCGGAACCGTGGCCCTCAGAACGCCGCTCCCAACACTACCACACAAGATCGGAACACGACTGGCGGCCAGGTCCGCCTTCTGCCGGTCCAAGGCAACGTCAGCATGCTGGTAGGCGCCGGCGGCAACATCACGGTGCAGGCGGGTGATGAAGGAATCCTATTGGTTGATGCGGGACTGGCAACGATGAGTGATAAGGTGATCGAAACCGTCCGTCCGTTATCCAAAAAGCCGATCGCCTACATCATTAATACCGACGAGAGAGACGATCATACCGGTGGTAACGAAAACATTGGGAAAGTAGGCCGACCCCTGGGAAGGGGGACAACCGGGGCGTATATCCTTGCCTACGTAACTGTTCTTGACAGGATGAGCGCTCCTACAGGCCAGGCTGCTCCCACACCCGAAGGGGGGTGGCCAAGCGACACGTATTCGGTACCCCAGAAGAATTTGCATTTTAATGGTGAAGCCGTGCAGATATTTCATCAACCGGCAACCACGGACGGCAACAGCATCGTGCTCTTTCGCCGCTCCGATGTGATTAGCACCGGCGATATTTTCGATCCCACAGAATACCCGATCATCGACTTGAAAAGCGGTGGGAGTATTCAAGGAGTCCTCGAAGGCCTCAATCGCCTCAAGCAGATGGTCGTTCCTGCGGACCACATGGAGGGGGGCACCATGGTAATCCCAGGCCACGGAGGGCTCTGTGACGCCGCCGATGTGGCTGTGTACCAGCAGATGGTGACCATCGTTCGGGACCGCATTCAGGATATGATAAAGAGGGGTATGACACTCGAGCAGGTGAAGGCGGCCAAACCGACGCGAGATTACGATCCGATTTATGGCAGCACTACGGGCAAGTGGACAACGGATATGTTTGTGGAAGCAGCTTACAGGAGTCTCACCAGCAAAGAGAACCCTCACGGAAATCATGAAGGTAATTAAGGGCGCTTCATTGGCTGCCGGTTTGAAATTTACGGTGAGCAGACTCTAGCCCAGTCCAGGAGATCGTTATGAAATTTGGGTTGCTAGTCTGGTTGAGCGCTGTGGTCCTTCTGACGTTGGCCAGCGGTGCGACTTTCGCGCATCACGCTGCTTCTGCGACTTACGTCCATGGCAAGACCGTAAGAATCGAAGGAACCTTGAAGGAATTTATATGGCGCAATCCGCACTCCTTCATGAAGGTGGAGGCCCCTGACGAAAAAGGCGACCTACAGCTCTGGGTGGTTGAGGGTGCTGCGCCGACGCAGTTCTCCGAGAAAGGCGTGACCAGAAACACTCTCCGGCCAGGTGATCACGTCATCATCACGGGCCAACCCGGGCGTGTTGCTGGAGACCATAGAATGCTGCTGGGGAAAATAGAGCGGCCGGCGGACGGCTGGAAGTGGGAAGGTAATTCTGAGTAGCGGGTGCTTCGACCTGAGAGACCAAAATGGAAATGCAGTCGGGAAGTGTCACGCTGCGAACCGGCCGAATGTTCTTGTTTGTAGCCGGGTTGTCGCTGGTGGTTGCGGCTAATCTCAGTGGTCAGATCAGGAATAATGCCTCCCCCACAGGAACACCGCGAGCGACTGCGCTGAAGGATTTCACCGGATATTGGGTATCGGTGGTCACCGAAGATTGGCGCTACCGCATGGTCGTACCGGACAAGGGCGACTACGTGGATGTTCCTCTCAATGCCGAGGGTCGTAGGACCGCAAACGCTTGGGAACCCGTCAACGACCAGACTGCGGGTAATCAATGCAAGTCATATGGTGCCGCCGCTATCATGTACGTTCCGGGGCGGCTGCACATTTATTGGCAGGACGACAATACGCTGCGCATCGATACAGATTCTGGGACGCAGACTCGCCTATTGCATTTTGGTGGCTCGGCACCGGAAAACCTAGCACCTGAATGGCAAGGATATTCGGTGGCCCGTTGGGGGGAGGAAAACGAACCGATTGTCCAGCGAGTAGGCGGTGGGGGACCTGTAGGCCAAGGCGGGCCAGAGTATGAGAATCAGCTTCCTGTCGGCAACACCGGCGCAAACCGGCAAGACCGGGAGGAAGATTACAAACCAGTGCCGAGAAATTACCTCAAGGTGACCACGACACTTATGCGGCCGGGATATCTGCGTAAGAATGGCATTCCTTACAGTGGCAACGCGAGGTTGGAAGAATACTTTAACCGCTTCACTTATGCTGGCCAGACCTGGATGTTTGTAACAACGGTGGTCAACGATCCTCAATACCTCATAGAGCCTTATATCATGCACTCGCATTTCAAGAAGATTCCGGACGGTTCAGGATGGGATCCCACGCCGTGTCGGGTTGACGAGCCCCGCTAGGTTTTCGCAGGAGAAAGAGCGCATGAGATTCGCAAAAGTCGACTGGAAAATGAAAGACCTTTGGTTGCTGCTGCCCTTGCTGACGATGTTAGCGAGTCGGTCAGCCTGGGCCCAGGTAGATCTGAATGGGGAGTGGTCGCCCAGGATCTACAACGATAATAGGGACATCGGTGACTATACCGGAATCCCCCTGAATGAAGTGGGTCTGTTGAGGGCAGAAAGTTGGACCCCCGACCAGGATGCTCTCCCGGAAAATGGCCGCTGCTATTGGCCCGCTGACCTCGGATTGCGTGTCGCCCCTTCGCAGTTATACATCTACCAGGAATTGGATAGTGCAACACAGCAGATCGTTGCGTACCACCTGCACACGGCATGGCTTGATCAAACGATTTGGATGGATGGTCGCCCACACCCTCCGGATTATGCACTTAGAACATATCAGGGGTTTTCGACAGGCAAATGGCAAGACAAGGATACCCTGGTGTACACCACCGACCATTTCAAGGAGGGTTTTCTTACCCGGACTGGGGCTATCCGCAGTTCCAAGGCCGCGGTCACCTCGCTGATCAATCGCTACGGTAACATTTTGACGATCACCATGATTATTGACGACCCGGTCTATTTGACGGAGCCTTACATTCGCGAGTCCAGTTGGGTCTATGCCCCGAACCAGGTGACTGCTACGCAGCATTGCGAAATCCCTGCGGAGGGGACGCTACTGCCAGCAGGTTCCGTTCCAAGTTTTCTTCCTGGGCAGAATGACTCTCTCAGCGATTTTGCGATCGAGTACGGCTTGCCTCTGGAGTCCGCCTTGGGTGGTGCGGAAACGACATACCCCGAGTACATCAAGAAGATGAAAACAATGAAGAGGGCGCCCCGCACCACGACGACTCATTATCGGCGATTCGGCTGATCCGTACCGCGCTGTGCCTTCAGGGAAAAATGAGCGGAGGATATCTCCTATGACTTCTCCAGTGTTCCGTTTCATGAAGTCGCAGTGGAGAAACGCTAAGAAATTTTCGCCGGTGCTGACAGCGACAGTCATCATGCTGCCACTCCTCTGTCTGCCTGCGTTTTCACAAAATAGTCAGGGCGGCATTCAGGGCGGCGTGTTTGACCAAACCGGCGGCGCCATCGCTGGTGCCACGGTGACGCTGATCGACGTGGCACGCGGCGTCAACCGAGTCTTGATCTCCGATAGCGCCGGGCAGTACGTGGCGAACAACCTGAACCCTGGCACGTACACGGTCCGTGCCGAGGCCAAAGGTTTCCGGACCGAGGAGCACAGCGGAGTCTTGGTGGAAGTAGGTCAAAATATTCGTGTGGATTTGGTAGTGCAGCCCGGCGAGCAAACCCAGACCGTCACCGTGACTGGAGAAGTTCCGGCCATCGATACCACCGATGCCACCTTGGGTGGAACCATCAGCAACCAGACCGTTAATGCGCTGCCTTTGAATGGCCGTAACTTTGAGCGCTTACTCCAACTCCGTCCGGGAGTGGTTACCTCAGTAGGAGGCAAGCCCAGCTCCGCCAGTACGAACGGCCGGCGCGGGGGGAATGACACCGTCGTCATAGACGGCATCCCTGAAATCAGCTCGAGCGGCGGCAATAGCGGCACTCTGATGGGCTTTTCACGCACTGGAGATGGAAGCTCCCTTCTGCCCCTCGACGCCATCCAGGAATTCAATACCGAGGAGGTTCCCAAGGCGGAATACGGGTGGAAGGACGGCGCAATCATAAACGTCGGGGTGAAGTCGGGCACCAACAGTCTCCACGGTACGGCTTACGCGTTTGGGCGCAATGCTAGCGCCACGGACGCAGGTAACTATTTCTCTACCCCTGGGGTAAGCCCGGTCACGCCAGCAACCCTGGAGCAATTCGGTGGAGCGGTCGGGGGGCGCATCATCAAGGACAAGCTCTTCTGGTTTGCCGACTACGAAGGTTTGCGTACCACCCTGGGGGACGTAAGCGTGCTCCAGGTCCCAACGTCTGTACCGGGCCTGGGAGCAGGCATCAGTATGCCGGACACGTGTAATGCGATTAAGGCTTTGAACTTGGCGAATCCCGCTGCCAATCCTCCAGTGACTAATCTCAGCGCGCTATTGGCCGGCCTAAGCCATTATCAATCGAGCGACCCTGCCCCCTGTACAGTAACGCCGGCATCCTCCCCATTTGAGAACGTCTTCCCGTACGTTGCGAGCGCCACAAGGGTGATTATGTCCTCGGCCAACACCACCATTTCAGTGGGCTGTTTTTTAAAGCTGGGTCGGTTCAAATCACGAATAGCTTCGCCGGGGAAGCGTCCCCTCAAGCGGAACTTAACGTGACCAACAAGGCCGTACTGTACGATGGGGCTTGGACTTGGACTCCGAATTCGACTTGGCTGAACGACCTGAGAATGGGCTACACCACGGTATACGTTTTGACTCTTCCTGCAGATGTTAATCTCGTTCCGGCAAACCCCTGGCCGAACGGCTATGGCATGTTCACCGGCGTCGTACCGGGAACGTATCCGAATGTACAAAGTGGCGGCATCCCACAAATCACCTTCGATAGTTTCGGCGGAGGGAACAACGGCTTCTTCTTGGGCAGTGGCAATCGGCAGAGTGTCGTTGGGCCGGAAGGCGATTTCAGTTTGTTGGAAAGCGTCTCGTATCTGCGCGGCAAGCACGCCTTCAAGTTTGGTTTTGATTATGTGGACATCATTTTTGACGGGAGCACTTATGACCAGTCCCAAGGCCAGCTCGATTTCAGCAACTTGACAAACTTCCTCCAGGGCATCCCGAATAGTGGCGCGATTCTATTGGGTGATCCTACAACGAGCGTTCGGGCCCACTGGTACGCACCCTTCGTGCAAGATGCGGTCGAGCGGAATAACTACATTGGCGGCTTCAATCCAAGTGTGAATCCGCTTACCGCCTCGGCGGTACAACAGGTTGGTCCGGGCCAGCCTCTCCCCCTCTTTACGCCCGATCACAGAGAAATTATGCCGCGCTTGGGTGTAGCTTGGGACGTCAATGGCAATGGCAAGACCGTAGTCCGCGCTGGAGCCAGCATCCTTAGAGTCGCGGCAACGATGGAGACCACCGTCGGCACGGTTCCCTTCGGAGCCAATATACCGAGCATCGCTCTCAACACCAGCGGCACGCCAGCAAACCTTCACTCTATAGACCAAGTAAGCCTAGCTACCTCCCAGCTTCAACCGGGTTGGCAGAACAACTCGGCATCAAACCCCATTTTCCCCGGTAACGCCGTGCAGAACGTTGGTGGCACTAACTATACTGGGGTCACCTGCACGCCGCTCACGGCTACCGTTAATGGCGTACCAAATTCCGGCGTACCCTGCTCCACCAATAACGTTGACCCCAACTTCCGTGAACCTGGTGCGATCGAGTGGAATGTGGACGTCCAACGCGCCATCACCAATAATTTGACTGTGGCGGTGGCATATGTCGGCAACCGCGGCTTTAACGAACAATCAGAAATTGACGTTAACCAACCGCCGCTCGGCTCGGGTTGGAATAATCCGAGCCCACTGATCCCAGGGGGAATCAGCCCAGCGGCCTATTGCATCGCCAGTGCTCCCGCATACAACCACTGCGGCAAAAATGGAGCCGTCCAAAACGCCTTGCCGGCCAATGAAGCTGCAGCCTCGCCCTACGCCCAGAAATTCCCGTACCTGAACTACATAATTCAACTCGGGAACGGGGCAATTTCCAGATACAATGCCCTGCAAGTCACGGTGAACGAGCGGACCTCACACGGGCTCACATTCCTTGCTGGTTACACCTATGGCCATGCTCTCGACGACGCCTCCGCACGGAGCCCAAGCCAGTTCACCTTGCCACCCAACGAGATCGGCGATAGTCTGCTTTACGGTAACAGCAATAACGACATTCGGCATCGCTTCACTTTCTCGACGACCTACCAGATCCCTGGCATAAAGTCCCCGGGACAGATGCTCC
This sequence comes from Acidobacteriota bacterium, assembly GCA_003223315.1. Classification (GTDB taxonomy): domain Bacteria; phylum Acidobacteriota; class Terriglobia; order Acidiferrales; family UBA7541; genus Palsa-189. Next base: position 10,198 of record QHYR01000104.1, on the reverse strand, counting down.
AAGGCTGGGCGCTCAGTGGCATCTTGGTTGCCCAGAATGGCGTGCCCTGGTTCCCCAACACTGCTAAACAAAAAGACCTCGTCGGGACCGGCGAACACAATGCAAATCCTAATATCGGCGGCGCCCTTCAGTTGTGGAATTACACCGGGCCTCGCTCGGCCTTCACCTCCGGTCCACCCCAAGTCGTAAACGGCGCATCCCTGCGGGGCATTCCTAAATTCACGGGAGCCACGAGCCCCACCGCCACGGCAGTGTGCGGGGCCGCAGCGACGGCGCCCTACGGCGGCCCCACCACGTCAAACGGCCAACTGGCCCTTGCCGCACTCTCGGACCTTGGCTGCTACGCGCAAAATGGGGGCATCCTTACTCCTCCCGCGTATGGAACCGAAGGTGATGCGGGCCGCAACATCTTTCTCAGCCCGAACTATTACAACGTAGACTTTTCAGTCTCCAAGCTTTGGACTCTAAAGGAAAGGTATAGCGCCCAGTTCCGGGTGGAGTTCTTCAATCTGTTCAACCGTACGGATCTCACAGTTCCCGCCAACACGGACCCGACGAGGGGATCGTTTGGTTGTTCCTGTGCTACCCCGGACGTAACGAACCCTGTACTCGGGGCAGGCGGTCCGCGCCATATTCAATTCGGCTTGAAGTTGAACTTTTAATTGACCAGTTCGGAGAGGTAGTACGTAAAGGTTGGCAACCCGCGCCAACAATGAGCGTCGGCGCCGTTTCAAGGAAACACCCCCATTCAGTCCTGTAATTGATGGCCTTGCCAGCCTTCCTGGCTCCCATGTCAATCGCTTGACAAGGCCGGCAAACGAGCGTAGAAGTCTGATCAACTGTCCCAAGAAAGCAGTAGCGGAAGGGCCAGATTTTCTCCTAATTTCCTAGTGTCATCGCCAAGAGGGGTGAGCGATGAGCGTTAGCACCAGCCGGCTGATCTTTGACAAATCTACGCATTTAATACATCACGTCTTTTTACAAACTAGAGACCAGACCAGGCCGAGCCGGAGAGCACTATACGCGACCGACCGAGCGGGAACGTACGTAAGTGTACAAGGAGGAGCCAGGTGAAGAGCGCCAGGAGAAAATCATACGCAGTGCCGCGATTGATTGCGATTCTCGTCGCATTGATTGGATTGATCGTCTTGGGCAATTGCCCCGTTCTTGCCCAAGGTTTCGCGGGGACCATCACTGGGACGGTCAAAGACACATCGGGAGCTGCAGTGCCTGGCGCAGCGGTTACCGTCAAACACCTGGAGACGGGGTTGACGCGCGCGGTGCAGGCTGACGCCACTGGTAATTACAGTGTTCCGTCGCTGCCGGTCGGAGAGTACGAGCTGACTGCCGAAAAGATGGGATTCCAGCGCGAAGTGCGGCGCGGAATTAACCTGGTGGTAGCGCAGGAAGCTGTGGTGAACGTGACGTTACAAGTGGGAAGTATCGTGCAGCAGGTCACGGTGACCGAGGCTGCTCCCCTGGTGAACACCACGACCACCTCGACGTCGGGATTGATCACCGAGCAACAGATCAAGGAGCTGCCGCTGAACGGGCGCAGCTTCGACCAGCTTCTCACCATCACCCCCGGCACCGTCAATTACACTTCGAATGTGGGACTCCAAGGCAACTTCTTTTCGGTGGTGGGCCGGAGGCCGGAAGAAAATAAGTACACGATCAACGGGATAGAGTACCTCGGCGCGAATGCCGCGGGCCAGCCGAGCGGGCCCTACGGCGCGAGCGGCCAGGTGCTGGGAGTGGATGCGGTGCGGGAATTCAACCTGATCCAGCACAGCTATGGCGCCGAATACGGGAAGCGGGCCGGCGGCCAAGTCAGCATTGTGACCGACTCGGGGACGAACCAGTTGCATGGAAGCGTGTTCGAGTACCTGCGCAACAGCGGCCTGGACGCCCGCAATTACTTCGATCAAACCACGAGCGCGCCGCCCTTCAGGCGCAATCAATTTGGAGGATCGCTGGGAGGCCCGCTGAAGAAAGACAAGCTGTTCCTGTTCGGAAACTACGAAGGCTTCCGGCAGCGCTTGGCGGTGAGCAGCAACGCGGTGGTTCCCGATGCGCAGTTTCGCCTGGGCTTGCTGCCTTGCAACGTGATCAAGCCTGCCCCCAAAACCTGCCAAGCCTCCGGATATGCCCCCGTTCCTAGTTTGGCGACGGGTATGCTGCCATTCGCCAGCGCCTTTTGGCCGACTCCGAATGGGCCCGAGCTGCTTGTGAGCGGCCTGCCTACCGGGACCGCCCTTGCGATCGGGAATCCCGGCCAGGCCATTCGCGAGGATTTTGGCCTCGCCCGGTTTGACTATACTGTGTCCGCGAAGGATTCCCTTTCCGTCAGCTACCTGACGGACAACGGAGACAAGAACGACCCGCAACCGGACGCGGTTTTCGCCCAAGCGAGTGGCCCGCGCAGCCACGTGGTCTCGCTCCAGGAGACTCACGTTTTCTCGCCCACACTCCTGAATACGCTCAGCGGCGGTTTCACGCGCTCGAGTACCAGGGACGTAACTTTGCCCGTCACGCCATTCCCGGCGAACCTTTCGTTTGTTACCGGACGTGTTCCCGGCCAAATCACCATCGGGGGCGGAGTAAGCACCGCGGCCGCTTCGTCGATCGTGGTGGCCAACGGGAACGCTCCGACGGGCAATGCCGTGAATTTGGCCACCGGCAGCGACGATGTGCACTTCACCAGAGGCAAGCACTCCTTCAGCGTCGGCGTGTGGGCGCAGCGCGTACAAGAAAACCAGAGCGGGCCGGCTCAGAATGTCTCGGGTACGGTTGCCTATAAGACCTTGCAGGCGTTTCTCCAGGATTCCCCTACGGCGTTCAACACGAACGTGGTGGTGACGGAGATGGGATACCGGCAATGGGAAGGGGCCTGGTACGTCAAGGACGAAATCAAGCTCAAGCCCAACCTCACTTTGGAAGTGGGATTGAGAGATGAGATGACCGATGGCTGGCACGAGGTGACCAGCCGGTGTTCCAACCTTCAGTTTGATCAAAATGCGGTCGTCTTGACCGATCCATTCATTGGCAATTCTTGCTTCGCCAAGAACAATGCCAAAGCCTTGTGGGAACCGCGAGTAGGAGTGGCGTGGGACCCCACCGGCACCGCGACTTGGGCGGTGCGCGCAGGCTTCGGAATTTACAACGATCTCCAGGATAACCTGGCATTCCGGCTGGACTCGAATCCGCCGTTCAACCCCCGGCTCGTGTCGAGCGGCGCGCTGCTTTCTCAGATTCCGCTCGACCCGGCAATACCGCTTCCGCCCACCTGCAATGCACAGTTGGTGGCGGCGAAGGCGAACTGTTCGATTTACTCCGAGGGAGGAGTGGACTCCAGCATGCACACGCCCACCGTGGAGCAATGGAGCTTCACCGTGGAGCGCGCGTTCACCAGAGATCTCGCGCTGCAAGTTAGCTATGTGGGTTCAGAAGCCTACCACACCCTGGTCCCGGCCAATCTTAACTCGCCTTATCCGCAGGTGTGCATGAACCCGCAGGGCTGCGTGAGCGGCGGGGTCACCAGCACGCCCGTGGCCCAATTACCCACAGTGCCGCAAGGGACCACCTACAATGCGCCACTGGGAATGTGTCCCGGACCTTCGGGGAAACTCATAGCGTGTTACCCCAATCCATTCGTGAACAAGCTGAGTGAACAGTTGTTCGAGGGAACCAGCAGCTACAATGCCCTGCACGTCTCGCTCGTCAAACGCGCCACCCGTGGCTTGAGCTTCAAGGCCAACTACACCTACTCCAAGGCGCTCGATTACAATTCGGGAGGCTCCTCCAACGCCAGCCAGAATCAGACGAAGTCGCTCCTGGATGTTTACAATCTCAGACTCAGCAGGGGAATCGCGGCCTTCAGTCTCCAGCACCAGTTCAACGGCAATTTCGGTTATCAACTGCCGTTTGGAAATGGACGGCATTGGGCTGGCAACGCCCGCGGGTGGGTGGACCAGCTGATTGGCGGCTGGCAATGGAACGGCATCGTCACCGCTCAGAGCGGTTTCCCCTTGACACCGCAGGTTGGCTCGAATACTTCCGGGAGCGGCGATACGGATAACCCTGACGTGCCAAACTACAATGCGGCCTTCAGCGGACCGGTGATCTTAGGCGTGGATGGGTTCAAGCAATCGGGCAAGTATTTCAATCCCTTGGCCTACACCCAGCCCACTCTCGGGACTTTCGGGAACGTGCAGCGCGGGTCCCTCACCGGGCCGCGGCTGGTTGATTTCGACACTTCGCTCTTCAAAAAATTCACCATTAACGAGAGATGGAGCTTGCAGTTCCGGACGGAAGCCTTCAACATTTTCAATCACGTGAACTTCAGGGAGCCGAACGCGGTGATTTTCCAGGGCAGTGGCTATAGCTCCTCCGCAGGGGTCATCACCTCGACGGCGACGACTTCGCGGCAAATCCAGTTCGCGCTGAGGCTCCTGTTTTGATCCAATCCGAGCGATTATGCTCGAGAAGGGAGCCGGCCTCCCGGAAATGCTGGAAGGCGCTTCTCGAATGTGGCAGGACGTGACCTGCCGTGTCGGGCAAGAGCCCCTTAGTTTCGGCTAGCTCGCTATCATTTCTCGGAAGATGAATGTAATCGGCGAAGCTGTTTCGCTGCCCAAGGCAGGCTCTCGCTCACTCGTTTTTTCGCCCGGGGAAAGTCACAGTGGGCTCAATCTTGCGAAGGTGCCCGTACATCAGCTCTTCTATAAATGGTATACAGTTGTACTCCAGTAGCTGCACGTTCTTATCCAGCCGCCGGTAAAGCGGCATAATCATCTTCCATGGACGAGTAAAAACCTTTGGATCTTCGACAGTAACTTCATAGAGGAGCGAATCAGGACTCGTCGGAGTGTAACGTTCCACCAGATGCAGCGCGTCGCTATGAAAATTTCCCGCGCTGTCAAACCAGGTATCCTCGACCATCCCACTCACGTCGACAACCAGTGTATCCCCGTCCCACGAGCCGCGCGACCAACCCATCCACGAATCGACCGGGGCCTCACTCTTCATTCCAATATTTACAACGCGCGAAGCGAAAGCAAATTCATAGCTGAAGGACACGTACTCGGGAGATTGCACGATTTGAAACGGAAAGGGCATATAGGTCGCGCGCGGGATCCCCGGCAGGTAACATTTGACAACCGGATCGCGAGCGAGCCAATTTTCGGCGTTCTCTTTTTTCTTCGCCAGCGCCTCTGGTCGATACGGAAGCGGTCCGCCTTCCACGACACCAAGGCCAGCCGGAATTCCGCCCAGCGCGCCCATTGCAACGATCGGGCCTGGCTTCGCATCATGGGCTTCGATATCCCAATACGCGGTGCCTATCGCTTGCCAGATCCCGTTCAAATCCGGCTTCCCATCCGCTGTTCGCGGCGCCCTGTAGGTACGCGTCGTCTGCCCCCATGATGGACCTGCGCTGAACCACAATGCGGACACAATCACAACGATCAAACTCACTATGGCGCCGCCTTTCCCTGACTCTCGCACCAAAACCTCCCCTCCGATTCGTGAATTATTACTACTGTAGATGTGGATCGCGCGGGAACAAGCGAGCACGCTTCTCCCACAGCCTGTTGCACTTCTCAAGCTCCACACAGCCGTTCATGGCTTAGGGGCTGCAGATTCTGCGGTTGTAGTCCCTCTGCTCCAGCAAGCCCTCGAAAGATACAAAATCGATTCCACCTTGATTTTCGCAGGGAGAGACGCGGTCGCTGCTTCTAGGATCGGTCCGGTGATCTCCACTTCATGGCCAACGTGGAAATTCAACATGTCCTGATCACCTTGAAGTCGTAGCACCAAGGGCGGCGTCGCGGCAATCGGCGGGGCGTTAGCTACAGACGCTTGTTCGGCACCTCTCCAGTCCGTGATGCGGAATTCACCGTCGCCGGACTTCTTAACGCAACCGATGGAAAGGAAGTTGCTTCCCCGGTTCGTCGAGGTAGGGTAGAGCGAAGTCCCGTTAGGAATTCCAGGGATATGCACTCTTTGCGTGGGAGCGCCGGCCTGCCCTAGCGCCACGGCCGCCGAGCAAACCATCGCGGCCAACGAGCTGACTAAGGAGAACGTCTTTTTCATCACGACTTCCTCAAAAAATCGCCGTTAACGTTTCTCGCGCGCCACCCGGAAGCCCAAGTCCTCAAATTCGTAGCCCTCCGCAAACATGGTACGAAGGGAAACCCGCGTCAGCCAGGGGTAGACACGAAAGGACCCACCGCGCACCACATGCCCATCGCCAGTAGCAGGCCCCTTGGGATCGGCTGCGGGACTACTCGAGTAATAGTTACCGTCGTAAAAATCCTCTACCCATTCCGCTACATTTCCACGCATGTCATAGATGCCCCACGCGTTTGGGCTTTTGGTCGCTACAGGGTGAGCCTTGGGCACTAAAAGACCAACGGGGGAGTTTTCGTTTTGAAAGGCGCCGCTTCCCCTGGCGGCCGCTTGGCCGTCGTTATACCAAGCCATGTCGTGGAGCGACCCCGCATATTGGTCTGCCGTGCCGGCGCGCGCTGCATATTCCCATTCGGCTTCTGTTGGAAGCCGGTAAAGGAATCCGTCGTTGCGTGCGTTCAGTTTGTTTAGGAATTCCTTCACTTGCTGGAAGGTGACTTGCTCCACCGGATGGTCGTCGCCCTTGGAGGCGCTAGGATTTGACCCCATTACCGCCTGCCATTGCTTTTGTGTCACTTCCGTCTTTTCAATTTCGAAAGCTTTCGTGATTTGTACCCGATGTCGGGGCTTTTCATCTTTACTGCATTCGTTCGGTTTCGCACCCTCGGAGCACCCCATTTGAAACTCGCCGGGAGGAACCGTAACGAATTCCATGCCGAGCTCATTCGTGCGGTAGGTAACGGCGGAAGCATCTTGCGGGGACCGAGGTGCTGAAGCTGGCACCGCCACTCCGCACGCTCCGATCGCAAAGCCCAGTGCCCATACGCTCATCCATTTACGAGCGTCATTGTGATCAACCATGCTTCGCCTCTTTTGAGGCTTTCACACCGGAGCCTCTGCTTATTTCTTCTTCTCGCCAGGAGGATCTTTGGGCGGCGCACCCGGGCCTGATGAACCGGGGCCTGATCCCCCTACGAAGAGCAATCGCCCATCCGGCAATGTAATATCGCGTCCGTTAGCTCGCAAAGCCCCGTCTTTGGCACGGTAGCCGTTCACTTTGATGACCGTACCGGCCGCCAAAGAATCCCTCGTGAACCCAGCTCTGATCAGCGTACCCGGAGGTCCTGCCTCAACCGCCCAGTTCTCTACGGCTCCATCGGGCTTTTTGACATCAATGTAGATCCACGAATGAGGATTGATCCAAGCCATCTTGGTAACGCTTCCTGTTAAACTCACCGGCCTATCGGCGTCGTATTCGGCAGCAAACGAGTGATGCGCGGCCGACGGCGTAGCCAGGGGCAAAGTCGCCGCTACGACAAGCATGAACATAAAAAAAGCTCGAGTTCTCATCGGACTCAACCTCCACACAAGCTCTTCAAACGTCACCGGTGATCACCACTCTCGTTCTCTTGCTCTTTCTCCTTGGCCCGCGCCGCGGACAAGGTGAACTCCAGACCGACGTTGCCTTCATGGCAGGCGTACTCTACAAGTTGTTCCTGATCGGTCAGTCGCCACATTACGAATTCTATGCTCCACGGTTTCGTCCAAGTACCCGGGTCCTCGATGGTGAACCCGTAAAGAAGGTGGTCCTCATCCAGGCGCTTCCAGCGCTCAGTTAGATGTACCTTCTGGGTGGTGCCATAGGCAGCGAAAGCTTCTATTCCCCAATCCTTGAAATTCGTGTAATCAACTACGAGTGTATCGCCCTCCCAGTGCCCGCGCGCTACTCCCTTGTACAAACGAACGTTCTCAGCAGGACGCGCCCGTCCGTCTAGGTAAATCATCTGCGATTCATGGGCTTCCGGACGAACCACCACCACGTCACGGCTCTGCACAATCTGGAAGGTGCTCTCTTGACCTCCGGGACCTGAACCAGTAAACGGCGGACCGACCCCTACGGGCCGAACGCACCGGCTCGAAAGAGGCCGGTCTTCCGGACCCGTAGCTGGACGATTGAGCCTCTCGTAGGCTCCCTGCCCTCGTTCCCTGGCAGCAGGAGTTAGCGGAGGCACTCGCCCGTCTGGTGGGTCGACCACCTGAGATGTGTGCAGGCTTGTCATCGGCACTTTGTACCAATAACCATCTCTCCAGAACGAGTTGTAGGCGTCCGTCGTTTTTTCGCCCGGGGGAGTAGCCGTGGGTTCCACGCGAAGATCGATCGATGCTTGCTGCGCAATATCTTCGTCCTCCCTCGCTTCTGCTTCACTAATTTCCGTCTTGTGTTGGGCGCTCAGCCGCTGTAACGGCGTGAGAATACTGCGGCTCCATATACCCTGCAGGTCTGGCTTGCCATCACGTGTCCGTGGCACTTTCCCTGTTGGGTATTTCGCGAAGCTAGCCCTCCAGTCGTAGGGCTTCTCTGAAGCTTGGGGCGCAGTCTGGGTGGCGGGAGACGTCTGCGCATGAGCCTTAACGGAAATGAGTCCCAACAGGCTGGCGAGAACTACCGATGCGACCACAAATGAGAACTTTTTCTGACGCAACGTAGACCTTCCTCTGACTCCGATTGCTGTCCCTCTTTATGATGGAGGTTTCTTACATTTATTATGGTACACGCAGTATTGTCAAGAGTTTATCCCGCGTGTCTGCCCGGGAGCAGGGGCAAGCGGAGTTCCAACTCCTTGGCTTCGGACTCCGTTCCGCCCAGAGCGCAGTGTACTCGGAGGTCCTGCTTCCACCACCCAATTCTCAACGGTTCCGTCGAGTTTTTTGACATCAACCTCACCGGTGATCACCACTCTCGTTCTCTTGCTCTTTCTCCTTAGCCCGCGCCGCGGACAAGGTGAACTCCAGACCGACGTTGCCTTCATGGCAGGCATACTCTACCAGTTGCTCCTGATCGGTCAGTCGCCACATGACGAATTCTATGCTCCACGGTTTCGTCCAAGTACCCGGGTCCTCAATGGTGAACCCGTAAAGAAGGTGGTCCTCATCCAGGCGCTTCCAGCGCTCGGTTAGATGCACCCTCTCGGTGTTGCCATAGGCGAAAGTCCCGCCCATTCCCCAATCCTTGAAATTCGTATAATCAACCACAAGCGTATCGCCCTCCCAGTGCCCGCGCGCTGCTCCCTTGTACAGACGAACGTTCTCAGCAGGACGCGCCCGTCCGTCTAGGTAGATCATCTGCGATTCATGGGCTTCCGGACGAACCACCACCACGTCACGGCTCTGCACGATCTGGAAGGTGCTCTCTTGACTTCCGGGACCTGAACCAGTAAACGGCGGACCGACTCTTACGGGCCGCACGCACCGGCTCGAAAGAGGCCGGTCTTCCGGACCCGTAGCTGGACGATTGAGCCTCTCTTCAGCTTCCCGCCCTCGTTCCCTGGCAGCCGGAGTTAGCGGAGGCACTCGCCCGTTTGGTGGATCGACCACCTGAGATGTGTGCAGACTTGTTATCGGCACTTTGTACCAATAACCATCTCTCCAGAGCGAGTTGTAGGCGTCCGTCGTTTTTTCGCCCGGGGGAGTGACCGTGGGCTCCACGCGGAGATCGATCGCTGCCTGGTGCGCAACATCTTCGGCTTCCCTCGCTTCTGCTTCACTAATTTCCGTCTTGTGTTGGGCGGCCGGCCGCTCCAATGGCGTGAGGACGCTGTGGCTCCATATACCTTGCAGGTCTGGCTTGCCATCCCGTGTCCGTGGCACTTTCCCTGTTGGGTATTTCGCGAAGCTAGTCTTCCAGTCATAGGACTTCTCGGGAGTTTGCGGCGCACTCTGGGTGGTGGGTGCAGACGTCTGCGCATGGACCCTAACTGAAATTAGTACCAACTGGCTGGCGATAGCTGCCGATGCGACTACAAACGCCAAACTCTTCCGACGCATCGTAGACCTCCTCTGACTCTGATTGCTGTCCCTCTTTGCGATGGAGATTTTTGCTTACATCTATTATGGTACACACGGTATTGTCAAGAGTTTCTCCTGGGTTGAGGTGCGCGGGAGAACGGCCGGGCGAGGTTCGTACGTCGGCGTCCACTACTGAGCTTGCGGCCGAAATCAGTAAGTTAAGTGCTCTCAACGTGCGGACGGGGTTCGAATCCCTCCCTCTCCGCCAAATTCGTCCACAACT
>QHYR01000103.1 GCA_003223315.1 Acidobacteriota bacterium | reverse complement strand
AAATTCTGGCCAGCGAAAAGAAATTGAAGCAGGTAATCGTCTCCGAGCTGCGGGATATTCAGAAAGAGTTCGGCGACGGACGTCGCACACAAATCGTTGACGCCGTCGAGGAGATCAAGGTCGAAGATCTGATCGCCGATACCGATATGGCCATCACCATCAGCCATGCCGGCTATATCAAGCGCACGCCCGTGGACGTCTATCGCCATCAGTCGCGCGGCGGCAAGGGGCGCATCGGCGCGCGCACGCGGGAAGAGGATTTCGTTGAGTACCTCTTCGTCGCCTCGGCCCACAGCTACATCCTGCTCTTCAGCTCCAAGGGCCGGGTCTACTGGCTCGAGGTCTACGAACTTCCTGAGGCTGCCGCGGCCACGCGGGGCCGAGCCATCACCAGCCTGGTGAAGTTCCAGGAGGACGAACACCTCACCGCGCTCGTCCCGGCGCGCAATCTGGAAGAGACGGGCCGCTACGTTTTTTTCGCCACGCGCAACGGCACGGTGAAGAAAACCGAGCTTGCCGAATTCAGCAATCCCCGGCCTTCGGGAATCATCGCTATTAATCTTGAACCCAAGGACGAATTGATCGGCGTGAAGCTCACCGACGGCAAGCAGATGATCTTCCTCGCCAGCCACAAGGGCCAAGCCATTCTTTTCCGGGAAACGGAAGTTCGCGCCATGGGCCGGCAAGCCGGCGGCGTCAATGGCATGGATCTGGGCAAGGACGATTACGTGGTCAGCATGGATGCCGTGCAGCCGGATTTTGAGATTGTCCGTAAGGAATCGAAGAAAGATACGCAAAGCCTGGATGAACTGGAGAACGAAGTCATCAAGGATTCGCTCACTTCCCTGATGTTGAGCATCTCCGAAAAGGGCTACGGCAAACGCACGCCGTTGGCGGAATACCGCATCACCTCGCGCGGCGGCAAAGGTGTGATCAATCTGAAGACCACAGACCGAAATGGGCCCGTGGTTGCCGCGCTTCAGGTAAGCGAAGATTCCGACGTGATGATCATCACCGAATTCGGAAAGATCATTCGCGTGCATTCCAAGGAGATTCGCGAGGCGGGCCGCTCCACTCAGGGCGTGCGACTGCTTCGTCTCGAAGGTGAAGATAAAATTGCCGCCGCCGCTGCTATCCCCGAAGAAGAAGCTAACGGCGCCGATGGGGCCGGTGGGACTCCCGCCGGAGCACCCGGCGGGACCAAGGAACCAGAAAAATCCTGACTCTGAGCGCCTCTCCTAGGCGCCCGGTGAACTGAGGTAGTAGCCCGGTCGCGAGCGTACCGTCAGGCCGCGCCGATCGACCACTTGCACGCGAATTTCGTGGTATCCGCCGGTATCGGTCCCCAAGGGACGATAGCTGATCGTATACTGCGCGTGCAGCTCGCCGCCGATCTCGTCGATGGCCTTTTCGATGGAAGCATCCTTAACGGTGGATTTGTAAAGACCGCCGGTCGCCGCCGTAGCTACTTCCAGCGGACGCTCCTTAACCGCCGCCTCCGCGTGCTGCACCACCCAAATTGCTAACGCCATAACATCGATATTGCCGCTGCGCTGCTCTTCTGTGGTTGGCGTCTGTGGTGTGCCCGGTATCGGCGGCAGCCCAAAGGTTCCCGGAGGCGTGGCGGATGGCGGCGCGCCGCTCTTCTGCTCGCCACGCATTTCCGCTGCCGTTGTCGAGAGGCCGACCGAGTAGATGGTGATATTGGCGAGTTGCGCGTCTCGCAACACCTGTCCCAGTTTTTCTTCGCTTCCGGAATCGACCGCTTCCGCCACGGTAATGATCACGCGCCGCCGCGCTGCTGGCCGATTCTCTAGCATGCCCACGGCGCTCGAAAGAGCGTCGTAGAGCCGCGTTCCCGACGTGCCCGGTTTCAGGTTCGCGATGCTCTTGTCGATGGCGTCATGGTCGCTTGTGAAATCCTGCAGACGATTTACCTGGTCATCGTAGCCGATTACGGCGGCATCTCCGCTCTCGCCCATAACGGTCTCGGTAAATAAGACGCCGGTGCGGCGAAGCGCCGGAAATAACGGTTGGATGCGCGAGCTTGTCTCCATCACGATGACCGCCGAAAGCGGCCCGCCACCCATATCGAATCCTTCGAGCTTTTGCTGCACGCCGTTATCGAAGACGCGGAAATTATTCTCGAGAAGGTCGAGCACCAGTTCACCTCGAGCATCCCGCACAACGACCGGAGTGTTCACAAGGTCCACGCGCACTCGTATGGATTGGTCCGGCGATTTTTGAACGGCTTGGCCTGGCCTCGGGGCGATCGGCCCTGAGGTCTGGGCCAATGCCGGATACGCCGCCAACAGTGCGAATCCGGCCAGTATTGCAGTCAAAACCCGAGTTCTCTGTCCCCATGGCACAGCGCTCATGATCCTGCCTCCACTGGAGTGCCCTTCGTTCCCCTGCTACAAGTTTACTAGATTGGACGCCTCGGGCGGCGTTCATGTTGGATGGCTTCCACGCCTTACGTAGAATGATGCCTCGTCCATTTCCCCTGGAGGGTTCATGGCTCGCCGTCATCAAACGCCGCAGCAGCCCGCGTATCGCGACGCTCTGTTCATGGAGAGTGTCGCCGCACGGCCGGTGCGCATTCTCAGCGAATATCTCGATCCGCTGGTTCGACTCCGGCGCGAAGAGGTCGGCGACACCATCGTGATGTTTGGATCGGCGCGCATCATCGGGCGCGATCGCGCGCAAGCCCACCTGCGGCGCTTGAAGTCGCTTCGGGGAAAAGAGACCCCCCGCCGGCGCATCGCCCTGCGCGACGCGCGGGCGGCGGTGGCCATGTCGCGTTATTACGAAGAGGCGCGGGAACTTGCCCGCCGCGTCACTGCCTGGTCGCTAACGCTGGGTGAGCATCCCCGGCGGTTCGTCATCTGTTCCGGCGGCGGTCCCGGCATCATGGAGGCGGCCAACCGCGGCGCGGCCGAGGCCGGCGGCAAAACCGTCGGTCTGAGCATCGAATTGCCCCATGAGCAATGGCCGAACTCCTACATCAGTCCCGGGCTCAATTTTCAGTTTCACTACTTTTTCATGCGCAAGCTGTGGTTCGCGCAACTCGCCAAGGCGCTCATCGTCTTTCCTGGGGGTTTCGGCACCATGGACGAGCTTTGGGAAATGCTCACCTTGATGCAGACAGGCAAGCTGCAGCGCCGCAATCTCATCCTCATTTACGGCCGCCGTTATTGGAATCGCGTAATCGACTGGCGGGAGATGCTCAATTGGGGCACCATCAACCGGCGCGAATACAACCTGCTGCAGTTTGCCGACAGCGTGGACGAGGCGTTCGACCGCATCCGCAGCGGTCTCGAAGAGTTCCACATGTCTGCGGACACGCTGTTTTACGAGTAGGCTGGCGCCGCGCTGCGTCGTCCGCTAGTGCCGTTCCAACTTGTTGCTACGAATTTCAGCCAGCCAAGTCTCCCCTCTCTGGTCGTTTAACAAAACGTAGGCGTAAGTCAACGCACCTCCAGCCATTTGGTCAAAATAGTTGGAACGGTACTAGTTGACGCACCTATGCGTCTGGTCTTGCATGGATGCGAGGATCAGGCAGCCCGGAGCTGTGCCATGAGACCGGCTGCGCTTTCTTCGTCTTTGCCTAATCCCAATATTTACAAGAGGCTGCTAGGAAGCTCAGCTCTCAGACTGGTCCTCATAAGCCGGCGTGTGAAGCAAAGGCTCCCCGGAATGGCTGGAAATAATCCTTCGCGTTTCATCCCGTAACCGCAAGACCTCGGCCCATTCGCGGCCAGCTGCGTCCGGAGACGAAAGAAGGGCTGGGCAAACGATCACGCTGATTCGAGCGGGTTTGGGCAGCAAGGTGCCGTCCTGCAAAAACCGCCGAACACCCCGCAGCACCACGGGCACGATCGGCCTTCCAGTCCTAACCGCCGCCCGGAAGGCGCCCAACTGAAATGGGCGTACGCCCGGCTGCGCCGTAAACGTGCCCTCTGCAAATACGAAGAAGGATTCGCCTCGAAGCAGAGCTTTCTCCATCTGCTCGGCTTGCCGCGACCGCGCCCGCAGCTTGCTCCGCTCGAAGGCAAAATGTCCCAGTTTGCGCAAAAAAGTGCCAACGAAAGGCATATCGTTGATCTCGTTCTTGGCCAGGAAGTGATAGTCCGTCTTGAATAGCGCCATCACGGCCGGCACATCAAAATAGCTCGTGTGGTTGCTAACGTAGATACACGCACCATAGGCATCCACATGCTCCTCTCCTTCCATGTGGATCCGGCAGCCGATCAGTCTGAAGTAGATGCCAAGCGCCGCCGAAGTCATCCGAGCCGCCGCTCGGCCTGGTGGCATCACCAGGACAAGAAGCCACGAAAGCACCAGCCAAACGAAAAATACGCCCGCGGCATAAGTCCCATAAATTGTTTCCCAAACGTGCCAAAACAACTGGGAGTGATGGTGGGTCGCCTGGGCGCCGGCAGGATCCTGAGCACGCACGTCTGAGCTCGTTTGCGCCGATATTGATTCAGTCGCTCCGGCATTCCGCTCGCTGGCACTTAAAGATACGGTGGGAACTCGCTCCGAGACGCTGGCGCCATCCATCGGCCCGGCAACCACCGCGATAATGTCATCGAGGGTTTGGGCCTCGGCAATGGCGCCCTCCGGCAGAGACGTTCCCAAGGTCCGCTCGAGGCGCGAACTGAGTTCCAGGCGCTCAATGCTTCCCAACCCGAGGTCGCGTTCCAGGCTGGCAGAGCCCCCCACAGCTTCGCTTGCCTCGGTATTCCCCAATTCGCGGAGTAGCTCGCGGGTGATTGCCAGCACTTGGGCTTCGATCGCCGCCCGGTCAGGGCGTGGGATAAGAGTCGTCACATTTGGAATTCTACCCAAATTCCCCGCTTTTCTGGCTGTAACTGCCATAGGGTGGGTCAAGAACCTAAACGGTTTCCGCCCTCACGGACAGGTGCAGCCGACGGCGCTCCGAAGGCGCAAGGCGATGCCAAGAATGAGGCCAAGAAGGCTACGACTCAGGCCAGCGGGAATGTAAAGCACATGTCCTCATAGGCTTAGAGCCAGGTACTTCCGTACCGTCCGAATGGGTCCGCCGGGCCATAGACCCAGAATGGCACGAAACGCAAAATGTATGCGTGTTCGGCGTGATGTGCGGTAGGTTGGGCCTCACGGTAACCTGCCCTTATCGGCGAGGCTCCTGAGCCGGCTAGTCCGGCTGCTGCCGCAGGTTGCGCCTAGCATATTCCTTCCAAAACCCCATGCCACGAGCGGCCGCCCCCCAACGGCCGCTCTTTTTTTTGACATCCGCTACCTACGCTCGCTGCGCTCCGGGAAGCAGTCGCGCAGAATTCAAAATGAAGGCGAGTTCTGAAGAGACATGGATGAAGGCCGCCAGCAACGGATTGAGCATGCCGAACGCGGCGAGTCCAACGCCCGCCCCATCCACGAGGAGCGTGCCCACAAAATTTGTCAGGATGATTCGCCGGCATCGGCGCGCAATCCGTACCGTTTCTACGAACTTGAGCAGATCATTGCCGAGAAGCACGATGTCGGCGCTCTCCCGTGCCACATCGGTTCCAGAACCCATGGCGATTCCCACCGTCGCTTGCGAAAGCGCCGGCGCATCATTTATGCCATCTCCCACCATCGCCACTTTCTTACCTTCTCTCAGAAGGGCTTCGATTCTTTGTAATTTCTGAGCGGGCAAGAGCCGCCACTCGACTTCGTCCACACCAAGAGCCTTGGCCACCGATGTAGCCACGGATTCCACATCGCCCGTCAACAGCAGCGTTCGTACCCCGCTCTCGCGCAATCCATGGATGGCCTCCTTTGCTTCCGGCCTTAGCGTGTCCGCCAGTTTCAGGCACCCGAGGTAGGAACCGTCCCGCGCCACAAACACTTCCGACGACCCATCGCCCTTATTAGAAGCGCCATTCACCGCAATTCCGCACTCCTGCAGCAGAGCGCGGCTCCCCACCAGAACCTCCTGTTTCCCCAATATCGCTCGGATCCCCTTTCCCGGTTCATACGCGAATTCGTCGGGTTCAGCTGCCAAAACGGACATCGCCGACGCTTTTCTGAGTATGGCGGTGGCAAAGGGGTGTTCGGAAAGGCGCTCGGCGATTGCTGCGCTGGCCAGGAGGGATTCCACAGAAGCGCCGTTCGCCGGTTGCACGTCAACCACATTTAGCTGTCCGAGAGTGCTCCATTGCGAGCGGATCGCCCTATGGCTCCCAGTATGGCCAAAGGCGTCCCAGCCGCGACACCGCAGGCGCCGGCGACGATAACTACCGAAATCGTGGAGTTCATGTTGCGCGTGACGATAAACGTGAGGAGCGCGCATCCCAGCGCAAAATAAACCAGGTACCCGGCAAGCCGGTCGGCGGTCTTTTGGATCGGCGCCCGCGACTTTTCTGCCCGTTCCACAGCCTCAACGATCTTTCCGAATGCGGTTTCGGGTCCGACGCGAGCAACCTCGATTTCAAGCACTCCGGAAAGATTCACCGTGCCGGCATACACCTGAAGTCCGGCAGCCTTCTCCACCGGTACCGATTCACCGGTGATTGCGGATTGATCCACCGCCGAATTTCCGGCGACGACGATGCCGTCTATGGGGATGCGCGTGCCCGGCTTCACCACCACTAGGTCCCCGCCATTGATTTGATTGATGTTCACATCCATAAGCTGGCCATCGCGGCGCATCAAAGCTGTATGCGGGAGCAGATTGAGAAGCTGCTTGATCGCACGCCGGCCGCGGCTTACCGTCAAGCCCTCCAGTATCTCTGCGACCTGTACGAAGAGAAGGATGATCAGTGCCGTTACGGCTTCGCCGATCGCCAGTGCCGCGACAATGGCGATGCTCATGGAGAGCTCCATCGTCATTCGCCGCGTGACGATATTTGCGGCCGCCTCCTTGAAGATCGGGAAGCCTCCGACGATCATCGCCGTCCAGCCAATCAGGCTGAAATGCGCAAAGGGCTCCCATACGCCGAACCGCACCAGAAGAGCCGCTACCACAACCACTGCTATGCGCAACAAAGCGGAAGTTTCAATACGCCCGCGGCTCTCTTCGGAGGGTTCGCTCTCCGCACGGTGGACGGAAATGCTTTCCTCCCGCGGCTGAGGGTGTACGTTCGCCCGGGCTGTGTTGCTGCTTTGCTCTTCCATATGCATTATTGATCTGGTTCAAAAGCTGGTTTCGTCAAGCGGGTCGATAGCTATCTTAAGCTCACTGGGAGATTCGTGGGAACCGCAGAGACAATTCCGGGGCGAAAAGCGCAACCAGACCGTGCCGCCGCGCGCTACAAAACGCGCCGCTTCGGCCGGTAGGCCGTCAGGGGACGCGGCCTTAGCCTGAACTGCGGACTGAGGGGCGGCGGCACATTGCGAAGCGGTTCGCCGCAATTGCTGCAATGCTCCTCCGGTGCGGCATCGGCGCGTAACCAATGTCCGCGGGCTTGACACTCCGGATTGATGCACTGCACGGTCCATCCCGGCAAATAACGCACAATGCCTCCCTTTGCGCTCGAATCGAACGCCTCAACCACGCGAGCGATTCTCCGGCCAGGTCATTGTGGGTGTCAAGCTCAAAGCTACCACTTATAGCGGTGCAGTTCCCAAGCTGTGGAAATCCAATCAGAGGCTGGAAGCGAGTTCCCGTTGGATTGATCCGAAATGCGGGAATTCCGTATTCCGGCGATCAGAGTAAGGCCAAAGCCTGCTCTCGCGTCCCTAAACCTTCCCGCACGCGAACTCGGGATAACTCCAAACGCTATGATATAAGTTTCCTGTTCGTCCGGCCCGCGAACGCGAGCCACGTCACTAGGAGGATGCAATCATGAACAAGCTTTTCATTCTGATGCTATTCGGATCTCTTCTCGCAATTCCTGCTGCAGCTCAGACGGGTCAGCAGTCCGGCGCGGGTCCCGCCAATCCGTTGTCCACCTGGCTGCGCAACGCCTATATGGGCAATCGCAACACCATGGCGAGATCGGCGGAGAAAATGCCGGAAGAAAATTACGGCATGCGCCCCGGGACGCAGCAGGAAGTGCGTACCTTCGCCCAGCAAGTCGGGCACGTCGCCGACTACAATTTTCTGTGGTGTTCGCAGGCCAAGGGCGAAAAAAATCCCAATGCCGGAAATAATCTCGAAAAACTGAATACCAAGGCTGAGTTTTTGAAGGCTTTGAACGACGCCTTCGCTTATTGCGACGGTGTCTACTCTTCCCTGACCGATGCGTCGGGCTTGGAGATGGTCGATATTACGCAGGAAAGCGGCCGGCAAACTCGCAGTTTGCGCATGGCCCTGCTGATTCTGAATTTCGCCCATAACAATGAGATCTACGGGAATATGGTTACGTATATGCGCATGAAAGATATCGTTCCGACCCCTTCCGAGGCGCGACCCCAGCGGCAACAACCACGTTGAAGCGAGGCAAGAGGGATCGCCGCAGGTGCGCGTTGAGCGCACAATGTGGCGCAATCGTGGCTGGATTTTGGAAAATTCGATTGGTCGGCTTATTCGCCACTGCTCTTGTGTTGCTGACACTGAGCTCGGCCGCCTTTGCCACCCCGTTCGGCTCAGGGGCCACATCGTGGGCTGCTCGGTTCCAATCCGCCAGCCAAAACACCGAGACCTCGCCCGCAGAACAGCCGCAGCCGAGGGCCTACACGCTTCCCCCTGACAAAGAGGCTCGAGCCATAGCCTACGCCCACGCACGCCACCAGCTCTATTTCCTCGACTTTCTTTTCACCACGGTGGGACTGGCGCTTCTGGTTCAACTCGCCGTAGCTCCCAGGCTGCGCGATTGGGCCGAGCACATCTCGCGTCATCGGTTTCTTCGGGCTGTCATTTTCGCCGGGCCATTCTTTATTCTGCTTGGGCTTTTGAGCCTGCCCGCCGCCGCCGCGGGCCATTGGCTGGAGCGCCACTATGGGCAATCGGTGCAGGGCTGGGGCTCGTGGGTTTGGGACGCACTCAAAGGTGGCGCGATCGCATTGCTCCTGGCGATATTTCTCGTGTGGCTTTTTTATGGACTCGTGCGCCGCAGCCCGCGCCGCTGGTGGTTCTACGCCTGGCTCGGGTCGCTGCCCATTCTGATTTTTCTGATCTTTGTCGAGCCGGTCGTGCTCGAGCCGCTCTTCTTCCGGTTTACGCCTCTGGCGGCCCGCGATCCACAACTCGCCGCCGAACTCGAGCGAGTGGTCCAGCACGGCGGGCAAGAGATTCCCGAAACGCGCATGTATCTGATGAATGCCAGCTCCAAGCTCAACGCGCTGAACGCCTATGTGACCGGCATCGGTGCGTCTGAGCGCGTCGTGGTGTGGGATACGACCATCGCGCAGATGACGACGCCGGAAATTCTTTTTGTTTTTGGCCACGAGATGGGTCATTACGTGCTCCATCATATTCGCAACGGAATCCTTTTCACCGCGGGCGTTCTGCTCATTTTTCTCTTCGGCGGCTTTCACGCGCTGCGCTGGGCGCTCGGGCGATTCGGCGCGGCATGGAAAATTCGGAGTGCGGATGACTGGGCCTCCCTGCCGGTGCTGATCTTTGCCATCCTGATCTTCAATTTCATTTTCACGCCCATCGATAACGCTTATAGCCGCCATCTGGAGCATCAGGCCGATCAGTACGGCCTCGAAGTGGTACATGGAAGCGTGCCCAATTCGTCCCAGGTGGCCGCGCAAAGTTTTCAGATTCTGGGTGAGATCGATCTGGCCGAGCCCTCGCCTTCCACCGCGGTGAAAATCTGGTTCTACGATCACCCGCCGCTCGACGAACGGATTCTTTTCGCGCAGACCTACGATCCCTGGGATAAAGGCGAATCGCCGGAATTTGTGAAATAGCTTTGGCGCGGCGCATCGGCGAAACTGTGTGCGCGATTCCTCGTGATACATTGGCTTGGAGTCGATGAGCAGAATCGTGCTGACCCAAATGGTTGCGGCGCCGTCGGAGGACGTCTTCGTTTTCTTTGTTCCGCAGCGGATGGCCCATTGGTATGGGCCGGAGATGCGCAGTTCGTTTACAACGCAGGGCTGCGGATCGGAATTTCGCGCCGGCTCGAAAGTATGCATTTCCGGAGAGCTGGCGAAGCGAATCTTTTCGCATATCGCGGTCGTGACGGCATTCGAGAAGCCGCGGCTCTTTGAATGGCGATTTGAAGATGCCTATGGCGTGCGCGGCTGCGAGCGTTGGGAAATGGAACGCCTGGAAAATTCCTCGGGCGCACAAACGTTGATTCGCTTCACCAACGAGTATGAAATTCCGGGGCGTTTCGGCCGCGTGCTCGATTGGCTGTTGACGCGGCATGCGCTCGCGCGCAGAAATCGCGACTATCTCGATCGGCTGGCGCGTCTCGCGGAGCGGCGGCCGTGAAAGAGAGCGGTGCCAGCCCTGAGATGCTTCTGCGGGCTACGGTTCCCGGCGAATTCCGGCACCGATCGGCCCCCGGGCGTTGATCTCATGAACGGCTCCGAGCCTCCACATTCCGACGACGATGCGCCGCAGACTTCGCGTTCCGAATCGCGGCCATTGTTCCTGGAATCGATTTTTTTGGGGCCGCAGGGAGTGCGCGCGGGCTGGCGCGCCGCGCTCTATGTCGCGCTGTTTCTTCTTTTCCTTTCCACTGCCGCAATGGCCGGCGGGCTGCTTCACGTTGCAGCGCTCGCGCCGGGGGGAGCCATCACACCTCGCGTGCTGGCTACGCAGGAGGGCTTGGCGGCGATCTGCGCGATTGCCGCTGCCTTGATTCTCGGCCGCCTGGAGCGGCGCCGCTTCGGCGAGTACGGCATGCCGCTGACGCAGGCACTGGGGAAGAACTTCTGGCTCGGCGCCCTGTGGGGAATCGCGACGATCAGCGCGCTTATGTCCGTCATTCGCATGCTGGGCGGCTATTCCTTCGGGACAGTAGACCTTTCGCGCGCCGATGTAGCGCGCTACGCGCTCGAATGGGCCGCAGCCTTTCTCCTCGTCGGATTGTACGAGGAGTTTTTCTTTCGCGGCTATCTGCAATTCACTCTGACTTCGGGAATGGGTTTCTGGCCGGCCGCGCTGCTGCTCTCTTTGGCGTTTGGCGCGGTGCACTTGCGCAATCCCGGCGAAGGGCCGATCGGCGCGCTGAGCGTGGTTGTGACCGGGATGTTTCTCGCCTTCACGCTGCGCCGCACCGGAACGCTTTGGTTCGCCATCGGATTCCACGCGGCGTACGATTTCGGCGAAACCTATCTTTACTCCGGGCCGGATAGCGGCATCGTGATGCCCGGCCATCTGCTGGCGTCCTCGTTCCACGGACCGGCGTGGCTGACCGGCGGCACGGTTGGTCCCGAAGGCAGCGCCTTTGATTTTGTGATCTTCGCGATTCTGTTTGTCGTCTTCGACCGCGCCTTTCGCAAGCGAAAAGCAGATCCCTCGGTCGCCACGGCGACCTCGGGATGACAAAGCGGCCTTCGCAGACTTCATTCGACCACAACGCGAAGAAACTTTCTTTTTCCTGCCTTGAGCAGTAAGGACTCTCCCTTTTGAAGAATCAACG
Source organism: Acidobacteriota bacterium (assembly GCA_003223315.1). Lineage (GTDB taxonomy): Bacteria > Acidobacteriota > Terriglobia > Acidiferrales > UBA7541 > Palsa-189. The sequence goes on along the minus strand of QHYR01000103.1, from coordinate 19,878 downwards.
TTTTGTTCATTTGGTCAACGGCCTGTCCCTCTATCTCTACCGAACCCCAACGTATAAGGCGCTCAGCCTCAGTGCGTGAGCTGACTAGACCGGCTTGTACAAGGAGTCCCAGCAACTTGTATGTTCCGGCGCTAACCGGGAACGTCGGAATCTCGTTTGGTGTCTGTTTTTCGCGAACGACTTTATTGAATTCGTCGGAGGCTTTGCGGGCGGCGTCTTCGCCGTGGAAACCGGCGATGATGTAATGGGCGAGCTGCATCTTGGCGTCCATGGGATGCAGGACGCCGGTGCGAACTTCTTCTTTAATGCGCACGATGACGGGCGGCGCGAAATCGGTGAGGAGATCGTAATAGGACCACATCAGCTCATCGGAAATGGACATGAGCTTTCCGAACATCTCGGTGGGCGATTCCGTGATGCCCACGTAATTGCCGAGGCTCTTGGACATTTTGCGCTGGCCATCGGTGCCCACCAGAATGGGCATGGTGAACGCCACCTGCGATTCCTGGCCGTATTCGCGTTGGATATCGCGGCCCATCAGCAGATTAAATTTTTGTTCGGTGGCGCCGAGTTCCACGTCAGCATTTAACACCACGGAGTCATAGGCCTGATAGAGCGGATATAGCAGCTCGTGTACCGCGATGGGTTCCTGCTTCTGCAGGCGGGAGCGAAAGTCTTCCCGCTCGAGCAGCCGCGCGACGCGATATTTGGCGCAGAGCCGAACGATCTCCTGATTGGTTAGAGGATCGAGCCAATCGGCGTTGTTGCGGATTTCTGTTTTTTCCGGATCGAGCAGTTTGAATACCTGGTCCAGATACGTTTTCGCGTTGGCCTGCACTTGCTCGCGCGTGAGGGGCGGGCGAGTCTCGGATTGTCCCGTGGGGTCGCCTACAAGAGCAGTAAAGCCGCCGATCAGGAAGATGGCCGTGTGGCCTTCGTCCTGAAAATGCTTGAGTTTGCGCAACACAACGGTGTGGCCGAGATGCAAATCGGGCGCCGTGGGATCAACGCCGAGCTTGATGCGCAATGGTTTGCCCGAGGCGCGGGAACGTTCGAGCTTGGCGCGCAGCTCTTCTTCGCGAATAATTTCGGCAGAGCCTTTGCGCAGGGCAGTGAGCTGCTCGTCTACGGAACGAAATTTGTGCGGTGCGGTCATGGATGGAGTGGCCGTCGATTCAGCCTCGCTTGGCGCGCCCGGCGAGGCGCTCTTCCGAATGTTCTTCGGCGGTGGGCAGCACGCGGCGGCCTTCGATGCGGAACTTGCCGGAGAGCACCAGGCGGACGGCTTCGGTATAAATGCGGTGCTCCTCGCAAAGGATCCGCGCGGCGAGAGTTTCCTCGGTATCGCCGGGTTTGACGGGGACAATCGCCTGCGCGACGATAGGGCCGGCGTCAAGATTTTCGTTCACGAAATGCACGGTGCAGCCGCTGAATTTCACGCCGTAGTCGAGCGCCTGGCGCTGCGCTTCGAGTCCGGGAAACGCCGGCAGCAGCGAGGGATGGATATTGAGAATTCGGCCGCGAAACGCCGCGACGAAGTAAGGCGAGAGCAGGCGCATGAATCCGGCCAGGCACACCAGATCCACGCGCGCCTCGTTCAGCGCGGCGACAACCAGGCGATCATAGGCTTCCCGCTCCACCCCTTTTGAGGGGATCATGCGCGCGGGAATGCGCCGCTCGGTGGCACGGAGGAGGCCCGGGGCGTCCTCGCGATTGCTGATCACGATAGAAATCTCCGCATCGGGAATGCGGCCCGCCGCGACGCTGTCGGCGAGTGCTTCAAAATTGGACCCGCGGCCGCTGAGTAAAACGCCAATCTTTTTTTCCATGAGGTTGGTCATGAGCCAGTCACGTTAGCATATCCGGATCGGGTCGTCTAAAGCGTCGCAGGGCACCAGCAAGCAGGAGATAGCGTTGTTACTTGGCGGAGTCGGCGGCGGATTGCAGGGCGTCGCCGATGAGCATGACGGCTCGCCACTCATCGAGGAAGACGGCGCCGAGACGCTTATAAAAATCCATGGCCGGCTTATTCCAGTCCAGCACTTCCCAACGCATGCAGAAGTAATCTTCGTTCCAGGCGATGCGCGCCACATGCGCGAGCAGGGCCTGGCCAATGCCCTGCTTTCGAAGCTGCGGCCGCACATAGATATCGTCGAGAAACAGCCCGGCGCGCCCCTGGAAAGTGGAATAGAACTCGAAGAAGACGGCATAGCCGGCGGGTTTCCCATCCAATTCGGCTATGACGGCGCGAAATTTGGGGTGCGGGCCGAAGCCGTCGCGGGCGATCGATTCCGCGGTGACGGCGGCTTCGTGCGCGAGGCGCTCATACTCGGCGAGCTCGAGGATCATGGTGGCGAGCAGCGAGGCATCTTTGATCGTGGCAGGGCGAATGGAGAGCATGGGCGCGAAACTCAAATCGGCAGGGAGCCGGTGAAGACCATGGGCGATTTGCGCGAGTCTACGTTGCGGATCTCGCCGATGCGGTAGTACTTCTCGCGTCGGCGGTTCAGTTCTGTTTCGACGGACCGCAGGTTGGCGGGCGGGATAATCAGGATCATGCCCACGCCAAGATTGAAAATACGCAGGAGCTCATCGCGTTCGATCTGGCCGAGTTTGGCGAGATAGGAAAAGATGGGCAGCACGGGCCAGGAGCCCAGTTCGACCACGGCCTGCGTGCTGCGCGGCAGGACGCGCGGGAGGTTGCCGGGAATTCCTCCGCCGGTGATGTGCGCCATGCCGGTGAGAAGACCCTGGCTGATGATATTTTTCAGCGCAGGCCAATAACAACGGTGCGGCATCAGAAGCTCGGCTCCGATTTTATTGCTGATTTCGGCGACGTAAGCATCGGGGGCCAGACCGGCAGTTTCAAAGACCAGTTTGCGGGCGAGCGAATAACCATTGGTGTGCAGGCCGAGCGAGGGCAGTGCCAGCAGAACGTCGTCGGCGCGGACCGCGCTGGTTTTGGGAATGCGGCTGCGCTCGACGACGCCGACGATGAAGCCGGCGAGGTCGTATTCGGCGGGGGCGTAGGTATCGGGCAGTTCGGCCGTTTCGCCGCCGACGAGGGCGCAATCGGCCTGATGGCAGGCGCGGGTGATGCCGTCGACCAGCTGTTCGACGACGTCGGGATCCATGCGGCCCAGCGCCAGATAGTCGAGAAAGAAGAGCGGCTCGGCGCCGAGGGTGAGGATGTCGTTGACGCAGTGATTGACGAGATCGCCGCCCACGGTGGAGTGGATGCCCATGGCCGCGGCGATTTTCAGCTTGGTGCCCACGCCGTCGGTACTGGAGACGAGCACCGGCTCGTGCCAGCGCTTGACGTCCAGGGCAAACAGGCCGCCGAAGGCTCCGATGCCGCCGACCACCCCGCGCGTGAAGGTACGCGAGGCCATGCGGCGAATCCGTTCCTTGGCTTGTTCGGCGCGGGAGATATCCACGCCGGCTTCGGCATAGCGCATAGGTGGCGAACCTTGTTCCAGGGAATGCGTCCGACAGTCTAGGCCAGAGCCTCAACTTACAAACTAAAATCCTCAGAGCCGCTCACAAGAGACATGCGCGCACGCTGGGCTACAAGGCTGACTGACATCGCGGCTAAAACGTCGTGAGCAGGCGGCGCCAGCGCACCAGGCGCGGGTGCAGCAAGGCGTTGGCATAAGCGTAGATGCGTTCGCGCACCTGGCCCGGCTGCCAGGCGTCCTCATTTGCCTGCACGGACATGTAAATCACTACGGGTGTGCCGATGATATTGGACTCCGGCACAAAACCCCAATCGCGGCTGTCCCAGGAGTCTTCGCGATTATCGCCGAGCACGAAATAGCTGCGCACCGGAACGGTGACCGGGCCGAAGTTATCGGCCGCATTGGGCGGATCATGGCGGTACGGTTCGCTGAGAGCCTGGCCGTTGACAAGGACGCGGCCCTGGCGAATTTGTACGGTATCTCCGGGCATTCCGATCAGGCGCTTGATGAAATCCTCATCGCGGTCGGGAAGTGGCGCGTGGAAGATCACCACCTGCTGGCGGCGCGGCTCGCGCCAGAGTCTCAGGTGATAACGCGTGAAGGGCAGGCCGATATCATAGCCGAAGCGGCTCATGAGCAGATGATCGCCAATGAGCAGAGTGCCCTCCATCGAGGCGGAGGGAATCACGCGGGCTTGCACCATGGTGCCGGTAATCAGGAAAAATGCCAGGGCCACCCAAACCCAGGAGAGCAGCTCGCGAACGAGGCGCTCGCGGAAGGTCCTGGACTCAACAGCGGGCGAATGGCTCGGGCCGTCAGGGATGACTGAATCGCGGCCGGCGGAAAGATCGGCGCTCGCGACAGGAGTCCCGGAGCCGGCGCTGGTGAAATTATCGTTCACGGTGTTTTCCTTCGGCTTCAGGGACCGTAACTTGTTCGCGGCCAGCGGCGGCAGGTACGCTAACCTCGAGCTGCACATTTTCGGGCACGTAGACGCCGGTGTAGCAGGAAGTACAGAAGCTGCCAGTGGTATCGCTGACGGCGCGGCGCAGGCTTTCGAGAGAGAGATAGCCGACCGAATCGGCGTCGAGGAAAAGGCGAATCTCTTCGAGCGAGCGAGCGGCGCCTGTGAGATCGGGGCGGCTGCCTTCGGGCAGGCGTGGGCGGATGCAGGAAGCGTCCGAGGCAAGCAATTCCTCGCGCGTGGGGGTATCCACGCCGTAATAGCAGGGCGAAATCGTAGGCGGACAACTGATGCGCATATGCACCTGCGTGGCACCCGCTTCGCGCATCATGCGCACGATCTTGCGGCTGGTGGTGCCACGAACGATGGAATCGTCGACCAGCACGACGCGCTTGCCTTCGAGCAGGGCGCGCACGGGATTAAGCTTCAGCCTGACGCCGAAATCGCGGATGGACTGCTCGGGCTCGATAAATGTGCGGCCCATATAGTGGCTGCGAATCAAGCCCATGCGAAAGGGCAATCCGGATTCGAGCGCGTAGCCGATGGCCGCGGGCACGCCGGAATCCGGCACGGGCACGACGAGATCGGCGTCGGCGGGCTGTTCGCGAGCCAGCAGGCGGCCGAGCATCTCCCGGCTGCGATCGACCGGCCGGCCGAAGACCAGGCTATCGGGACGCGAGAAATAGACGTGTTCGAAAACGCAAAACTGATGCTGCTTCTGAGGAGCGAACCGCAGCGATTCAACGCCGCTGCGTGAGATGCGCACCAGTTCACCGGGCTCGACCTCGCGGACGTACTGCGCGCCGATGAGATCGAAGGCGGTGGTCTCCGACGCTGCGAGCCAGGCGTCCCCCAGGCGGCCGAGGCAGAGCGGGCGAAAGCCGCGGGGATCGCGAATGGCGTAGAGTTCATCGCGCGTGAGCACGAGCAGCGAATAGGCTCCTTCGACCTGGTTGAGAGCGTCCCCAAGAGCGCCTTGAAGATTATGGGCGGAGCTGCGCGCTACGAGATGCACGATGACTTCAGTATCGCTGGTGGTTTGGAAGATGGAGCCGCGGTGCTCGAGGCTGCGGCGCAACTTGGCGGCATTGGTGAGATTGCCGTTGTGCGCCAGGGCCAGCTTGCCTTTGTTGCAATCGATGACGATGGGCTGCGCATTCGTGAGGGAAGTATCGCCGGCGGTGGAGTAGCGCGTGTGACCCACGGCCAGGGTGCCAGGCAGGCGCGCCAGGACGCGCGGCTGGAAGACTTCCTGCACCAGGCCCATGCCCTTTTCAAGATGCAGGGCTGCGCCATCGGAAGAGACGATGCCCGCCGATTCCTGGCCGCGATGCTGCAGAGCATACAGCCCGAGATAGGCGAGCTTGGCCGCCTCGGGATGGCCGAAGACGCCGGCGACACCGCAGTGATCATGGAACCGATCGTCGTCGAAATGGCTCATGCTTGTTTTGATGCTTGCTCGCCGAGAATAGCGTGCTCAATCGCGCCGCTCCAAATCTTGCGAAGCGAAGCGGGACGATCGCGAACGACCGTGGCGCCGTTAAGGGAGAGCTGGAACTGCCCGCGCGTGACGCGACCGATCACGAGCGCAGCAATACTATATTTTGCCGCAAGGGTCAGCAAGCGGGCAAGTGACGCTTGCGACAAAGAGACAACGGCGCGGGCGCCGGTCTCGGCGAAGAGAGCGAGCTCGGCGGGCGCGTCGCTGTGCCAGGCCGCTTCAGCGGCGAGGCCGTTCGAGGCGAAGCCGCACTCGGCGAGGGCCACAGCGATGCCGCCGTCGCTGATGTCATGCGCGGAAGCGAGAATGCCCTCCGCGGCCAGCGCCACGAGCGCTTCGATCAGACGCAATTCGGCCGCCAGATCGACGGCGGGCGGAACACCACCGACGATTCCAGCGACCGTGCGGGCATATTCGGAAGAGGCGAATTCGCGCAACGATTCGCGTTCATGCGACTTGGGTGTCGCGGAGGCATTGCCGCGACCATCGAGCAGAACGATGGCGTCGCCTTCGTTACGGAAGGCCATGGTCAAGGTGGCAGCCGCGTTTTCGATGACGCCGAGCACGCCGACGATAGGCGTGGGATCGATGGATTTGCCGAGCGTGTCGTTGTAGAAGCTGACGTTGCCGCCGGTGATGGGAATGGAAAGCGCGCGGCAGGCTTCCGCCATGCCGTCCACGGCTTCGCTGAACTGCCACATGACTTCGGGTTTTTCGGGATTGCCGAAATTGAGGCAATTTGTGGCGGCCCAGGGGCGCGCGCCCACGGCGGCTACGTTGCGGGCGGCTTCGGCGACGGCCTGCATGGCGCCGACGCGCGGATCGAGCGCACACCAGCGGCCTTTGCCATCCGTGGCCAGCGCAAGGGCGCGGCTGGTGCCCTTGAGGCGAACGACGGCGGCATCGGCGGCGCCGGGGAAGACGGTCGTGTTGGTGCGGACCATATGATCGTACTGCTCGAAGATCCAGCGCTTCGAGGCGATGGCGGGGGCGGCGAGCAGGCCATGGAAATTGGCGCTGAGGTCGGTTCCAACAGGCGCGAGCGAGACGCGGGCCTCGCGCGCAGGCGACGGCTTAGGCCGCGTGAGGGGGCGCTGATACAAGGGCGCCTGCTCGGCCAGCGCGTCGGCGGGAATTTCCGCGGCGATTTGGCCGTGGTGCAAAACGCGCAGCATGCCGTCGGAGGTGACGCGGCCGATCTCGATGGCGTCGAGTCCCCACTTGCGGAAGACGCGAAAGACCTCGGCTTCGCGGCCGCGTTCGGCGACGAGCAGCATGCGTTCCTGCGATTCGCTGAGCATCATTTCGTACGCGGTCATGCCGCTTTCGCGCTGCGGCACGCGATCGAGTTCGAGTTCGATGCCCACGCCGCCGCGCGAAGCCATTTCGCAGGAGGAACTGGTCAGCCCGGCGGCGCCCATATCCTGAATGCCGACGATCGTGCCGCTGGCCATCGCTTCGAGGCAAGCTTCGAGCAGCAGCTTTTCAAGAAACGGATCGCCAACTTGCACGTTGGGGCGCTTCTTCTGCGATTCCTCGGTGAACTCGGCGGAGGCCAGCAAAGAGGCGCCGTGAATGCCGTCGCGGCCCGTCTTTGCGCCGACATAGATGACCGGATTGCCCTCACCGCGAGCTCGGGCGAAAAATAAGTGATTTTTGGGTGCGATGCCCAGAGCAAGGACGTTCACCAGGGGATTGCCCGCGTAGCCGGGCTCGAATTCGACTTCGCCGCCGACGGTGGGTACGCCGAAGCAATTGCCGTAAAAGGCGATGCCGCGAACGACGCCGTCCACGAGACGGCGATTGCGGGCGACGACTTCGGGCCGTTCGCCATTGGCCGAAATGCCCTTTGCTGAAGTAATCGAGCCGAAGCGGAGCGAATCGAGCACGGCGATGGGCCGCGCGCCCATGGTGAAAACGTCGCGCAGGATTCCGCCGACCCCGGTGGCCGCGCCCTGGAAGGGCTCGACGTAACTGGGATGATTGTGCGATTCCATTTTGAAGACGGCGGCGAGGCCGTCGCCGACGTCCACGACGCCGGCATTTTCGCCGGGACCCTGCAGCACTTGCGGCGCGTGCGTGGGGAGGCGTTGGAGATGAATGCGGCTAGATTTATAGGAACAATGCTCGCTCCACATCACGCTGAAAATGCCGAGCTCGGTGAAATTGGGTTCGCGGCCGAGAATTTTCTGGATGCGCGCGTATTCCTTGGGCGTAATGCCGTGTTCGGCGACGATTTCGGGCGTTACCTTGATCGCGGTTTCGACGATTTTGGGCGTGCGCGCCGCGTGCGACAAGCGTCAGCTCACGGCAGCGGCGGGTTGCCGCGCGAGAGATTGCACGAGCGAGCGGAAGACGACCAACCCGTCGGTCGAGCCGAGGGCGGCTTCGACGGCGCGCTCGGGATGGGGCATCATGCCCATGACGTTGCGCTCGCGATTGCAGATCCCGGCAATGGCGTCGAGCGAGCCATTCGGGTTGGCCGCGGTATCGAGCCGGCCGTCGGGCGTGCAATAGCGGAAGACGATCTGGTTGTTATGTTTTAGATCCGCGAGAGTGGTGGCGTCGCAGACGTAATTGCCTTCGGCATGCGCAATGGGAATTCTGAGCACTTGGCCGGGCCGCGCGGCGGAAGTGAACGGCGTGGCCGCCGTCTCTACGCGGATGTGCACGTGACGGCAGACGAAGCGCAGTCCTTTATTGCGCATCAAAGCGCCGGGCAGAAGGCCGGCTTCGCAGAGAATCTGAAAGCCATTGCAAATGCCGAGCACCAGGCCTCCGGACCGGGCGAACCGTGCGATGGCGTTCATCACCGGCGAGAAGCGGGCGATCGCGCCGGTGCGCAGGTAATCGCCGTAAGAGAAGCCGCCGGGCAAAATGACGGCGTCAAAGCCGGCGAGGTCCTGCGATTGATGCCAGATGAATTCGGCCGGGGTATGGATAACTTCGCTTACCGCATGCAGCGCATCGTGATCGCAATTGGATCCGGGGAATACGACAACACCAATTTTCATCGCGCCGCTGCTCCTGGGGAAACTAGATTATAGCAGTTCGGCCCTCGCCGCGCCCGATTTTGCACCCACACTCTTAGCGGCGGAGGAGAGATTTGCGGGCGCGTTTGGCCGCGGCGGCGGCCTTGCCGCGGGAGACGCGCGCGGAGCGAGTGCGCGAATGGCGGCGCGCGACCGCGGAAGCTTTTCGTTTCGGCTTGCGGCCTTGTTTCCGCTTCGCGGCTGCGGCCGTTTCGCGGCGGCGGGCCGCGGCCCAGCCGGGCTTATTGACTTGGCGGCCGCGGGCAATGGCCAGTGCATCGGACGGAATGTTATTTGTGATCGTTGACCCCGCAGCGATGTAGGCGCCGTCGCCGGTAATTGCAGGTGATGGTGCCGGCACCGACATTGGTTTCGCTGCCGATGCGCGCGTCGCCCAGATAGGTGAGATGCATGGCCTTGGCGCGCTCTCCGAGGATACTCTTTTTGACTTCGACAAAATTGCCAACCCGGGCGCCCTTGAGCAGGCGCGCGGAGTCGCGCAGATGTGCGAAAGGTCCGACTTGCGTTTCAGCCGAAAGATAACTCGACGAGATCACGGAGTAAGGTTTGACGAGGGCGCCATCTTCCACGATGACATCGCTGAGGATGCTGCCGGTGCGGATGGTACAGCCCGCGCCGATGCGCGATTTACCGAGCAACTGCACGCCTGGTTCGACCAGCGTATCCGGGCCCACGGTCACATCAGGATCGATCAATATGGATTCCGGCATGAGCATACTCACGCCGACGGCCATCAGTTCGGCGCGTTTGCGCCGGCGAAAGGCCAGATCCACCTCGGCCAAATCGGCGCGCGTATTGCAACCGAGGACTTCGTCAGCATCCGCGGCAACCAGAGCTTGCACGGCTTCTCCCCCGGCGCGTAGAAAGCCGATGGCGTCAGTGAGATAAAGCTCGCGATGCGCATTGACCGGCCGAAGGCGCGCGAGCGCCGGCCAGAGCTTATCGATGGTGAAGGCGTAGATGCTGGAATTGATTTCGTTAATGCTGCGCTGATCGTCGGTCAGCGCGGAATCCTCGACGATTGCTTCGACGCTGCCATCCTCCCGCCGAACGATGCGCCCGTAGCCGGCCGGCTGCGCCAATTCGGCGGAGAGAATCGTAGCGGCTGCGGCATGTTGCTGATGAAGGCGCGCGAGCTCCGCCAGAGTTTCGGAGCGCACTAAAGGCGCGTCGCCCGGCAGTATGATGGCGTATTTGATGCGACTTCCGAGCGCCCGCCGGGCCACCAGCACGGCGTGGCCGGTCCCTCGCTGCGGCTCCTGAACAATGATCTGCACACCCAACGGCTTGAGAATCGCGGAGACATCGGCGGCCTGGTGTCCGACAACGGCAATAATCGCCCGCGGCTTCAAGCGCTGGCATGCGCGCACAACGTGTTCCACCAGGGTACGGCCACCGGCGCGGTGCAGCGCCTTGGCGAGCGACGACTTGAGGCGCGTTCCTTTACCTGCGGCCAAAATGACGACGGCGAAATCGGGCAGAGCCATGGTTGATTAGGTATTCTCCGTTGTTTGGATTCTCTTTGGCAAGAAATGTGACAGAAAAGGGGGGAAAACAATCAAGGGCTCACGTTTCAATTGGCCTGGGCAATAGCGGCGCGGGCTAGGCGGGCATGGCCGTGAGGCTGGCGGCGACCGATTCCCGCCGAGGCATGGCCACAGTAGTCTGCGTCCAGAGCGACTTATCTGCGAGCAGGCGCGCGACCAATTGCGTGTGCAGGGCGTGGCCCGCTTTGTGCGCCTCGACGCGCGCCAGCAGGGGCCGGCCGATCAGCGCGAGATCGCCGATCAAGTCCAAAGTCTTATGCCGGCCAAACTCGTCGGAATAGCGCAGTTCGCCATTCAGGATGCCATCGCGCGTGAGCACGATGGCGTTCTCGAGCGATCCTCCACGGATGAGGTCGACGGCGCGAAGTTTTTCCAGTTCGTCAACAAACCCGAAGGTGCGGGCGCGGGCCAGCCGCTGGCTGAAGGTTTCGCGGTTGACCACCATGTCGATCTCCTGGCGGCCAATCATTGGGTGGCTGTAGTCGACCAGGCAATGCACGCTGAATTCGTTGGAGGGGTGGATGCCGATGTAGCGATCGCCATCGGAAATTTCGAGCGGGCGCAAAACCTTCAGGTAGCGCCGGCGCCGGCGCAGGCGGCGAATGCCCGCCTCTTCCAGCATCTCAATGAAGGGCTGGGAAGAGCCGTCGAGAATGGGAACCTCGATGGCATCAATATCGACATAGACGTTATCGACGCCGCAAGCGTACAGGGCGGCAAGCAAATGCTCGGTCGTGGAGAGCAGGACGCCCTTTTTCATCAAACTGGTGGCGTAACTGACGCGGGCAACGTTGCGGCCGTGAGCTTCAATTTCAAAATTGTCGAGGTCCACGCGGCGGAAGACGATGCCAACGTCGGGTGGCGCGGGGTTCAAACGGATGCGGCCGGGAACCGCGGTATGAAGACCAATTCCGACTGTTTCGACGGGGCGTTCTATAGTGGTCTGGCTCGACATAATGTTGTAAGGTGCATTTAGCTAGCCTTTTGGTTGGATTGCAAGCGATTTGTATTCATGTGCTTAGAAAGCTAGGCGGGGTGTGCTGGAAGAGCCATGTTGTAAAAATACAACAAACGGCCGCTTTTACTGTGGCTGCGTGGACGCAATTTGTCTACTGTAATCCTGGTAGGCCTAGGCCGACGGCGCTTTGCGCCTTGTGGCCGCCGAATGGGGCGGCGTAAAATCAAAAAAGGCAGCTGATGGCGTCACAGTTCAACATCCTTCCGAACCCAACAAACTGCGCGGCAGACATTCCGCCAGCGGAACTGCATCCCCGACCGCCGTGGCTCAAGGTGCGATTTTTTGGCGGCGAGAATTATCAGGATTTGAAGCGCATCATGCGTAGTCTCGACCTGCACACGGTTTGCGAGAGCGCGCGGTGTCCGAATCAAGGCGAATGCTGGGAACACCGCACGGCCACCTTCATGATCCTCGGAGACATTTGTACGCGAGCATGCGGTTTTTGCGCGGTGACTTCGGGCCGGCCGGCAGGGCCCCCGGACGAAGACGAGCCGGAGCGTGTGGCTCAGGCCGTAGAGCAGATGAATTTGAAGTATGTGGTGGTGACTTCGGTGAACCGCGATGACCAGCCGGATGGCGGCGCGAAGATTTTTGCGCGCACAATTGAAGCGGTAAAGGCCCGCATGCCGGAGTGCAAAGTGGAAGTCTTAATTCCTGATTTTCGCGGCGATAGCGCCGCTTTGCAGACCGTAGTCGCGGCGGGTCCGGACGTTCTGAACCATAACGTGGAGACGGTGCCACGACTTTATCGCCGCGTTCGGCCAGGCGCGATTTATGAGCGTTCGCTGGAGCTGCTGCATCGAGCCGGGCAGCTGGCGCCGGCCATGCCCGTAAAAACGGGCATGATGCTGGGACTGGGCGAGACGCGCGAGGAAGTGTTGCAAGCGATGAGCGATCTCGTTGCGCGCGGCACCAGCATCCTTACGCTCGGCCAATACTTGCAGCCCACGCGGGAGCATTTGCCGGTAGTGCGGTTTGTGCATCCGCAGGAATTTGCCGAATACAAACAACTGGGACGTAACATGGGTTTTCGCCATGTAGAGGCCGGCCCCCTCGTCCGTTCTTCCTACCACGCCTTCGAACAAGAGCAGGCATCGCACCAGAAGGTTTAATCCGTACATAAAGAGCGCTTTGTCCTGGGTGAAGTCGTATACAATCGCATAGGCCGGCACTCGCGCTTGGGGGCCATAGCGGCCAGGATTCGGTCCAGACCATGGCACAGACGACCACGCTTGACGCGCTGCGGCAGAGGGCTCAACCGCGAATCCGGTTTGATCGCAACGAACTGTCCGGCGCATTCGGCGATATCGGCACCGATCTCCCGCTGATCGTGGGGATGATCCTGGCGGCGAGGCTCGATCCGGCCAGCGTGCTCACCATGTTTGGCCTGATGCAGTTGCTTACCGGGCTTACCTACGGGCTGCCGATGCCGGCACAACCGCTGAAAGCGATGGCCGTGCTGGTGATTTCGGGAAAGGCGACCGCAAGCGTGCTTTACGGCGGAGGGCTGGCGATCGGCATCACCATGCTGGTGCTGACGGTCACCGGATTGATGGACTGGCTCGCGGTAGCAGTCCCCAAGAGCGTGGTGCGCGGGATTCAATGCGGTCTGGGGCTGCAACTCGCCATACTGGCGCTGACCCAATATGTGCCCTCCGAAGGCGGACGCGGATACGTCCTGGCGGCAATTGCGTTCGTCGTCACGCTCTTGCTGCTGGGCAATCGTGTGTTCCCGCCGGCGCCGCTGCTGATCGTGCTGGGCGTCGCGTATGCCTTCGCTTTCAAGCTGAACGCCGGCGTTTTGGCGCACAGCCTAGCGCTTCAATTGCCGCGAATCCACACGCCGCGGGCCGGCGATATTCTTGTCGGATTTATCGTGCTGGCGCTGCCGCAACTCCCGCTTTCGTTGGGCAATTCCATCCTGGCCACTCGCCAAATCGCGGAAGACCTCTTCCCACAGCGTTCCGTGGGTATTCGCAAGATCAGCTATACCTATTCGTTAATGAACCTGATCAATCCCTTTTTCGGCGGAGTACCGACCTGCCACGGTTCGGGCGGCATGGCCGGCCATTACGCGTTCGGGGGCAGGACTGGCGGCTCGATCGTGATTTACGGCTCGATTTATCTGGCCCTCGGGCTATTTCTCAGCCACGGCTTTCAGACGGCCATCGAGCTTTTCCCTCGGCCCGTGCTCGGCGTGATTCTAGCGTTCGAGGGGCTGGTATTGATTCGGCTGATTCGCGATATGGCGTCTTCTGTGGCGGATTTCACCGTAGTGCTTCTGGTCGCGCTGATGTGCGTGGGACTGCCATACGGATACGTGATCGGGCTCGTGGTGGGCACCCTTGCGGCGCATTTTTTGAAGGGCAGATTACAAGGATTAGCGAAGTGATTGCGATTGCTCTGCTGGTTTTGATCACAGGATGCATCTATGGACTCTGGCGAGGATTACCGTTTTCAGCGGCACAGCGCCACGGATGGGCGGGCGTATGGCGTCTGGCATGCATGATCGCGGCTGTGCGGATCAGCATTTTTGGCATGGGCGTACTGTTGATGCGAAGTGCGGATTGGCGCCAGAGTGTCGGCCACATCTTGGTTCTGGTTGGTCTGCCCGAAATCTACGCGGCAAAGGCGCTGCGTTTTCAGACCACAGCGTGGTTCGCCGCATGCTGCGCGTTGCTGGCCGCAAGCAGTATTCTATGGGCCGCATTGTTCCTATTACCCTACCGTGCGCCGATGAAGCAGGCTGACGAGCGCCCAAAGAATTAGCTCGAGGGCGTATCCGAATCAGTGCTGCAGTGCGGACGCCGGAATCACGCGAGAAGTTGCCGGCAGGCAGCCGGAGGCCGCGCCGAAGCAGGTGTCTCGCAGGAACAAGGGAGGCGCGGAGGTTGCGGGAAAAGAGTTTAGGGACTCCGGCCGCACGAGGTTCGTGGCCGAGGAATTGAAAACCACGAAGCGGCCGTCGGGGCTGATGGCCGGAGAGAAGCTGGCGCCATTGGCCTCAGCGCCGTCAGGCCCGATGGAAAGGCGAAGCGTAGCAGGGACGCAAGCCGATATGGCGCCGATGCAGGTATCTCGCAGGAAGATATCACTCCATCCGTTGCTGTCACCTTTGACCAGATTGTTAGCCTCTGATGCGAAGACGACAAACCGGCCATCGCGAGTCACGGATGGCGAGCTGCTCGGGCCGTTTGGGTCAGCCCCGTTCCATCCGATGGAAATCGGAATCATCTTAGGGGCGCACGCGGCGGGAGCACCGAGGCAACTATCGCGCAAGAAAATTCTGGATATGCCTGTTCCGGCCTCGATTGAACCGTCGGCGGAATCCGCCACGAGAGCCTGAAAGCGGGGAGCCGTTTGGGTCGGGCCGGAAAGCGGTTCAGCAGGCGCGGAATCTGCGATCCTGGGGCTTGCGCTTGGCACAACAGCAGCTGAACTACAGCTCGCTGCGCAGACGATAAAGGGAACGAAGTTCGAAATATTGTTGCCCGCATTGTTGCCGCCGGTTGGTCCGGGCGCGATCACTCCGATGGAAAAGGTGCCTTTGGTGGCCAGGAATGAGGCGGGGATAGTGGCCTGCATTTCGTTGCCGTTCACGAAATTGGAGAGCAGGTTGATGCTGGTGCTGCCGGAGCCGTTCCAGGTGACATTGGATCCGGAGACGAAGCCCGAACCGTTGACGGTCAAGGCAATGTCTTTCGTTTGCCCTTCGATTGCACCGCTGGGGTAAATTGAGCTGATGGAGGAGCTAATCGTGGGCGAGGCGCCGAGATAGGGATTATAAGAATTGCAACCGAGCAACAGGAATAACCCGCATACGGCCGTTACGCCGAAAATAACGCGAGACGCGCGGAGCAGTCGTTTGCTCGTGGGTAAGCGCTGAACTTTAGTGCTGGAGCGAGCGAGGCACTGAGATCGCCATACTCGCAGCGTGGTGCCGAGTTTCAAGCCTTTCAAGGTACTTGGAGTTCCCCCTGGCCGCTGAAGCGTTCCGTGATACCACCCGGGTAGAGGCAAGTCAAATGCGTATACTCGCGAGATTACCGTTTTCCGAGATTGGATGCCAATCAAAACCAGCTTGTTGCTTATTGGTCCGGTGAAGCAAGCGCAGCGAGGCCGCTATCTGACTGTTCGGCGAGCATTCGAATGTGGCGCTCGCAAGGGGTATCGGCGGAAGAAAATTCGTGGGCCTGGCGGAAGCTGGCCGCGGCCATTTCCCTGCGCCCCAGCTTTGCCTGGACGTCACCCCGGAGAAGCCGAAAGATGGGATTGCGAGGAAACTCCTCAACCAGCGATGAGAAGACCTCCAGCGAACGCGCGTAATCGCGATCGTAGGTGCGCAAGTTTTTGGCGAGATAAAAGCGGGCCCCCACACGCGTGAGATCGCCTTTTTCGGCGGCGATCTCCAGTTGCCTCATGCCCTCCGCTCTGGAGCCGCCGGGAATCCCCATGAAAAAACGCAAAATACGCGCCATTGGCGATAGCGTGTCGACGTAATAGTTGTAGAGACCCAGGCCGGCGTAGGCGTCGGCCATCTGCGGGTCGAGCTGCAGGCAGCGCAAAAGGTGTGCACGAGCATTCACACCGGCCCGCGCCGTCCCGCGACGATCGTTGCGCAAGCCCAGCAGCCGCGCCCGGAACATCCACCCCATGGCAGCGTAGAGCTGCATCTCGGGCGAATCAGCTTGCGCGATTCGTGATTCCGCGATCGAGATGGCTTTGTTTGTGAGCGCCAGATAGCCATCATCGGCGGTCATTCGGGGGCGCTCCCAGGCGTCGATGGTGTTCCACTTAACTTCGCAGGCTTCGCAATAAATTTCCCACCAGCGTGCTTCAGCTTCCAAAAGGTAACCGAGAGGACCCCCGGGATCTGCGGCTTGTACTAGGCGAAACTGGGCCATTGCGTCATCTGGGCGTCCGGCGTACAGCAGATCGAGACCTTGTCTTGCTCCGTCGGGCAAATTGAGCGATGAGGCTTGCGCAGGCTCAGGCCAGAGCAAAACGGCCAGGAGCAGCCAAGGGAACACGGCAAAAGGGCGGGATCGGAGTATCGCCGTCGGCCGGCGCGACGATCGTGCCTGAGGACTCGTTTGCGCCTGCGATGGTTTTTCCCAGCCCAGAAGCCACGCGGCGAAGTGGTACATCACGAAGCATTCAAGAGCAAAAGGCAGAAAACCGAAATAGCCGAGCACCGGCATGTCGAAAATTTTGTCCCTTTGCATTATGGGGAAGATGTAATTCCATTTGGACGCGGCCCAGAAATTCCAAAATTCCCAAAGCCAGCCGCACACCCATCCGGAAAGCAAGAAGGAGAAGAGGCGGCCGGGCCGCCCGGCAGCCAAGTCGGCTTCAAAGGAAGAAAGTCCGAGGCGGAAGTTGATGGGATCGAGGAGAAACACGAAGCCGAGCCACACCGCGCCAAAAAGAAAGGAGCCCAGCGACCGCGGCAAAATGACGGGGACGATCAGAAGAATGGCGCCAGTAATCATGAACGCGTTTTGGGCCGGGCGCGAGAAGCTGATCGGGCGAGCGGGGGCTTCCCACCAGCCGAAGGACTCGATGAGGTCGGCGGTAAGAAAAATTCCCGGCCAGATGGTGGCAAAAGCCCACCCGTAACCGAACCAGCGCACCGGAAGCGATAGAGGCATACCGCCCACATATGTCCAGTTTGCCAGCCGCAGGTTATAAGCTTCGAAGATGAGCCACAGCGGAATGGAGAGCAGGGCCAATCCTGCGAACTTCCCGGGCGTATCACGGAGTTGAGAATGCCCGCGAATCGCGAAGACGGCGGCATCGGCGGTGAGTGCATAGGCGGTCCAAGCAATGGGAGTGAAGAAAGTGGCTATCGGCTCCACGCCGCGGAACATCAGCCATTCCGCTATGACCAAGGAGACCAAGCCAACCCAGCCGTAGACGGGGAATGGGCGCGTGCGTCGCCTGAAAAATTCGGCGAACATGACCGCGGTCATGCACGCCAGGAGAATCACCCCGACCCTGATCATGGTCCCATGTTAACGCAGGGCCAGCCTTTTGCCGATTGCGGACTCTGCTATGCTGCGAGGCGGCGGTCTGGGCGCGGACCAGGCTCAATGGCGAGCAGGGCCAGAGAAATGTCAGAAACGGCACGTCAATTAGAAGCAAGTGCGATTCGGGTGGCCTGGCAATTTGCAGAACCTCGCCTGGCGGCGATTCCTGAAGGCTGGTTCACGATGGGCTGCGCAAACGGCCGCGATGATGAAAGACCGGTGCATCGTGTATGGGTCGACCGCTTTGAGCTTTGCATTTATCAGCTGACTCGCGCCGAATACGCTTATTTTCTTCGCGAAACGCGCCGGGCGGCGCCGCCCTTCTGGGATGATCCCGCTTTTCAGCAGCCGCAGCAACCGGTGGTTGGGCCATCGTGGTTCGATGCGACGACTTTTTGCGAGTGGCTGAGCAACATTACCGCTCGAAATTACCGGTTGCCTACGGAAGGGGAGTGGGAACGCGCGGCGCGCGGAGGAGTCGAGGGAGATCTCTATAGTTGGGGAAATACGGCGCCCGAGGAGCTGCCGGGCTATGCGAGCCGCTGGAGGAATGCTCCGGAGCCCGTGGGACTCGATGCGCCGAATGCCTATGGGCTATTCAATATGGGCGACAACGTTCACGAATGGTGCGCGGACTGGTACGACGCGCATTACTACGAGCGCAGCCCGGAACGCAATCCGCAAGGACCGGAGCATGGCAGCCGGCGCGCATCGCGGGGCGGAGCGTGGCGCCACCACGTCAAGGCGTCCCGGTGCGCGGCGCGCTCGAGCATCCCTCCTGAATTCAAGTATGCCGATTATGGTTTCCGTGTAGCACGATCGCTCTAAGAAGAAGCCGCGAACGAGGACCGATGAAGGATTGGTCAACTCGGCTGCCGGCGCACGAGCGTCGGCACTCTGCTTCTGCTATCTTCCTGTGGTTGGTCGAGCGGAGGGCAGATGCGCGAAGAATCCCAGTTCAAGAATGAGGACGCCCATTGCGGGCTGGCCAAGCGGTTTCGCCGCGATTATGGAGCCATGCCGGGGCGCATAAGAAGGCGCAGCGTGGCCATTCTGGCGCTGGCAGTGACACTTTGCGGGGCGGGTTTCATCTACGGCCAGAATCAGAAAAGTAAGAAGAAAGGCGCCGATGCCGGCACGAGTGTGAGTACAGCTTCTTTAATGCCGGACAATCAAGCGATCGACCTGCTGGTTTCGCAGATGTTAGGGGCATGGCAGGCCGGCGACGCGGAGGCCATGCGAAAATTCTATGCTGACGACATCATGGTGATCAGCGGTGCATGGGAACCGCCGCTAATCGGGTGGGCGAATTACGCGCGCGCCTATGAAGCGCAATTTGCCCGGACTTCCGGCTCCCGTCTGGAGCGCACCAATTCTTATTTCAAAATGATGGGCGATACGGCCTGGGTGACCTATCAGTGGCAATTCTTGGGAAACGTGGACGGAAAACGTACACAGGCCTTCGGCCACACGACGCTCTTGCTGCAGAAGAGAGCCGGCAACTGGCTGATCGTACTGAACCACACCTCGGCGATTCCGGCCGATGAGCCGCCGGCGGATCTGTCCTCCAACCCCGTGAGCGGTGAGCCTACCAGCTCACTCGCGCCAACCCCAAAATAGAGCGAGAGGCGGGTCCTCTTTCGCCGAGGGCGCGCGCGAACTTCGTTATGGATTATTAAAGCCGATCCATACCCAGAGGCTCGCGCTTGCCAGCAGCAGAATGCCGGAAAGGATTGCGAGGGTGAGGATGGGCTTCCCCAGGCGGTTCAATCTCGTAATGACCACCGCCTGATCGCTGCCCATCATGCTTATCTCGGCTTTATTGAGGTAAAGCTGATCGTCTTCCTTGCTTGACAGCGTGGCACGGTAAACGAGCAGGGCCACCAGTGCGGCGGTGATCAAGCCCCACGAAAGCAACAGGTAGGCCAATGGACCGGATATATCCCCCATGGTTTCCTCCCTGCGAGAATCGACAGCCCGCGCTTGACTTTTTGACTTGGAAGTTGCGGCGCCATAGGCATGGCCTCCGCTAATGGCGGGGATTATAGCACCGCTGCGGGCCGAGGGAGTCAAGCTGCAGCGTGGGTCAAGGGTCGGGTTGCGTTGACAAAGGGGAAAGCGGCGGGCAAAATGATTTTGGTTTTTGCCTCGGTTCGGTCCTACCTATGCCCAAGTGGCGGAACTGGCAGACGCGCTAGATTCAGGGTCTAGTGCCGGCAACGGCGTGGAGGTTCGAATCCTCTCTTGGGCACCAAACATTTCAAAGCGCTTACGCGGATTTTGCCTTTGCCATAGTTTGCGTCTTTGA
>QHYR01000102.1 GCA_003223315.1 Acidobacteriota bacterium | reverse complement strand
AAGCTCGCTGAAAATGGGCGAAGGAACGGGGTCGAGGGGCTCAAGTTGGTCGGACCGGAGCGAATCCGCCAGCGCGAGCCTCATATTCGAGCTGCGGCCGCGCTGGAAGTGCCGTCCACCGCGATTGTCTCCGCGGAAGAACTGGTGAAAGCCTTCGCGCGCCTGGCAAGCGAACGAGGCGCCAGTATATTGACGAACGCTCGCGTAACAAAGCTAGAGGCGCGGCCGGACTGCATCGCGATAGCGGTGGAATTCGGAGATCAGGCGGACCGCGAGAGCGTTACGACCGAAATTGTCGAGGCGCGGTGCGTGGTTAATTCCGCGGGGCTCCACGCCGATGAGATTGCCGCTCTGCTCGGAAATCACCGCTACCGCATTTATCCGGTGCGCGGTGAATATGCGGAGGTGGTACGCAGCCGAGCGGATCTAGTCAACGCATTGGTTTATCCTTTGCCACATCACGACAGGCTGAGCCTGGGCGTGCATCTCACGAAAACACTATGGGGAACTGTGCTGGTGGGGCCGACGGCGCATTACGTGGACGATAAAAATGACTACGAGCACAATCGGCTGCCGCTAGAAGAATTCCTGCAGGATGCGCGGGGCTTACTTCCTGAGCTGTGCCTAGAAGACCTGCGGCTGGCCTATTCGGGAATTCGTCCCAAGCTCGTGCCGCCCGGAGGAAAAGGCATAGCCGACTTCGTGATTGCGCGCGACCCTACGTATCCGCGTGCAATCCACCTGGTGGGAATCGAGTCTCCAGGGCTCACTTCGGCTCCCGCCATCGCCAGGCACGTGGCTCCGCTCGTCTCGGAAACACTGGATTAGCCCGGCGCTCACGATGAAAAATGAGCGAGGGTGACTCCAGAGCGAGCTCGGCTGAAGGCTGTTTTTGATTGCTAAGCGGCTTTGCGGGTGTCGTTCTTCAGCAGATCGAGCGCCCTGCGAACGACGGGATCATCTTTAGAAGGCAATTGATTAACGCCGAGCGGCGCCGGCACCTGTTCGTCGAGTGCAAGCCCTGGAGGAGTTGTCGCGACCTCCACGGTCGGGACCACACCATTTTCGAGAATCGACTTATTCTCCGGCGTGTAGTAATAGGCGACGGTGAGCACAAGCGCGGCACCATCTTCGAGCGGAACAATCTTCTGCTCGGAGGCGGCACCGAAGGTACGCTCGCCAACCACGTCGCCGCGATGATTATCCCCAACCGCGGCGGCCACGATCTCGGCGGCGCCAGAGGTGCTGGGCGAGATCAAGACGGCGATCGGACCGTGCCAGACAACTTTGTCGGGCGCGGCGTCGAATTCCTGGCGGGAGACGGTCTGCCCTTTCAAGACGGCAATCGTGCCGGAGGGAACCAGGAGCTGGGCAGCAGCAATTCCTTCTGACGCAGGTCCCCGAGCACAATCGCGCAAATCGAGTACCAGCTTATGCAAGCCCTGCCGATCGAGCTGCTGGAGTTTATCCCGCAGTTCGGCAGCGGCCCCGGTTTGCAGCGAAGGAATGCGAACATAGGCGACGCCATCATCAATTCTGTCACCGGTGAGGTGAGGCACAGGAATAACCGCGCGGGTAAGCGTGACGGGCTGCGGCTCCGTTTTTCCGCGGCGCACCAGCGCGAGCTTGACAGTTGTTCCAGCAGCCCCCGCAAGCAAGGAATTCGCCTGCCCGACAGACATCTCGCGCGTCGTGAAGTCGGCAATCTCTTCGACGATATCACCGCTGCGCAGCCCCGCTTTCTCCGCAGGACTATCGGGCAATACAGAAACGACCACGATGTATCCAAAGCGCTTCGCCAGAGTCGCCCCGATTTCGCCGCGCGTGTTGTTCTTCTGCTTCTCCTTAAAATCCGCATATTCCCGGGAGCTCAGATAACCGGAAAAAGGATCCAGGGATTCGAGTAAGCCGTGAAGGGCGCCGGCGGTCACGTTGGAGAGATTGGGCTCATCCACATAGTCTTCCTGTACGCGTTGCAGAACTTCGCCATAGACGGTGAGAGAACGGTAGGCCTTGTCATCGTCAGACTTGCCCAACATGTAGCCCAAGCCGACATAGGAAAAGATCAGCAGGGACAAGGATACGACTGCAATCTTGGCGAAGCGACTCATACGATTTACTCCCAACCCGAGTTGCGGTGCAGCAGGGCCCGTTGCCGCCGGTGGCCTACCGTCAAGTCATTGTATCACGGCAGCTATGAACTCACCTCGTGGGCCCGGCAAAGTCGGCTGACAACCCTTGTTTAGATGGCCTGATTGCCCGTCACGTGCAGCAAACTGCGCTGTTTCGTTCCAAAACCTGAGTGACCGGCGCTGGACTAACCACAGGGCTCGCTGGACAAGGCGGCGAGATCTGACGTGACGCAGGTTCGCGAAATGCGATCATGCCAGGAAAGTTGATCTTCATCCCAGAGGGCCCAGAGGAAACCGAGCATCATGGTGCCGGCAGAGATCAGGTATCCCAGACTTCGCCAGAGCAATTGGCGCGGCGAGGGATCAAGGCCGTCCAGGCTAGCGACGTGAAGTCCGCGAAGCATCATTCCCGGCGTGGCCCGAGCAAAGTAAGTAAACAGCGCGACATATTGGGCGTAGAGAAGGCCCAGGATTGCCACCGTGACCAGCGCATCGAACCTGCTAAAGCTGAAGCGGCCACCAAAGGCACGAAAGAGCATCAGGAAGCCGCCGTACGCAAATAAGAGGAAAGTCACATCAAGCACACCTGCACGGCGCCGCTCAAGAAGTGAGGCAACGGAGATTAGGGGAGAATCGTAGGGAGAGACAGTCTTCGGACCCGCAGGGACGCCATTGCTGGCGAAATCGAAGGCGGGTTGCCCCACGTCGATTTCCAGGCGCTCCACCCGGGCGGGCCGAAAGTGCCATTTCGTGATCCTGGCGGGGGGCGCTTCAAAACTGTGTACCTCAGCGGATACCTCGGCCGGTTGGAGCGAAATCGGCGGGGTGAATGCCAATTCCGGTTGTGCTCGGTTGTCGCGAGGACGCGCCCGGCGCACACAGTAGGCTTCGAGCCTCTGGGAAACCTCACTGCGCCAATCCGGTTCGAAGGCCAGATTCCCTTCGCTTCTCAGTTGGGCGGGTATAGGGACAGAACTAGCGTCTGGGCTTTTTGACAGGCGCGTATCGCAAAGGCAGCAGGTACGCGCTTCGGCGCCGTTAATGGCGCCGCACTGCATGCAGGTTTGTATCACCGTCTCGTTTTTGCGCTGCGGACGGTGCCCGAGGCAGGGCCCCGGGGCAGGTACATTCTATAGCCGCAGCCCCGGATGCGAGAGGGAGATATCACCTAGAGTGTCGCCAATCGTGTACCGCAGGCAGGTGCAGGCACGAGTCGTCGTTAACATGAATTAAGCGGCGCCTCAAAAGCGAAAAGGCCAAAGGCTGAGTTACAATTCGCACTGGCAGAACTCAAAACCAATTCCATGCACGAGCTTGAGTTTGCGGGCATCGAAGCGCTCTCAGCGCTGCTGGCGAAAAGGAAAGTCTCGCCGGTAGAATTGACCCAGCTCTATTTATCGCGGATTGAGCGGCTCAATCCAAAGCTGAATGCTTTTCTAGCGGTGGCGTCCGAGAGTGCCCTTGCGGAAGCGCGCGCAGCGGAAAGGGAATTGCTTCGCGGGAAACGCCGGGGGGTTCTTCACGGCATCCCACTGGCACTGAAAGACAATATTGAGACGCGAAATCTCCGCACGACCATGGGCTCACTTATCCTGCGCGATTTCGTGCCGTCCGACGATGCCACCGTGGTTCGGAAATTGCGTCGCGCAGGCGCCATCGTTCTCGGCAAGACGAATCTGCACGAATTCGCATACGGCGTGACTTCGGAGAACCCGCACTATGGCCCGGTGCGAAATCCATGGAACACGGGCCGGATCGCGGGAGGTTCAAGCGGAGGCTCAGCGGCAGCCGTAGCCGCCGGTCTATGTGCGGCGGCCATCGGCAGCGATACTGGCGGATCCATCCGCATTCCATCCGCGTTGTGCGGCGTTGTAGGTCTTAAGCCCACATTTGGGCGCGTCAGCGTCCATGGTGTCTTTCCGCTGGCGCCTAGTTTCGATCATGTGGGGCCCATTGCGCGAAGCGCCCTGGACGCGGCGCTCATATTGGAATGCATCGCGGGACGCGACCCGCTGGACCCCACAAGCCTGGCTCGCAGGGAGAAGGATTTTCGGCGTGCGCCGAAGCGAAAGCGCCTGCGTCTGGCGCGTCCGAAGGAACACTTTTGGGTCAATATGGATCCAGAAGTACGCAGGATCACGGAGGCGGCCGTCGCTGATTTCGTCAAGTCGGGCGCGGAGCTCGAAGAGATTTCTCTGCCAACGGTTCTGGCGGGGGTCGAGGCGGCCAACCTGATCGCCGCGGTTGAGGCGAGCGGGTTGCACGAACGCGCTGGCTACTTCCCGGCGCGTGCGAGCGAATACGGCGTGGATGTGCGTTGCCGGCTCGAGCAAGGCGGCAAAACGGGGGCTCTCGATTATCTGAACGCACAGGAATTGATGGGGCGAGCGCGCGTTGAAGTCGAGAGCGTTCTCGAGAATGCGGAAGCCATCGTAATCCCCACAGTTCCCGTGGTTGCTCCGCCGATAGGGGCGGAGCGTGTTCAGGCGGGCGATGTGGAAATGAGCCTACGCAGTGCCTTTGTGGACCGGAATCGGTTGGGCAACCTAACTGGACTGCCGGCAATATCCATGCCTTGCGGAGTTACGCAAGCCGGTTTGCCGGTGGCGCTGCAATTCGTGGGGCGACGATTTGAGGAGGCCCGGCTGATCGCTATTGCGGCTCGTTTTTTTGAAACTGAGCGCGATTGGCAGCGGCGACATCCGCCAGTCGAACTTAGCCTGCCGCGGAACGCGCAGAGATGGCCGGGAGGGCGCGCCGCAGGCGTCCCACCACGCGTTCTTTCCCGAGCACTAACATCGTGTCAAACAGCGGCGGAGCTACGGGCTGCCCCACCAAAGCCACGCGGGTTGCGTTGATCAAGAGCGCGGCTTTTACGCCAGCTTTTTCGGCGAGTTGGCGCAACGCGCGATCGCAGGCATCGTGAGTCCAATCAGGCAGGGCGGCCAGTTCGTCCGTCAGCCGCGTCAGCAAATCCGGCAGGCGCTCGTCTTTCCAGAACTTTTCGCGTGCGGCGAGATCGTAATCGAAGTCGTCAGTGAAAAAAGCGCGAGCCCAATGCGAGAAATCCGACAGAAGGCGCGTTCGAGGACGCAATAAGTCCACTGTGCGTGCGAACCATTCCCGTTGAGATGCACCCCACTCAGGGCGCCAAAGGCCGGCTTTCTCCAATTCGGCCTGGATCGCAGGAAGCAATTCTTCAAGAGGAAGCTTTTGCAGATATTGCTGGTTGAACCATTCGAGCTTGGCGCGGTCAAAGACGGCATTGGTCCGGCTGACACCGCTGAGAGAGAAGCGCTGGATCAGATCGGAGGTGCGAAACATTTCGGTATCATCGCCGCTGGACCAACCCAGAAGGGCCAGGAAATTGCGGAAGGCTTCGGGCAGAAAGCCTTCATCGCGATAGGAGCTCACGCTGGTCGCGCCATGCCGCTTGGAGAGGCGGGTGCGGTCCGGTCCGAGAATGAGAGGGACGTGCGCAAAGACAGGCGGCACGGCATCCAAGGCGCGGTAGAGCAAAATCTGCTTGGGCGTATTGGAAATATGGTCGGCGCCGCGAATTACGTGCGTGATGCGCATGTCAATGTCGTCGACTACGGCGCCGAGTTGATAGGTGGGCAAGGCCGTCCCGCCGCTCGCGCTGCGCGCGGAGCGGAGGAGCACGAAATCTTCCATCTCATCGTTATGGATTTCGCGTGGACCGAAAACAGCGTCATCAAAGCGCGTAGTTGTACCCAGAGGCACGCGGAAACGCACCGCCGGATTCTGATCGGCAGTGGATGGCTTAGCGTCGCGGCAAGAGCAGCGAACGATTCGCTTTATTTCACTTTTGGCGGTGCCAGCTTCGTCTGCGGAATCGCCGCCCGCGTACTTTTCCGGAGGACAATGACAGAGATAAGCAGCGCCCTTGGAGAGCAGTTTTTCTGCTGCAGCAGCATAGCCGGGGAGGCGCTGGGATTGATAGAAAGGGCCCTCATCCCAATCGAGCCCTAGCCAGCGCAGGCCATCGAGAATGCCTTCGACCAATTCCGGGCGATTGCGCTCGAGGTCGGTGTCCTCGATGCGGAGGATGAATGTGCCACGCTGATTTCGTGCAAAAAGCCAGTTAAATAGGGCAGTGCGAGCGCCGCCGACGTGGAGGAATCCGGTAGGCGAAGGGGCGAAACGCACGCGAACGCCTTCCCCGCGCGCGTCTGCGGCTTGGCTTCGAGGATGGTCCGAATATGACACAGGTGTCCAGCCATTCAATCGCAAAAAAATTGATGATAGCCGATGCCAGCGGCAAACGCGAGCCAACCAAGGCCTAAACAAACGGCTCCTTGGCGCCAATGGCCGTTTTCGGTCCCGTGGAGCGCCGAACCGCGCCATTTTTGGAAGCCTTTCGCAGTAGCACAATCAGCGGACGGAGCGGTATCGAAACGGGCACGGACAATGTTCCCTTCTTAGTACCCCCGTACCGTTGCTCGCCTGCGGGCCGTAGTCTATAGTCAAAAGGAGGGTGTGGTAGAGAACATTTGTCGATTCTTCAACGACCCGAGCCGCGTGAGAGAAGGAATCCGCTGGCTGCGACGGCTGTGCATAATCCTTTAAAAATCCGCCTAAAGTGCAGGTGTGGGAAAACTACCCAGTGATACACACCACTTTCATGCACATTGGCATCCTTTCGTTTAGTATCCTGGCTGTACATACGCTCGCCGCGGGCTTTTTCACCTACCTCCAGAGGATCAAGCCGCAACGCTATCTTCAGGTGTGGACGATCGGCTGGTATTTGCTGGTGCTGCATGACCTGACGATCGGGCCAACATACTGGTTGGGAACATCGGAGCCGGGGCCATCCAGTTGGCTGATGTTTGCAGGCAGGTCCCTCATTGTGGCGAGCGGAGTGGCATTCTTCTGTGCGGCCCGGCTCTATGTGAATTCTCGGGCATGGACTCCAGCCGCTTTGCTGATGGGGTCGTGGTTCGGCTTGTACGCTCTTTCCGTGCGCTTCGAACACCTGTGGATGGCTCAGCAGATTGGCATGATCGCCGTGCACCTCTCAGTGGCCTTTGTTTTCTGGCAAGCAGCGCGTCGCCAAGAAAGCCACGGCGACTGGGTACTGGCGGCGGCGTTCGCTGGCTGGGCCATCATACCGTTGGTGAGACTGGCTTTCGGGCCGCTGAGCAGGCCAGCGGGAACGGACTTCGCGGTGATCGCCAGCTTTCCCTCCCTATTGGCTGCTGCGGTAATGGTCATGGTGTTGTATGAGGACCAGAAGCGGCGGGTTCAACTCAATATTCTGGCGCTTTCCAGTTTGAATCTCACCACGTCGAGCTTCATGGGTGGCGAGATACAAAAGACCTTGGTGGAGGCGCTCGAGCGGGTGCTGAGCGTCGTCGGGCTTCCTTCGGGACTCCTGAGCTTGCACCGGCATGGCACGCACGAACTCACCGCCACCGCCTCGGTGGGGATGGATACGGCGTTTTGCCGTGCCATTGCGGAAGACAATCTGGACAGCGAGTTCCTGCAATTGGTTTCCCGGCTGGGAGGGTTAGTGGTCTTCCGCGAGCTTGAACACGACACCTCCTGGCGCGCGTTCGAGCATGAGGCGGCATTCTTGCGTTTTCGGCAGCTGGCCATGACCCACGGCATGCGAACCGTCATCGCCATTAGTCTTCAGGCCAAGGAGGAACCTTTCGGCTTGCTGCTGCTGAGCACGCCTGAGAATCGCCGGTTCACACAGGCTGAGCTACGGCTACTGCTAACCCTGGGCCACCAGATCGGCATGGCTGTGGAGAACAGCTATTTGATTCAACAGACCACCCGGCGCTCTGAGGAATTGCACCTGCTGAACGAGATTGGGCGCGCACTAAGCTCCACGCTCGACGTGGATGAGCTTTTCAACAAGATTTTTGCGGCACTTAAGCGGATGTTCGATGTAAGCAACTTTTACGTCGCCATGTATGATGCGGAAGAGAACCAGATTCGTTTCGAGCTGGAAATCACAGAAGGAATTCGCTTGCCCAAGCGGAGCAGGCCTTTTGGCGATCATCTTACCGAGCACATCATCCGAACCCGACAGCCGTTGTTGATCAGGCAAAACCTGATGCAAGAGGCTATCAAGCTCGGATTGCGCCCGGTTCAGGAGACGGGCTCATTCTGCGGGGTGCCTTTGGTCGCGTATGACAAGGCCATTGGCGTGATGGCACTGCGAGGACTCCAAGAGAACCTCTACGACGAAGGGCATCTGGAAATGATGCGTGTATTGGCCAGCGAGGCCAGTATCGCCATAGAAAATGCGCGCTTGTTTCGAGAAGAACAAACCAAATCGCGACACCTGACGCTGCTGAACAACATTTCGCGCCACGCCATCACTACACTCAATCCCGAGGAAATGTTATCCAGAGTGGCCGAACAACTGGAACGCGGCCTTGCCTTTGACCACGTTGGCATCGGATTGCTCGACTATGCGACTAAAGAAGTCATCATCCAAGCGGAAGCCGGCCGGCGGCGGGGCGCCCTGGGGCGGCGCTTGCCCTTGGGCGAAAGCATCGTCGGCAAAGTGGCTCGCAGCGGACAGATTTTCCTGGCACGCAATCTCGCCGGCGCGGAAATGTCTGGAACCGTTCTGGAGGGATCGACGTCGGTGCTGGCTCTGCCCGTCTTTTACGCCGACCAGCTCCATGGCGTGCTTTACGTGGAGACCGCCGAGCCCACAGATTTTTCCGAAGAAGACATGCGGTTGCTGCATACCCTTGCCGATCTAATTTCCGTGGCGCTGCACAACGCTCTGACGTTGCAAAAAGCGCAGGAGCAAGCCATTACCGATGGTTTGACTGGCGTAAAGACTCATCGCTATCTGATGGAAGCGCTGTCGGCCGAATGGAAGCGCGCGACGCGCGCGAGCCGGCACTTTTCACTGGTCTTAATTGATCTGGACCGTTTCAAGTTCGTAAACGATTTCTATGGGCATCTCGAGGGCGATCTGGTACTGCACCGCGTAGGCCAGATTCTGGAACAGCACTGCCGGCGCTCTGATGTGGTGGCCCGCTACGGTGGAGACGAGTTTGTTATACTCATGCCCGAAACCAACGCTGCGCAGGCGGTCCAGATAGCCGAGAAGCTGCGGCCCGCAATTTGTGAGGATCCTCTGCTCCGCGAGAAGACCATCACCGCGAGTTTCGGCATTGCCAGCTTCCCGGTACATGGCTCAACGCCCCAGGAGTTGATTCAGGTCGCCGACGCATCCATGTATATCTCCAAGCATGAAGGCGGCAATGTTGTGTCCACCGCTGACCATTGCGATGCGGCGGAAAGCAAAAAATGGAAGCGCGATGTCCTGGAGGCTTACCTCGGCGTTACCCTCAAGCGCCTTTTCTCCACGGGTCCTGAGGCGTTCAACGAAATTCGCGAACGCCTGCATCAATTTGCGGCGTCGCTGAGCCCCGCCGAACTCGACTCGCGGAGTCTGGAAGATGGGTTCTCGGAGACGGAAGGACTGTGCGGCAATATCCCCCCGGCTCTGATCGACACGGTAACCTCGCTGGCCCTGGCCATCGACTCCAAGGATCACTACACGCAGGGGCATTCGCAAAAAGTCGCTGCTTATGCGGCACTCATTGCCGACGCCTTGGGACTGAAGGAAGAGGAGATCGGCGAAATTCGACTCGGGGCGCTCCTTCACGACATCGGAAAGGTAGGCGTTCCGGAAGAGATCCTGGGCAAGCGCGGCCCTCTTAGTGCAGACGAGTGGGAAAAGATGAAGGAGCACGTGGTCTACGGCGACCGAATGCTCGAGCCGCTGCAAACAATTTCGCGCATTCGAAAGATGGTTTGCCATCACCATGAGATGTTCGACGGGTCGGGCTATCCCCAGGGTCTCGTGGGCGAGCAGATACCCATAGGCTCGCGCATCATCGCGATTGCCGACGCATACGATACGATTACCTCGGAACGAATTTATAAGAAGGCGCGGACTCCGGCCGCAGCTTTTGAGGAATTAGAACGCTGTGCCGGTTCGCAATTTGATCCGGAACTGGTCCGCGTATTCATTGAAGCTGTTCAACACCTGCCGCAACGGTCCTTGGAAGGTAACGACATTCCCGCCAAACAAAGCACTCCTTAATCAATCGGCCCCGCCGCGGAGCCACACAGCTTTGCTTGTCACTTGGTTGATGATTGCGTAGAATCGCGCTTCTTTAGACACTAGCCAGATTGAGAGCCGATCTTAGAGAGACAGGTAATGGGGAGACGCCTTGCCGCAAAGATTACGGGAGTCGCGGGGTATGTGCCCCCAAGGCTACTCACGAATGCCGATCTGGAACGCATGGTGGATACCACCGACGAATGGATTCAGCAGCGCGTCGGTATACGCGAACGGCACATCGTGGATAGCGGCATGGCCACATCACACCTGGCCACGGCCGCCGCTCAACAACTTCTGGAAAAAACCCGCACCAAGCCTGAAGAAATTGATCTAATCATCGTTGCGACAGTGACGCCGGACATGTTCTTTCCGGCCACGGCATGCCTGGTTCAGAACCGGATCGGAGCGACGCGCGCGTGGGGTTTCGATCTTTCCGGAGCATGTTCCGGATTTGTCTACGCGTTGACCATCGGCGCGCAATTCGTCGGGGCGGGCACGCACAAGAAGGCGCTGGTCATCGGCAGCGACGTCATGAGTTCGATCCTCGATTACCGCGATCGCAATACCTGCGTTCTTTTCGGCGACGGCGCCGGAGCGGTGCTCCTGGAACCCTCGGAGTCCGATGCTGAGGGAATTCTCGATTTTGATCACGACATTGATGGTTCGGGCGGTGAATATCTTTTTATGCCCGGCGGCGGCTCGCTGCACCCAGCATCGCATGAGACACTGGACCGCAAAATGCATTACGTCCATCAAGAGGGAAAGCAAGTTTTTAAATACGCAGTGCGGCGAATGGCCGAGATTTCGTGTGGACTTCTGGAGCGCAATGGGTATTCCCATAAAGATGTGGCGCTGGTGGTGCCTCATCAGGCGAACCTGCGGATCATTCGCGCCATGCAGGAGAGACTCGGACTGGATGATTCCAAGGTAATGGTGAATATCGATCGATTCGCGAACACCACGGGAGGCACTATTCCTTTGGGTCTTTGCGATGCGGTTCGCCAAGGCCGGCTAAAGAAGGGCGATCTGGTGGTGGTGGTCGCAGTTGGGGCGGGCTACACGACGGGAGGCGTGCTGATGCGATGGGCCTACTAGCCTGGCTCGTGCACTGTTTTTCTGGCCGAAGTCCGCTCTTCTCGCCAACTCACAGTTCCGTTCATTATTGTTAGGCGCAGCGGCTATTCATCCGTGGGAGCCACCAGGCGCGACGCTGCCGGCCGGTGGCGGAGCGGTGCTTTGTCCACAGAAGTATTGGCGAATCTCAATGCGCCAGGCCGGACCCGAAAAATTGGGGACAAAACGCTGTTTCCAGGTATAAGCGGCATCGCGTGCCAAATAGCGAGTGATGCGGTCTCCACAGCGGCCGCTGAGCCATTCGCCCGCATCGTTCATGGCGATTAATTCGTCCGGCGGCGAAGAACCACGGACCAACAGCACGCTCGCTGGCATGGGGCGTCCTGCCTCTTCCCACTGCTTGTGATCCCATACCGAGGGATATTGAACTTCCCTTGGTAGAGCGCCCCGAAAACGCCAGGAGGAATTTGGCTGGGATGGTTTCAATGCATAGGTGAGGTAGAAAAAGAACGAGTTGTCGTTACTGATTACGGCGGAGCCGCTGCGAACGGCGTCCGCTGCATCCTGTGCAACAATGCTCCACGGCTCGAAGAAACGCGGCTCGGCGTAGTATCGTCTATTCAGCGCTCCATACCAGCCAATTGCTGCTACCATCGCCAGCGCGACCGCCATGGTGATGCGCCATGGGAATTTCTCGATTCTGCCCAGGGCAATCGCTATAGGCAACAAAAACCACGGACCGACCAGCAGTAGCCGCTTCGCCTGCAGGATTCCGGCCAGCGCCATCAAGGCAAACAACAATAAAGAAAAAATCAAGAAGTGCCGTGCTTCGCCACGGACCCCGGCGAACACAACAATCAAGAGAACAACGACACCAATGGCGGCGGGAATGCTGAAGCGCCAGAACCACGGCGCAACCGACTGGCTTACGAAAAAGATATAGAGATTGTAAACTGCGTTCAAAAATAGAAATCGAACGGAATGAGGCCAGGCCAGATGCGAATGTAGTTCCCGGACGAAGACGGTCCAGCGCGGCGTAAATCCTATGGCCAGCACCGCCGTAGTAGCTAAGATTGTTTCGGTTTTTCTTTTTCCTTCGGACCGCTTGCTTTCCGGAGAATCGCTTTGGGGATCTTTGCTCTCGGGGATTCGCCACCAATAATCAACACCAAGGAGGACCATCATCGCCCAACCGAAATCATTGGTATGGAGCAGAACCAAAGATAAAACGCAGAAGATAATCCAATCGGAGCCGCGGCGGGAACGGGTGTAGCGAAAATATTGCCAGGTGACCGCCGCAATCAGGAAAAATGCGAACGCGTAGGGCCCCGCCAGGCGCCCCGCGTGAAATCCAAACGGCCAAAGCGTGCCCAACCATACCAGGGCGCTGCTACTTTCTTCTCCACCCAATTGCCGGGCCACGCGTGACAGGAGCCATAAGCCAAGCACAAAGCAAACAATGGCTGGTGCGCGCAACCAGTCGAATGCACCACCGGCGATCCGCAGCCATAGGTGGAGCAGCAGTTCATATATTGGTGGACGAGCGTTCCCGGCGGCAGATCGCGCAGCAGCGAAAAGTGTGGTGACATTCTGAGCGGCTGCGCTGAGAGCGGACGTTTCTTCGTCGGTTAAGGCAAGCCAGCGGTTGGTATAGAACAGAGCGGAGGCCAGCATGAGCAGGGGGGCCGCGTCCCGGAGCAGCGGAGTGATCTGTCGCATCTGTCGCGCGGGCCGCTTCTGCGGCGGATCAGGCATCTCTGATTAGCCTCCGCGCAGATGCTATCGGGCTATGGCACCGCGGTCAAACTCCGGTGTCCTCGAGCGACTGGTTTACCAGAGCAGCTTCAGCCCGAATTGAATTTGTCGCGAAGTCGTGGAGGTACTGGTCACTGCCCCTGCCGTCGGCGAGACAACTCCAGCGGCGCCGGTGGTCGGACCAGGCGCAAAAGTAATCAAGTTAGGCGTGTTGAAATTGGCGCGATTCAGCAGGTTGAAGAACTCCGCACGAAATTGCAGATTGATTCTTTCGGTCAGCCGTGTGTCCTTCAGAGTCGAGAAGTCCCAGGTTGCCAGGCCGGGACCAATCAGCGCATCTCGGCCCAAGTCGCCATAAAACCCGCTGGTGCTTGGCGGGCCGATGAACGCATTCGCATTGAACCAGTGATTCGGATTGCCGAGAATTGCCGGACCTGTGAATGCCGGATTTACAAACGGACGGACGGGGTTCCGTGTGTCGCCATTATTGGAGGGGTTGTAGCTGAGTTGGGGTGTGAAGGGGAAACCTGATTGTGCTGTGACAATGCTCTCCAGGCTCCACCCTGCTAACAGATGGTCCGTGGTCGTGCCAGCGTTCCTGAAGTAGCGCTTTCCTCGTCCGAATGGCAATGCATAGCTTCCTGTAATCACGCTGAGATTTCTTACATCGTAGGTGGCCAGGCCCCAATCGCCGCGCACGTCAAAAGGATTGGCCACCAGACCAGGAGCGTTTGCGGCCGCTGAAGCGTTCAAAGAATCTCCGTCGTCGAGAGCTTTGGACCAGGTATAAGCGGCACGAATTGAAAGGCTGCCGCGGAAACGGTAGTTGAAATCAGTTTGCAATGCATGGTACGAACTGGATCCCTCAGAAAACCACGTCCACGTGTTTGCCAGTGCCGGGTTTGCCTTCGGCGTGCCTGGGGGAATGAAGTAGGTTCCGGCGGGAACTGCAGCTCCAGTCAAGGCTCCGAAACTTGCCGGGAACGTCGCCGGACAAGGCGCTGCGGGGCAGATGACCGGAGTCGGCTCGTTGGCGTCTACGCCGATGAGTTCGCGATAACCATGACTTCCGATGTAGCCGACGCTCATCCAGGCATTGGGAGAGAGCTGGTGTTCTAACCTTAGCGAGTATTCAAGGACTGTGGGCGTGTACATGTCCGGTTGAATGCCGCCCGGCGTAAGCAAGGCGCTGGCCGCGGACGGAGCGCCAGGCTGGATCGGAAGCCGGAAAGTTGCAATCGAACCGGCAGGCAGCACATAGGTTGGGTTGAAGGGCGCGTTTTGAGCGGCACGATAGCCCAGGGCATCCTGCAGATCGTCATACATGCCGAATCCGGCACGAATCACCGTAGCCTTGCCGAAGGGGCTCCAGGCGATGGCCATGCGGGGTTGCGGCAGAAACTTTGCGCGATTGACCGTGAAGAGAGCATTTCCCACGTGAGGCTGAGTTGCGATCACGCCATTGTTGAAAGCGTAGTTGGAGGCGCGTCCGTGCGCTTCATTCCACCCGCTGCTCGATTCCGCTCGGAACCCGAGAGAGAGCACGAGCTTCGGGCTGAAATGGATTGCATCCTCGAGATACCAGGCGCCGAAAAAGGAGCGCCAGCCCAGGGGCGTAGGTGTCGCGTCGTACAGCAGGCTTCCTGTGCCCTTGAGAAAGTTCTGCAGGCTGGTAAAGGTCATTTGGCCGAATTGGCTCAGCGCGAGTTCCTCGTTTGACTGGAAGGGTTGAAGCCATACGCCAAACTCGAATTGGTGCCGCCCTTTCGTCCATGAGACTTGGTCGGAGAGCGTGAAAAGATTACGTGCCACGTGAAGATTGCTGCCGTTATTGCTTCCCGCCAATCCGATCTGCGCTTGGGGATTTGAGGCCGCGCTGCCGCCCACGACGACGGCTCCCACAGGATCTCCGGCGATAAAGCCCGCTACGCCGGCGGCAGAAGTTCCCGGGGTCGGCTCACCTGTATAGAAAAATCTTGCCCGAGAAAAACCAA
>QHYR01000101.1 GCA_003223315.1 Acidobacteriota bacterium | reverse complement strand
GAAGAAGACCGGACGGCCGGTGAAGTGCGTTTACACCCGTGCCGAAGAGTTCACCTCTTCGACGACGCGACATCCGCTGATCATGGATTACAAGACGGGCGTCACGAAACAGGGCAAGATTCTGGGCCGCAAGATTCGCCTGGTCCTCGACGGCGGCGCTTATTGCTCCTGGAGTGAGACGACGCTCGGGAAGGCCTGCATCCTTTCGGCCGGTCCGTACAATATCGAGAATCTCTATGCGGAGGCGTTTGTCGTCTATACGAACAAGACGATGACCGGCGCGATGCGGGGATTCGGCGCTCCACAGGTGTGTTTTGCCTACGAATCGCACATGGATGATATCGCCAAGGCTCTGGGTATCGATCCGCTGGAGATCCGCTTGCTGAACGCATTCGATGAGGGCTCGCTCAGTCCGACCAGTCAGAAGCTGCACAGCGTGGTGGTGAAAGAATCGCTGTTGCGGGCGGCGAAGCGCTTCGGCTGGAATGGAATCGGCAACGGCACTGGAAACGGGAACGGAGCATAGTCATGAAACGGCGCGGACGCGGCATGGCTTGCATGTGGTATCCGATCGGCTTCACTGTGGCCGCGAATCCGAGCGCGGCCGTGGTGAAGGTGAATGAGGACGGCACGGCAACTCTGCTCACGGGCACGGTGGAGACGGGCCAAGGTTCGCTGACGATTTTGGCGCAGATCACCGCGCAAGAACTGGGGATCGCCACCGATGACGTCCACGTGGTTTCCGCCGATACCGACGCGACGCCGATGGACACGGGCGCCATTGCGAGCCGCACGACCTACGTTACCGGCAATGCCGCGAGAATGGCGGCCGAAAAAGCGAAGCTGATCCTTTTCGACGTCGCCGCACCGCTGCTGGGCGTGAAGGCCACCCAACTCGAGGCGCAGGACCACAAGATTTTCGTGAAGGGCTTTCCGCAGCGTAATATGCATATCGGTGACGTGGCCAACCACGCGCGGGTCGTCTCGGGACAACCGCCGATCGGCAGCGCCTCTTTTAATCCGGAGACGTTGGCGTTGGACCCGGAGACGGGGCAAGGCAAGCCGTTTGGCACATACGTCTACGCCACGCAGATCGCCGAAGTGGACGTGGACGATGAGACCGGAGAGGTGGAAGTACTACGCGTGGTCGCGTCGCACGATTGCGGCACGGCGATCAACCCGATGCTGGTCGAGGGGCAGGTCGAAGGCGGCGTGGCCATGGGCATTGGTTTCGCGCTCGAGGAGGAGATGCTGTTTGATGCCAATGGCCGCCATATCAACCCCAATCTCACGAATTACATCGTGCCGACTTCGCTGGACACGCCGGAAATCGAGGTCGACATCGTAGACAGCTACGACCCGACGGGGCCGTTTGGCGCCAAGGGCGTTGGCGAGCCAACGCTGGTGCCAACGGCAGCGGCGATCGCGAATGCGATTTATGACGCAGTTGGCGTACGCATCACGTCGCTGCCGGCAACTGCCGAGAAAGTGTTCAAGGCGCTGCAGGCCAAGCGCGAGCAGCAGCCAAAGCAGATTGGAACAGGCGCACCTCCGGCCGCCGGGGCAAGCAATAATGCCGCCGTGCAGTGAAGCGCGCTCTGATACTGGAGTAGCGAGATTCTGAGGTCCTCCGAAACAACGGGCGCAGATCCCCGCAAAGCGGTCCAGAAATCAAAATGCAGCAAGACAGAAATTCGCTCGCTGCGTTCCGGCTGGTGTGGACTGGCGATTGGGCGGCAGTGTATATTGGCCTGCCCTTTTGGAATTGCTCTTTGGTGAACCGAAGATCGTAAATTCGAAGATCAAGTTTACGGGTTTGGCGTCGATCCCCTGAAGAATCGCTCATCCCGGAGCCATTCACATAACAGGAGAATCTTAGCCTGCCTGAATTCATAGGGAGGATGGTGGAAGTTACATGGCAAAAACGGAGCAGATGACCAAGACGAAGAAGGCGCCGGCACACGTATCGCCATCGGTAAACGGCTCGAGGCTGGACACGAGCTTTATCGGCCAGCCGCACGAGTGGGATCCGCGGCGGCTGTACAGCCAGACGGGCGCGGATTGGCAATATCGCGTGGATTTCGACCGGCTGCGCAAGGAACGCTTGGCGAAGCTGCAGGAGCAGATGGTTGCGCAGGATCTGGGCGCGCTGGTCCTGTTTGCCGGGGCAAACATACGCTACGCCACCGCGTCTTATCAGGGAAACTGGAAGTACAACATCAACATTCGGTATGCGGTAGTGCCCAATGGCGGCGATCCGGTGCTTTTTGAAACGGCCGGATCGGATTTGCAGTGCGCCAAGATTGACTTGCCCTGGATGGAGGGCCGCATCCGTCCGGCGATTACCTGGCAATGGGCCGAAGGCGCGGTGCCCTACATGGCCGGACGCATGGCCGACAGCGTGGTGGAAGTCCTGAAGGAGAACGGGCTGGCCAAGGAGAATATCGGCATCGATAACCTGGACATGCCCGCGTTGGATGCATTCCAGAAACACGGCTTGAAAATCGTGAATGGCTGGCCGGCCGTATCCAAGGCGCGCGTGGTGAAGACGCGCGACGAAATCGAGCTGCTGAAGCAGGCCTCCAGCATCGGCGACGCGGCCATGTGGCGGATCAAATACGAATGGCTGAAGCCCGGAGTGCGCGAGCGCGAGATCGAGTCCAAAGTGCACGAATTTATGCTGGAGCGCGGCTGCGAGATCATCTATGACATCATCGTGGCCTCAGGCGGAAATACGAGCCCTTATCGCCGTTGGGCCACCGATAAGTTGATCCGGCAGGGCGATCTGGTGATCGTGGATATTAACGCCGTGGGGCCCTCGGGTTACTTCATCGATTTCGTGCGCTGCTTCAAGTGCGGCGGCGCGCAAGGCATGAAGATGACCCAGAAGGAGATCGATCTCTACCACGAAGTCTACGACTCCATGTATGCGGGACTCGAAAAACTGCGCCCGGGAAATACGACCGCGGACGTGGCGGCGGCCTTCCCCGAATACGACGACGACAAGTACGGCACGGTGACGCTGCAGCAGTTTGCCCATAGTATCGGGATCACCCTTTACGAGGGCATGTGGATCTCCCGTGCGTACTCGCTCAAGTATCCCGCCGAGATCAAAGAGAACATGTACTTCGCCATCGAGACCTTTGCGGGACATCCCAAGCTCGAACAGACCACCCGGTTGGAGGAGAATGTGCTCGTTTCCGCCAAAGGGCCGGTGGTCTTCACGCGCATGGAACACATGGAAGAGGCCATGAAGCGTTAAATGGCTCAGCTACACGTAGCCGTTTCCGATTCCGTGTTTCCGAACCTGGACCCGGCGCGCGCCGTTTTGTCCAAAATCGGCGCGCAGCTGCGGCTGGCGGAGGAATCAAAGCCCGAGGCGATTTTGCGGGTGGCCAGAGACGCCGATGCGCTGCTGGCCACCTATGCCAAAATCACCGCGGAGATGATCCGGCAGATGACGCGCTGCCGGATCATCTCGCGGTTCGGAATCGGAGTCGATAACGTCGATATTCCCGCGGCCAGCGAACGGGGCATCGTCGTCACCAAAGTTCCCGACTACTGCATCGACGAAGTCTCCGACCACACCATGGCGCTCCTGCTCTCCGCAGTTCGCAAAATCCCGTTTGCGAATTCCATGGTTCATGCCGGGAAGTGGGAGATGCCGGCCGTCGTTCCCATTCATCGCCTGCGCGGAACTGTGCTGGGCTTGGTGGGCTTCGGGAGAATTCCGCAGCTTGTGGCACCGAAGGCCAAATCGTTCGGCATGCGCGTGGTCAGCCATGATCCCTATATCCCCAAAGATATTTTCGAGCGCGCCGGCGTCGAGAGCGTGGAATTTGCCGAGCTGCTGAAGATCTCCGACTACGTTTCCATTCACAGCCCGCTCCTCCCGGAGACCGAGGGTTTGTTCAATGCCGGCGCGTTCCGGCAGATGAAGCCGCACGCATATTTGATCAATACGGCGCGCGGCCCTATCGTGGATGAGGCGGCCTTGGCCCAGGCGCTGGATGCGGGACAACTGGCCGGCGCGGCGCTCGATGTCATGCCCAAGGAGCCGCCAACGGATTCGCCGCTTTTTGGGCGGGCCAACGTGATCATCACACCGCATACCAGCTTCTATTCGGAGGAGTCCCTGGTCGATTTGCAGACCAAGGCGGCCGAGGAAGTGGTCCGCGTGCTCAAAGGCGAAGCGCCGAAAAATCCCGTGAATCCCGAGGCCTTGAAGGCCAAGCCGCAAGCAAGCCCGGCTTAGGCTTGCATAAAGAGCTCGAGAGAAATTTATGAAGGCAATGGTCCTCAGCGCGCCGAACGAACTGGCCTTGGGCGAAGTTGCGCGCCCGGCAATCGGTCCGGGCCAGGTGCTGGTCCGCGTGATGTACAGCGGGATTTGCGGCACCGACTACAAGATTTATAGCGGCGCCATTCCCGTGCGTTATCCGCGCATCATGGGCCACGAAATGATCGGCGAAGTCGTGGAAGCGGGCGCTGGCGCCATCGTGCGGCCCGGGGATCGCGCGATCATCGACCCGGAACTCTATTGCGGCGCCTGCTTCCACTGCCGCATCGGGCAGACGCACCTTTGTCCCAACGGCATGCTGCTGGGCCGCGATGCGAACGGCGGCTTCGCGGAATACGTAGTCGCCCCCGCGACTCACGTTTTTCCGCTTCCCGAGTCGATTGATAATCAAACTGCGCCTTTGATCCAGGTCTTGACCACCTGCCTGCACGCGCAGCGGCAAATCAATATTTTCCCAGGTGAAGCCGTGGCCGTGTTGGGTCTCGGCGTGACCGGCCAGTTGCACGTGCAATTAGCGAAGGCGCGCGGCGCGAGTCCGGTAATCGGCATTACGCGCAGCGCCGAAAAACGCGAATTGGCGCTGCGGCTCGGGGCGGACCGGGCATTTCCCGGAGGCGCAGAGGCCATAAGCAAAGTGCGCGAAGCTACCGAGGGGCGCGGCGCCGACGTGGTGATCGAATGCACCGGCATGCTGCCGGTGCTCGCCGATGGCATCCACATGGCCCGGTCCGGCGGCCGGCTGCTGCTCTTTGGCATCATCACCGCCAAGCAGGGGGAATTGCCCTTTTACGACCTCTACTTCAAAGAACTCGCGCTGATCAACGCACGGGTCGCCAAGAGCGAGGATTATCCGAATTCCATCGCGCTGGTGCAGCGTGGAATGGTTCGGCTGGAACCGCTGGTGAGCCACGTCATGCCCCTCGGCGAATTGAAGGCTGCCATCGGCATGCTGGGCTCTGATAACGGCCAGCGCATGAAGATCATTTTAGACCACGCCTGACCCAGTCTACCGAAGGGCAGATCTCTTGCCCCGCTCTCGCTTACCCTGCTGCCCCCGTTGCGCGCAAATCGAATCGGAATTTGCGGACGAGTGAAACAACGCTCGGCCGGAATAACGGGCGGCCGGGAACCTGAGCGACTCAGGTTGCAGTTGCGCTGGCAGGGCTTGCGGCCCTAACATCCCATTAATGTCTGCCTCAGGAGGGTCCCATGAATGTCGCCGATGTTATCCGCACGAGGGTCCAGGTCTTTGCTATCTCCGAGGAGACGACCGCGCATCAGGCCGCGCGCTATCTGCGTGAACGACAGGTTCGAGCGGTCGGCGTGCTGGATGGCGCGGGAAAGTTGGTAGGGGTGGTTTCACAGAGTGACATTTCGGATAAGGTGGCTGCGGAAAACAAGTCTGCGGAAATCCCCGTTTCTGAAATCATGACGCGCGAACTGGTCACGGTTGCCCCGGAGATGGCGCTCGACGAATGTCTGCGGCAAATGGAGAAGCACGGCATCTTTCACCTGCTGGTGGTCGATGCTCAAGGCGTATTTCGCGGCATGATTTCGGTCACGGATCTGCTGCAAGTGATCGCCTCGGACGAAAAAGCCCGCGCGGATATGCTGGAATCACTTCTATTCCCGCAAAGATAGCGGCCGCCCAAGCGACTCTGCGCGCTCTGTCTGCTAGCGCCGTTCCAACTATTTTGACCAAATGGCTGGAGGTGCGATGACCTACGCCTACGTCTTGCTAAGTGATTAACCGATCCCCGTCAGGTTCGGGGCTGGCTGAAATTCGTAGCAACAAGTTGGAACGGCGCTAGTTAGGCTGCTTGTCTGGTAGGACTGTAAGAAGCTTGCTCAGCAGCCGATGCAGCCGCGCGCGGTCCTCGGGTTTCATGGAGGTGAATTCGACGCCCATGCCCGT
This sequence comes from Acidobacteriota bacterium, assembly GCA_003223315.1. GTDB lineage: Bacteria > Acidobacteriota > Terriglobia > Acidiferrales > UBA7541 > Palsa-189. Next base: position 8,274 of record QHYR01000101.1, on the reverse strand, counting down.
GCCGGGATGCGAGTTGCGTACCATGGCCCGGGCACGGACCTCACCGCCGGGAATTTCAAAAACCATCTTAATGCCTTCTCCGATCCCGGCGGGTTCTGCGGCTGCGATAAATAGGCCCCCCAAGCCTAAGGTGGCGACGCGGGAAATCGAGCGGCCAGCCGACCCTTGCCAGGCCACGAATGGGCCGCTGCGCAGTCCGACGCGCTCGTAACGACGTGGTTTGAGTGCCGGGAGCATGCGGGATACGAGATCAGCCTAACACAAGAGCCGGGCCGGAAACTCGCACCGGGCTAACCTGTGCTTGTCGAATCACTTAATTGGCCGGGGGGACAGGCCGAACAGTCAAGGACAGCCGCTTAGGACGGGGGTCATGAGTGTGTCCGAATTCACACGTTGCCTGATGGGCAGCGTCGCTCATTACCAAGGCTTGCTGCCCGCACCCTGGTCGTATAGTCTGGATTATGTGAAGAGCAAGGCAGGAAAAAGCACACTTCGAGTCTGCATCCTGTCGCCTCATCCCTTGGTGCTGGCGGAATTCTCCCGCGTACTCGCGCCGCCCGGATTCCAAACCATGACGCGTCACCTGGATTCCATGCTGGGGCCGGAGTTGCGTAAACTGGCGCTTCCGCGAGCGCCCGTCTATGTGGTCGACGCCCACGCTTCGCCCTCTGCGACGGCGGCTCTGATGGCGAATCTGCTGGAGCGGTCGCCGTCCGCGCGCGTGCTGATCGTGGCGGAAAAGTTCAGCACCAACGAGAGTCATGATCTCCTGCGGCTTGGCGCCAAAGGTCTGCTGACCTACGGAGAGGCTCGCGAACAACTGCCAGAGGCGCTGCCGCTTGTAGCCAGCGGCGGTTTCTGGGTTCCGCGCTCCCTGCTTTCGGAATTCGTCGACGCCATTATCAACAATTCGCGCGGCCGGCGAATGAGAGTGGAAAGCGCGGCAGAATTGAGCCGCCGGGAGCAGGAAGTGCTCGATTCCTTGCTCGAAAACCTGGCCAACAAAGAGATTGCCAATAAGCTGAATATCTCCGAGCGCACCGTAAAATTCCACGTTTCCAACCTGCTGAGCAAATTTGGCGTGCGACGCCGCGCCGATCTGATTCTGCTGTGTTACCAACGCCATAAGGCCTCGCCCTGAGGCTCGCCCGTTCCAGCCGCTGGCGCTTCTTCTTTCCCCCTCGCCATTCCTGATATAGTCGAACGCCTTCTTTGCTGACGCATCAAAACCAGGGAGGAGCGTCACCAATCAATATGCCACTGGAGCGCAAGCCGGAATATTTCAAGGGAACACAATTAAAGGTCGGAGTTATTGGATGCGGTTATGTAGGGCTGCCCCTGGGCTTGCGGTTTGCGGAAGCCGGCCACCGTGTCCTCGGTTTCGATACAGACCCCAACAAAGTCAGCAAGCTCAACGAAGGCCAGAGCTATATCGGTCACATTCCGAGCTCGAAAATTCAGCAGTACGTGCGCTCCAGGCATTTCTCCGCCACCAGTGATTTCTCGCGTCTGGCGGAAATGGATGCGGTGGTGATTTGCGTGCCCACGCCGCTCGATCAGCGCCGCGAACCCGATCTCTCCTATGTGGAACAGACGGCGCACTCCATTCAGCCCCACTTGCAACGCGGACAGCTCGTCGTGCTGGAATCGACCACTTATCCGGGAACGACCGAAGAACTCGTGCTGCCGATCCTGGAGCAATCCGGGCTGCACTGCCCTATTGCCCAGGGCCCCGACGCGGAACACCTCGCCACGGATTTTTTTCTGGCTTTTTCTCCCGAGCGCGAGGATCCCGGCAATAAGCAGTACGGACTGGCGCAAATTCCCAAGGTGGTGGGCGGCGTGAATCCCCCCAGCGGACGCGCTGCCGTTTCGCTCTATGCCCAGATTGTGGCTCGCGTGGTGCCGGTGAGCACGACCCGCGCCGCGGAGATGGCCAAACTGCTGGAGAACATCTTTCGTTGCGTAAACATCGCGCTGGTCAATGAGCTCAAACAGCTGGCGCTGCGCATGGGCATGGATATTTGGGAAGTGATCGATGCGGCGGCGACCAAGCCCTTCGGCTTCATGCCTTTTTATCCGGGGCCGGGGCTAGGCGGGCATTGTATTCCCGTCGATCCCTATTATCTTTCCTGGAAAGCGCGCGAATATGATTTCGTTACGCGTTTTATCGAACTTGCGGGCGAGGTCAATACGGCCATGCCTTATAACGTCGTCGAGGCCATCGCCAATGCGCTCAACGACCGGCAAAAAGCGCTCAAGGGCTCCCGGATTTTGGTCCTTGGCGTGGCCTACAAGAAGGACGTGGACGATCTGCGCGAATCTCCGACATTGAAGATCATGCAGTTGCTCATCGAACATGGCGCGCGAGTGGATTATAACGACCCCTACTTCCCGCAACTTCACAAGATGCGGCATTACGACTACTCCCACATGCGCTCCGTCGACCTGACGCCCGCCAATCTGGCCGCCTATGATTGCGTGGTCATCGCCACCGATCACACCTCCTACGATTATCAGGCTATTGTGGAAGCGGCGCCGCTGGTGGTGGATACGCGCAACGCCACTCGGCGGATCGCGCGAAACCGCAACAAAATCGTGCTGTGCTAGATTGACGTTACGAGCAGCGGCGAATTTCTGGGCGCAACGCCGCAGCGGCTCCAGTTAGTCATAGGAAATTATGGGCCGTCGCACTCTTGCGTCCATGCGTCCTCTCGCCTAGTTTGGAATTAGTGAACACCTGGTCCACCTCCGGCCCCGACGCCAATCGACGCCGAAGCCAGCGCGTGATTCTCAGCGTACCCATAACCGTCTCCGGCACCGGCGCCAAGGGCAAATTCACGGAAGAGACAAAGACTCTGGTGGTAAATGCGCACGGGGCGCTGATTACGCTGGTGGCTAAAGTTTCGCAGGGTCAGCAGATGGAATTGAAGAGCGCCTCGAATCCGGAAACGCAATCGTGCAAAGTTGTCTATATCGGCCCCACGGTGCAGGGTCAGACGCAAGTGGGAATTGAATTTACCAAACCCGCCCCGCACTTCTGGCACGTCGCTTTTCCGGCCGAGAATTGGACGCCCGTGGCCGACGAAGGCGAACGGGCCGCAAAGGGTCCGGTAAAAGCTTCTAAACTCTGATCAGTTCTTCGCCGTCATCTCCAAACGCGCCGTACCGATGGGCAATTCCGTCTCCACCAGCACGGGTGTGCGCGTGGCGTCCTGTGCCAGCCAGACGGTAAAGCGTGTACTGCTCAGCTCCTGGCCGTGATCGTAAACCCGCACGCTGATTTTAGAGGAAGCGAACTGCCCGGCCGGAACGATGGCCTGTTCGGAGGTGGATTCCAGGTGAGCCACAACGTCGTAGAGGTTTTTTCCGTCAAAAACGGGCGCGCGCAATTGCGGGGCACTCTTCCAATCGGCGGCGCGCAGCACGTAAAGCAGGCCAATGGGGTCGCGTGTGCCGGGAGATACGCGGGCCGCAGTAACGTTGGCGGGAGCGGGAGACCCGTCGCTGATCAGCCTCCACGAATTGCTCTGCTGTTTGCCCTGCTCGTGCAGGTACATTTCGTATTGGAGCGAGTTGAGCTGCACCGCGTCGGTGTAGGAATCTAACTGATCGTCGAGCGGATAGAGTATGCGCACCGTATCAATCGTCTGAGCGAGGGCGCGGAAATGCCAGGCCAGGCGGCCAAAAAAATCGCGCCGCTCGATCACGGTAAGTTGAACGGTTGCTGCATTCACAGCGAATTTTGACCAGATCACTCGAAATGAGAGGCGCTCGCCGGCGTTGAATGGAACGGCGGTGTCGCTGGTGGGCCGCTTATTCGCTGTTTTTGATGTCGGCCGGGCAGGGCGCTGAGATTGGGCTGCCGTGGCTAAAGGCGCGCCGAGAAAGAGAATGCTGGCGACCGCAAGGATCGCCGGTTTTACGAGGTATTTTCGTTGGCGGTACTCCCAAGCCATATCTGTAGACCGAATCGGTTACTTCGCTTTCAAGTCGCTCAACTACTTCGCACTTTGCGCCAGTCCTTGATCCGGCAATAGACTAGCAAAGTCCCAGGAAAGACTAGCGAAAAAATCAAACCGCCGCCAGGAAATCTCGCTCGCACGGCTGGGCGTGCCGGAAAGGGACAACTTAGATGCGCAGGCGCGCAACACTGCGGACGTGAGTCGCTCGATCTCGCCGGATCCCCAGTAAACCTTCGTTATCGGACTGCCCCTGCGCGGATTAGGGTTGCCCGCGAAATCAAATCCACGGCGCGCGAGCGTTAGCGGCGCCGCGGCTGCGTAGCTTGCTGGTCGAGGTGCGCAGCGAGTTCCGTGAGGCTATTGACGAGCAGGTCGGGCGGATAATTTGCGAGCTGCGTGCTGCCCAGTCCGTAAGTCACGCAACAGCACCACGTGCCGGCATTGCGCGCCGTCTGCACGTCAACTTCGGAATCGCCCACGAGCATGGCTTGTTTGGGCGCAGCGGCGAAATCCCGCAACAACACACCCATTCCCGCAGGGTTGGGTTTTTTGCTCTCGAAGCTATTGCCGCCATAGACGTAACGAAAATAGGACGCCAATCCCAATCCCTCGAGAATCTGTCGGCTGAACCGCACCGGTTTGTTTGTGAGCACGGCCATGGGCATGCCCTCGAGCGCTGCCAGACCCTCGCGCACACCCGGATAAGTGACCGTGTTGTCCAGCATGTGTTCGCGATAGTAAGAGAGAAAAAATGCCAACGCCTGTTCACATTCGTCGCGAGTGGCGCCGGGCCCGAGCGCTTGTTCGATCAGCCGCGATGCCCCCTGCCCCACATACCTGAAAATCTGGTCATGCGGCAGGGGCGAGCGCCCGGTTTCCTTGAGTGTGGCATTTACCGAGAGAGCGAGATCAACGCCGGAGTCGATGAGCGTGCCATCGAGATCGAAGATCAGGACGCGAACGTCCGCGAAAGGCGCTGGGTCTGGATTTAGCTTAGCGTGCATAGAAGTGAAGAATTATTTTAGTCGAAAATATGCACGCGCCAGCCCTCAAATGCGCGCGAGTTTCTTTGAACCACCTGGTAAGGGCTGTTAATATGACCCTTTTTCGCAGCCTACGGAGGCAATCCTGGTTCATGGCAGAGATTGTTCCCTTTCGCGCCTACCGCTACAATCTCGAGCGAGTGAAACTCGCCGATGTGGTCACCCAACCCTACGACAAAATCACCCCAGCGATGCAGGAACGCTATGCAATGCTAAGTCCCTACAACCTGATCGCCGTCGAAAAAGGCAAGCCTTCCCCGAAGGATTCCCCGGCAGATAATGTCTACACGCGAGCGGAAAAGGCGCTCGAGACGTGGATCCGCGACGGCGTGATGGTGCGCGATTCCCGGCCTGGAATTTACGTTTACTTCCAGGAGTATACAATGCCGGAGAGAGCGGAACGGCGCACGCGCAAAGGCTTCATCGCCGTGGGCCGGCTGGAGGACTATGCCGCTGGCGTCATTTTTCGGCACGAGCTGACGCATACCGGGCCCAAGGCCGATCGCCTGGAACTCCTGCGCCGCACCCGCACCCATACCGGTCAACTTTTTATGCTTTATTCCGATCCGCAACGGCGCATCGATAGCCTGATCGATGAGATCGTAGCGCGTTGCCACCCCGGCGAGGCCCCCGTTGAAGCTAAGGACGAATATGGCGTGGTGCACCGTATCTGGCCCGTATTCGGCCCGGAAATCATCGCCGATATTGGGCGAGCAATCGCGTCTCAAAAACTGGTCATTGCCGATGGCCATCATCGCTACGAGACTGCTCTCGCTTACCGTGACGAGTGCCGCGCCAAATCAGCCGGAGACGATCGCAATGCTCCTTACGAGAAAGCCATGATGACCTTCTTCAATACCCATGGCGAAGGACTGCTGATCTTGCCAACTCACCGGCTGGTGGCAAATCTGCCCTCATTTGATATCGGCTCGTTTCGCCGCAAAATATCTTCCGTCTTCGATCAGGAAGATTATGCATTCGGCAGCGACGCGGCCCGTACTGCGACGGGCGAGCGATTTCAGCGCGATCTGCTGGCGAGCGGAGAAACCGGAAGAGCTCTCGGAATGTACGCCGGCGGCGCCTTCACGCTGCTTCGTCTGCGGCGCGACGCTGATTTGCAGAAATTGATGCCCAATCTATCCGCCGCCCAGCGCAAACTGGACGTCGTTCTGTTGCACCGAGTTTTGCTCGAGGAGGGCCTGGGCATCACGCCCGCCGCAATCACCGCAGAGCAGAATATCAGCTATGAGCGAGAGATTGGCGCGGCTTTGGACGCGGTGGACCGGAACCGGGCGCAGATTTGTTTCTTGCTGAATCCGGTCGGCATCAACCAGGTGATGGAGATCGCCCTCTCCGGCGAAGTCCTGCCGCAGAAATCGACGGATTTTTATCCCAAGCTGCTCAGCGGCCTCACCTTGTACAGGCTGGACTAGCTGCTTGCCTAGTGGCCGAAGCTGCTGATCGCCGCCGATTCGGAGGGGTAAACATCGAAGACGGTAAGCAGCTTCGTCACTTGCAGAATTTCCTGGAATTTCTTTCCGAGATTCGAAAGCTTGAGCGATGCACCTTGAGTGCGGGCGCTATGGTGCGCCGCGACGAGCGTGCCGAGCCCTGCGCTGTCTATATAACTCACATTACTCATATCCAAGACGATCTTCTTCTTGCCTGCCGCCAGCATTTTCTTTACTTGTTCCCGCAAGGCGTTGCTCTCGTCCCCGAGAACAACCCGCCCGTCAAGCCCCACCACAGCGATGCCATCCACTTCGCGCGTGTTCATTTTGAGTGCCACGGGTTCGATCTCCTTTGGTTGGCTTGCAAGCGCTCCGGCCGCTCCAAGCGCTGCCGGACCGCTATCGGGCCGCCACTTCGATAAGCAAGTTCAATAATAATCCGAACAAGACATATAATAGCCGCATGTGGGGCAACGCAACTTGCACTTATGAGCTTCCAGCCGTGCCGAACACACGGGACAGAAACTCGACGGATTCTCATTCTTCTCTTCCCTTTGCCTCGATTCGGGGCGAGAATTGGGAGGTACGTTTTTAGAACTGGCTTGCCCGGACCGCACGAGGGATACGTATAGCATAGAAGCGGGCGTATGGGGGAGTTACGATGCGTCGCAGCGTCGCCGAGAAGCCTGCAACCAGCGGACTCGCGGGATCATCTTCTATATTAGGGGGGCTTAGGCCTCCACGATCAATGGCTGAAGGGACACACAAAGTCGGATTCTTGATAGCGCTGGGCTTAGGGGTCGCGATATCGGCCGCGGGTCAGGGCCGCGGATTTTCAGCTCCCACGCGCGGATCTGCAGCGCCTGTCCGCGGGTTCTCGGCTCCGATGCGCGGGTTCTCGGGGCAGGTCCGCGGAATGTCGCGGCCGGGACGCACCAGTGGATTCAGGCGAGGTTTCTTCTTTCCTCCGGTCGTAGCAACTCCATTGAATCCGAATTTTGAGCCCATAAACGGCGTGCCAGGCCTGGGCTTCGACTTTCCACATTTGGCGGCAGTCAGCCGCGGATTTCAACAACCCTTCCTGTTCATAAACAATGGCTTTTTCCCATTTTTTGCGCCCATCTTCTTTGATCCACTGCCTTTGTCCTATCCGGCCGAGATTCCTGATTACTACGCCGAGGGCGAACGGCAGCCGATATTCTTTCTGATCCCGCCGCCGCAGCCGCAACCCGCCACTCCGCCGGCGGAAGCCGCCCCGAGAGCCACAACACCGCAATCTCCGCCCCCGCCACCCCCCGAATTGGGGCAGCTGATTCTGGTGCGTAGCGACGGCCAGGTGCTGCTGGCCGTGGCCTTTACCGTCAGGAACGGTCAACTTACTTACATCACGAATCAGGGCACCAGGCGCTCCTTTCCCGTCAGCGAGCTGGATAAGGACGCCACGCGGCAAATGAACGATGCCAATGGCACCTCTGTTTCTCTTCCCGAGTAGGCCGCGGGTTTCTCCCGAAAAATTTCAAATCGCCTGAACCAGAACGGAAGGCTCCCTCACTTTGCTCAGGAGAACAGCGGGCTCGCACCCGCGGTGAGCCAGTGTGTGTTTGTGAAAAATGCACGCTGGAGCGCAGATCTCAGCTTTTGCTGGAGCGGAAAGGTTCCGGCATGTAGTAACCAGTCTCGGGCAAGCCGGCGCGCTCAAATTGCACCGTCGTGTGATGAATGCCGAACGTATTCGCCAGCCGTGCGCGAACCTCGTCCAGGATTTTTTCGCTTTCCTCCATGTGCATATCGGGAATGCGCACGTGGCAAGAAAGC
>QHYR01000292.1 GCA_003223315.1 Acidobacteriota bacterium | reverse complement strand
GGGTGAGTTTGTTGCGAGGCGTAATGGCAGGAAGGAGAGGAATTCAACTCCTCTCCTTTTTGTTTTTTTGCTTCATCTCTTTGGCAAGAACCCGGCCTCCACTGCAGCCCTGAAGAAGTGGCGATCACGCCTCCGTTGCCCGCGAAAGCTCCTCATTCGTGCGGCTCAGGTTGCACCCTGGGCATCTCCACAAGCGATAGCTTCTTTGCTCAGGCCGAATCGCAGCAAGATACATAAGACGCCTATCTTTGGGACAACTGACGCGGGGGATAATCTCACTCTCTAAACTGGTTCCCTCCTGGGTGGTGATGAAATACCCGCGCCAACTGTTGTACCGAACGAGGCACCCGGGCTCCTCGCAAACATAGGCGGCCGTCTGCCAAAACTTTTTCTCAAGCTTTATAAGAATCCGGGAAAGCTTCATCTCTGTGTGATGCTCGTAGCAAAGTACGTGAAGGTTCTCTCTCGCCTCTACCACAGGCTACGGCCTTCTCTGAAACACCCCTAGAAGGGCGTCTCTGAGAACCTTGCGCCTATGATTCGGGGGACACGAAATCCGAGCGGTAGGTCGTTTGGGGCTTCTGCGCGTAGCAACTACTCTCTGGCACACTACGCTCTGGAACATGGTCTGTCAATCTCGATGCTTGTTCCTGGCAGCCACGCTACACACCGGCTGTTACGCGATGATGACCGTGGCGTGAAAAGAGAGGGCCGCGCACAAGAACTCATCGATTTGCTCGGCCCAGGTTGCTAGAGGTAGTGGAGCAGGCCGGGCCCCAATCTCTCATGGTAGCGGGGCGTATTCCTGAGCACGGAAATGTTCAAGTCGCCGAGACCTCAGGCCTCTTTTCGGAAACGGACCCGCCGCCAGAAGCTGACACGCGTGGATTGGGCTGGTGAGGACGTAGTAAGATGATCAACAGGCCGAGGTAGCTCAGCTGGTAGAGCGGCGGTTTCGTAAACCGCAGGTCCCCGGTTCAAGCCCGGGCCTCGGCTCCAACCCACGCGGCATAGGCCGTTTCCGAGTTTTTGTCCGCCTCGCCCTGCTCGGCAAGATTCTTGGCACAGGTGAAAACTCCACTCAACTCAAGTGCGGATCACCGAATTCCCACCGTTGAACCTGTTCACAAACTGGGTTCGGCACGGCAGATCAGGATTTTTGCTTGTACGCTACGCCACATTTGAACAAGCCGGCCGCCCCTGCTTTGCAATGTGCGATGCGCGCGGGCAGGAATATGTTTCCGCCTCCACGCGTATAGGGCATGGCGGCTTCGATCTCCATATCGACCTCGTATTTCCTGTAGCCTTTAAAACAGAAACCGCCCCGGGACACGTCCTCGCAATCCACCACGTGTTCCCGGCCCGAGTGGCGAATACTGGCGAGCAATTTCACCTTTTTTCGAGGGTGGCGCCGTTTCTCTATCCGACTCGGTTCGTGTCTCGATTCATGCTCCGCGGTAGCCATGGGCGCGGTGGCTGAGGTGATTTCTGTTCCCAGTTGCTTCCATGCCGTCGGCCTGGAACACGATTTGCACGAACGGATAAGCTCCTGCTTGGATACGAAGATCTCCATGTCCACTTCGGTGAAATGAACTACTTCCTGGCTGCGGCAGCCGGCGCATTGGAGCAAAACGCGAGCTAATGCGGCCTCTGCATCATCCATGGGCGGAAAAGCGACGCGCCAAAGGCTTTTGTTGGCATCGAGGAAAGCTACCCCATAGACCTCACCATCGGGCTCCGATTCGGCGTGTCCCACGACACGGACTTCCGCTTCATCCTTAAGTTGCGTGTTGACCAGGATCAGTTTCGCTTCAGGCGGGAGTTTCCTTTTTAGAACGATCAACCCGCCGTGGCGACTGATCAGACGCGTGTGTCCCTCTTGCACGAACTGGGAACCGTCGGCATCGCGTCCGATCACTTGGATCGGTAGCTCTATGGAAATACGGTCGCTGCGTCGTTGCGAAGGGGGAGGCACGACGGGTGAGTGGTATATACCAGAGCAAGCGGCAAAAGGGAAACCAACCCAATGCTCGCTAGGCGGCTATCGGAATCAGGATTTCTTAAGCAGAGGCGTACGCCGGAGATCACCCTTGCCGCGGAGACCTAAGAAATCATCCGAGTTTTGCGGCAGGACGAACGGGGCAGCGTGGGAATCGAATCGGAAATCTCACGGAGAGTGCTCCCGGTAGTGGGCTAATTTCTTGTTGGTCGCTCGCTTGACAACGCCATCGCCTACGGATCATGCTGTGCGGAAATCGCAGGAGGCTCCCATGAAAAAGTTACATTCTTCGCTTTTTCCTCTCCTGGTGTTTGCGCTCGTCACGGGATGCAGACAGAGCCAGCAGACCCCGCAACAGCCAGTAGACGCACGCGCCGCCGACGAAGCCACCATTCGCGGCCTCTCGCAGGAATGGAGCAAGGCCGCAGGCGCGAAAGAGCTGGACAAAGCGGTTTCCGTCTATGCCGACGATGCGCGCCGGCTTGCCACCGGTGCCCCCGTCGCAGTAGGAATCGATGCAATCCGCAAGGAATGGCAAGAATATTTTGCAATGCCCGGTCCAGGCTTCAGTTGGGCGGCAACGAACGTTGAAGTGGCTCGTTCCGGCGACATGGCTTATGAGACAGGAACCTGCGAATTCAAAACACTGGACAAAAACAAGAGGCCCCTGACAATCAACGAAAAATACGTGGTCGTCTGGAAGAAACAAGCAGATGGCCGCTGGAAAGTTCTTGCCGACATGGATAACCCAGACCAGTAGGCGAGAGTACCCCGTGGGCGGATTTCAACTGGACGAAGAGCTTACAGGCAACACGGAATTAGCCCACTACCGTGCTCCCAAATACCTTGACACAGGCGATTCATTCTGCTTACGCTTTGCTGACCGAGGGAGGGTTCGGCGATGCATTGCGGAACTCGCAGTCTATTAGCGGTTGCCGGTTTGCTGATGGCGGGAATGGCGGCCTGGGCGCATCATTCGGTGCAGGCGGAATTCGACCTCAATAAGCCCATCACGTTGACGGGAGTGGTCACGAAGGTGGAATGGATTAATCCCCACTCCTACCTGTATCTCGACGTGAAAGACGATAGCGGCAATCTGAAGCACTGGGCCTTCGAGATGGCGGGGCCGGGCGCGCTGCGCCGGGCCGGGCTGAGCCGTGCGGATCGCGGCGGGCTGAAGTCCGGGGACACCATCACCGTGAATGCCGTGCTCGCCAAGGACGGCACCGATTCCGGGCTCATCAAGGACGTGACGCTTCCCGACGGCCGCAAGTTCACGATCTGGACCTCGGACCCGAACGCCCGATAGGCGAGCTGGGAGGGAAGCGATGAAGCAACGATGTATTAACTGCTGTCTTAGCTGCGTCCTGGCGGTCTTGGCCTTGTGCCTGTGTTCTGCCCGCGCGACGGCCCAGGGAAACCAGACCACGCCGCGAACGGCGGACGGGCACCCCGATCTCAGCGGACTCTGGATTGGCAGAGCAGGGGCCAATTTCGTCCCGAGCGACGATCCGCTGGCCGCAAATCTCGCTTCCCGAGACGCCACGCTGCTAAATTTCGAGCGCGACAACGCCATCATGCGCAGAGCCGATCCCAATAAGCCGCTGTATAAGCCCGAGTTCTGGGAAAAGGTTCAAAAGCTGGATCAGAACGGCAACACCGAAGACCCGTCGTTCGGTTGCATGCCGGGTGGCGTTCCGCGCATGGGCCCGCCTGCCAAGATCGTGCAGACGCCGAAGGAGCTGATCTTCCTTTACGTCAGTCCCGCGGCCGGGGGCTGGGGTGATACCTACCGCGTGATTCCGACCGACGGCCGGAGCCACACCCCGCTCGATGATTTAGATGGCACGTGGAAAGGCGAATCGTTGGGCCACTGGGAGGGAGACACTCTGGTCATCGACACGATTGGTTTCAACGACACGAGCTGGCTCGATATCACAGGCTACTTCCATGGCGAGAACATGCACGTGATCGAGCGAATGCACCGCGATGGCGACACGCTCACCTGGCAAGCCACCGTCGAAGATCCCGACGTGCTGATCAAGTCCTGGACCATGAATGCTCGCACGCTGAAGCGCAACCCTGATCCTAAGGCAGTGCTGGCGGAGTCGCTGCCCTGCGTGGAGAGAGATTTGTCGCACCTGGTGACCAAGGAACACCACTAGCGCCGTTCCAACGTGATTCGCCTATGCATGCACATATGTGTCGTACAGCAGCAACGGCCAGACATCTCGTGCGTACTAGCGGAGATGAATTGGAACGGCACTAGGAACACCACTAAAGCCAGTCATGATCCGCCGCCTTTTCTGCTATACGTTGATTGCGGGAGCGCTGGCC
>QHYR01000100.1 GCA_003223315.1 Acidobacteriota bacterium | reverse complement strand
ACCGAAGCCGAACTCAGCGCCGCTGTGGCTGAAGCCGAGCGCGTGGGCAAGCGCGTTGCCGTCCACGCCACGGGCGAGCCGGGCGCGCTCTATGCCGTTCGAGCTGGCGTGGCTTCCGTAGATCATGCCTATCAGCTCAGCGACGAAACCATGCGGCTGATGCACGAAAAACAAATCCCCGCTGTGCCGACGTTCACAATCGAGGAGTACTTTGCCGAACATCCCTCTTCGCCGGAAGAAGCCACCTGAGGCCGGCTGCTCGAATTTCATGCTCAAGAGTTCCGCAGACAACTTGCGGCCGGCGTGCCCATGGCCGTTGGCTCTGACGTGGGGCCTTATCCGCACGGCACGCAGGCCCGTGAGTTTGTGCTGATGGTCAAATATGGAATGACGCCGCTTGCCGCCCTGCAAGCCGACATGATAAATGGGGCGAAATTGCTCGGTTGGCAGGGCCAGATCGGCGCCCTGAAACCGGGGTACTTCGCCGATATAATCGCCGTTCCCGGCAATCCGCTGCAGGATATTGGCGTCTTGCAGAAGGTTACTTTCGTCATGAAAGGCGGAACGGTCTACCGCAGATGACAGGCCAAACTTCTCCAGTCCGTCACACCTATTCCGCCAGCCGCATCCTCATCACGCCGAGCTATCATGGGCACAACAGCTTCAATATCTCCGAAATTCTGGGCCGGGGTATCGCTCAAGGTATTTCGATAACCTATTATCCCAGCCAGACGCGAACCCCCGGAGCCATCGCCCAGAAGTACGGATACGCTCTCGGCCGCGATGCGCTCACGAATATCTTCCGCGAATTCTGGCCGGACATCGCTGTCCACGTGCTGCATCGGCGCCCGTAACCTGGTCAATCCAGCCATTTCTCGCACCTTGGCCGCCCGCATACTCTATCAATTGCATGAATCCGAAATCCTGGTGCAGTTGCATGTGGCAGTGGAAAAGCGTCAACCCGGGATTATCTGCGACAAAAGTTATGGCAGCGGTTCCGCGGCTACCTACGCTGACCACGTCTTTCATCAGCCCGGTCATAGGTTTGCCCCCGACTTCCGTGACTTCGAACGTGTGCCGGTGCAAATGCAGCGGGTGGATGTCGCCGGTGTCCTTATTATCGAAGAAGAGTTTATAGCGCTTGCCTCTTTCCAGAATCAGCTTTTCGGTATCGGGGAAGGACTTGCCGTTGATCGTCCAGCGATTGAAGTCGACTTTATGCCCCGGAATCTTTTGGAATTTCATCTCCAATATATGGTCAGGCTCGGGCGCAGTGCCTCCGCTCCCAAACATGGAGTAGTCCCAGGGGCCGCGCACAATACCGGACGGCTGCTGCCACTGCGGCTCTCCGCTTTTGTCCGCGTACTCGACCACCATCCCCATGCCCATCTTGCGTTCCTCTTCGTTCGCCGAACCGAGAATCCACACGCCGGGATTATTCATTTCCACGATGGCATCCACGCGCTCGGCAATATCCAAGTAGACAAAATCCACGGTCTGCGGACGCGGAACAGGATTGCCATCCATGGCCACCACGTTAAACCGGTGACCGGGAAGCGCCAGCCTGATTTCGTCTGTGGCGCTCGCATTCAGAAAACGAAACAGGACGCGCTGGCCCATGCGCACGCGAAGTGGCTCTCTGGCGCCGAGCATTTTGTCGTTCAACGTCGCCGATTTATAAGCGATCTCCCATCCGTTGTCGGCCGGGCCCTTGGGGGCCAGAGAGGGCTCCCAGTGGTGCGCCGCGATGCAAACTTCCTGGTCGTAGTCGCCGGGCTGACGAGCCGGCTCGACAATCGCGAAACCATACTGGCCCGAGAAACCAGCCCGGCTCAGATCAGCATGCGCCATCGAGTGCGTGTGATACCAGCGCGTGCCCGCGGGCCTTGGCGTGAAGCGATAGCGGCGATGGCCGTGAGCCGGTATTGCTGGCGTTCCTTCTTCAACCGACCCGTCCACTGCTGAGGGAATCAGCTGCCCATGCCAGTGCACCGTCTCGGGGACGTCCGTCTCGTTGAACACGTCGACCGTGACGGGTGTCCCTTCTCTGAATCGGAGGATCGGGCCGGGCGCGGACCCGTTATAGCCGACTGTCTTTATGGTTTTTCCTGGTCCTATCTCCAGAGATATCGGAGCGATGCGAAGAGTGACATTCGTCTGTTCAGTGGCCCGCGCGTTCGTATCCAGGGATGCCAGCGGTAGCGGGCCAAGTGAGGGAAGGCCAAGCGATGCCAGGCCCGAAATCAAGAAGTCTCGGCGATTCATATGTCAATTCCTCCCCGAACGGCTCAGCGGTGAACTCAAGGAAACTCAATTTCCCGGTGAGAACATATCGCATACGGCCCTTCACATTCAACGAGCCGTTAGTTGCCCCAAAATATCATTCATCCGCAAACTCAAACTTCCAGCGCGGCACCCTAGGACAGCGCGAGGCGTTGGCCCTCGCCTCGCCGAATGAACTTGCTGTAGACTGCACGTCAGAATTCCGGCCGGTGCCCGAGCTAACGCCCAGAACGAACGGAGGAGCATCCATGTCCAGAAAAAGTAGCCGCTATTTGATGGCCTTTCTGTGTTGCGCTGCTGCTATCAGCGTACTGATAGTTGGGCCTTTTGCGCGGGCCGTCCCTGCGACCTCGCCACAAGACCTGGTCAATGCCGCTTATGCCGCCATGGGCGGCGACAAATTGAAGACCATCAGCTTGAAAGCGCGCTTGGAGCAATTCGATCCCGGCGAATCGTATTCGGTTTCCGATCCTGCCAAACCGGACACCGGCGTGTCGGACCTTGCGCAGAGCCGTGATCTACAGCGCGGATTCGCGCGCAACGAATGGATTCGACCGAAGGCCGACGACGGCGAGAAGCGCACCTACACCGAAGTCATCACTGCGGCAGCAGGCTACGTGATCGGTAACGACGCGACGAACGGCCGCTTGCCCAAACGTACCGTGAAAGGCAATCAGCCCGAGCACACCATGTCCGGCCGCCGCCTCACCGCGACCCGGCGCGAACTGGAGCGCCCGTTCATTGTCATGGAAATGAAACGGCATCTGGACCGCGTCGCTGCGATCGGCGATCAGACCGTTGGGGGCAAGACCTATCCCGCAGTGCAATATCGCGACGATTATGGTTCGTACATCGTGATGTTCGATCCGGCCACGAAGCTTCCGGCGCGAGTGCGGACACTGGATTGGGACGCACTGGAGGGCGATTCCTCCTTCGACGCGGACTATTCGGATTGGCGAGACGTCTCCGGCGCGAAGGTGGCCTTCCACACCCTTTACACGCTGAACGGCATGAAGGTAGCCGACCTGAAGCTCTCGAGCGTGATGATCAACCCAGCTTTGCCGCCCGCGACATTCAACATCCCGCAAGCCATGTTGACTGCGGCCGCCAAGCCGGCGCCCGCGAACGCGACGCCTTTCCAATGGATCATCCGGCGTCAGTTCACCGGTTTTTATTACGATTCGGACGCGAAGTATACCGACGATCTGGATACGTTGAAACTGGTCGACGTCGCGCCGAATGTCAGCCAGACTCAGGGCGGCACGCACAATACGCTCTTCATCGCCACCAATAATTACCTCATTGCCGTGGAAGCGCCGAACGACGACGGCCAGGCGATTCAGTCCATCGACATGGCCAAGAAGAGATATCCGGGCAAGCCGATCCGCTATCTGATCCTGACCCATCACCACGTCGACCATGTCGGCGGCATGCGCACCTACGCTGCGGAAGGCGCCACCATCGTCGTCGGCAAAGGCGACGGCGAATATTTCCGTAAAGTGCTGGTGCGGCCGGAAACGCTGAACCCGGACGCGCCGAAGAAAGCCTTTACGCCCAAGGTGATCGAAGCCGATGGCAAATGGAGCGTAAACGATGGCGGGCGCCAAGTGGATGCTTACATAGTCGAGAATCCTCACGCCGCGGACATGCTCATCGTATACGTGCCTGACGCCAAGCTCGGGATCGTGACCGATCTTTATGTCCCCGGGGCACCCGTGCCTTCTAATGCGATGGTGGCGGCGCTGGTGAAAGGCGTGGACCAATGGGGGATCAAGCCGGAGCGCTTCGCGGGCGGCCACGGCTCGGTCGGTCCTTACGCCGATGTAATTGCAGCCGCGAAAAAAGTTCCGGCAGCCGAACGTTGATCCCACGCCTGGAATCGCGCCCGAGCCCTGGAAAATTTCGGTTTCGAGCGTCGTAAATGATGTGGTTAGTTTCGTGGAGAGACGTTCAGGCGGTCGAGTGCGATCCGGCCGTTATTGACCACCATTAGAATGTCCGCGATATGGCGGATATCATCGAGAGGGTTACGGTCTACCACTATCAAATCCGCTTCGTAGCCCACGCGGATTGAGCCAGTCCGATTGCCAATACCCAACTCTTCCGCCGATAGCGATGTTGCTGCCCTGATTGCATCCATCGGTGGGATACCAGCGCCGGTCAGCTCAACGATTTCATCGGCCATGGTTCGGTTATTTTTATCGAAATAAGAAGTATCCGTACCGCCCACAATCTTGATGCCCATTTTCCAGGCCTTCGCAACCATTTCGTGGGCCACGGGAAGCATGGCTCGGCCGCGCATCTGCAGGATGGGATTGTCGTATTCGCCTTCAGGCTCGATCATATGCACTGTCGCCGTTAACGTCGGATCGAGATAGACGCCTTTTTCCTTCATTAAGCGCAGCGTGTCGTCGCTCAAGTAAGTGCCGTGCTCAATGCTATGCACGCCAGCGCGTACTGCGGCAGCGGCACCTTCGTCACCATGCGCGTGTGCCACCACCCACAGACCGGCTTTATTGGCTTCATCGACAACCGCAGCCAATTCCTCATCGTTGAAAACGCGAATACGAGGATCGGTGTCCGGCAGCCCGGCACGCTCGGTTGCCATCACTTTGATCCGGTTCACACCGCGGCTCACCATCTCGCGGACCATACGCCGAACCGCTGCGGTTCCATGCACGCCGGCCATGAGATCGGCGTCCTGAGGGAAATCGAGGAAGAAATCATCGGCCGGATGCGTTCGCACATGGTAGCCCGCCGCAATCACATCCGGTACATCCACGACACCTTTGTGGTTCAGCTCTCGCATGCCGACATCCGCAAAGTGATTGACGCCGGCCTCGCCGATCGTCGTCGCACCGGAGCGCAAGGCCCTTCGAGCAGCAGCCAAATCCGCAACGTGTACGTGCGCATCGACAAATCCTGGCAGCAACCAATGGCCTTTGAGATCAAGTGCGGAGCCCTGAGCAGCCGCATCGTGAGTGATGCTCTGAATACGTCCCTTCACGACGACAACAGTAACGTCCAACATCGGCGCCTTGGAGAGCCCATCGATCACATTCGCATGGGTGAAAGTTATGGAGTCATTTGCTGCGTTCTGCGCCTGTGCCTGGGCGGCTGGAATCACTGACAGCAGCAAGCTCCAAAACACCCAGGCAATAAAACCGCTCGGCTTTGTTTTCATGCTACCTCTCCGAACAACCTCTTCTCACTGGGGCTACCCGGTCCCTTTGGCCGCATACGAATCTTAACGCCGGCGTTCTGTCCGGAGGATGCGCGAGGCTGCTAGATGACACCCTGCGCGCGAAGCTCCGCAATCCGGTTTGCATCGTACCCGAGAATCTCGCCGTAGACGCGCTGATTGTGCTCTCCCAGGCCAGGCGGTGGCTGATCGAATTCGGCCTTGGCATCCGAGAAATGTATCGGCAATCCCATGGCGCAAATCCCATCGGTCATTCCATATTTCGGATGGAACATGGGGACCGTTTCTTTTCGGGCCACGACTCGAGGATCGTGAACCGCAGCCTTGGGATCGCGCACCTCAGCCGCAGGGATTCCGGCGGAGTTGAGTTTGGCAATTGCCTGGGCGGAGGTTTCGGCGCTCGACCATTGCCCGATCAGCGCGTCGAGTTCGCGATAGTTCTGGACGCGCGCATCGCGCGTGCGGAAGCGTTCGTCCTTAATCAGCTCGGTGCGGCCCATAATCTCGAACAGATGATGTGCAAAACTATCCGTATAGGCGCAAATCGCGAGATGTCCATCCTTGGCGGGATAAATCCCAAACGGCGCGAGCCTTTGCACGGTTTGGCCGGTTCGTACCGGCGCGCCGCATTTTTCCATCGCCTCATAGGCTTCGCCGGCGATGAAAGCCGTGAGCGCGCCGAGCATGGAGACATCGACGTGCTGTCCGGCACCAGTCCGGCGGGCCTGATGAAGCGCAGCAAGCACGCCGATGACGCCAAACAAAGCAGCCGTGAGATCGGCGATGGTCAGCCCCACGCGTACGGGAGGATCCTCCTCCCGTCCGGAAACGTACATGATGCCGCTGAGCGCCTGGATCACCGTATCCAACGCTTTAGGAGAGCCTGGGCCGGCATCGCTTCCAAATCCCGAGATCGAGCAGTAAACAATCCGCGGGTTCTCTCGCCGCGCCGCCTCGTAGCCGGCACCCAACTCATCGAGAGTTCCCGGCGTGAAGTTCTCGACCACCAGGTCGGCTTTGCGCGCGAGATCGGCAAAAACCTCGCGGGCGCGCGGATGCTTCAGGTTGAGGGTCACGCCGAGCTTGTTGCGAAGCCGATTAAACGCGGTTACGGAGATATCGTCGGCCCTCTCCCGGACGAGCTTGACGCCGCCAAGGCCGAAGTACGGTGCGTTATGTCGGGAAGGATCGCCGCCGGCAGGGTTCTCGATCTTGATGACCCGCGCGCCAAGGCCGGCAAGCAGGAGGGTCGCGACCGGTCCTGCAAGGGCAACAGTAAGATCGAGGACAGTAAGGTCCTCCAGGGGAGATTCTTTCGCTGCGATTGTGTCCATGATTCCGCCGCAGACTGTCATAGGCGGCGTGGCGGAGTCAACTCGGTGGGAAAACCGAGGGGGCACCCCGACTTTGTTAACGCGCAAAAGCTCGACTCTGCTTGCCGCGAAAAGCGCATCCTGTGGGTAGCCTTTTCGCGGAAGAGGGTAGACTTTTGCGCGCCCCAGAGGGGGCCCCTATTTTTCTGCAAGTGTTCATTACACGAGAGTTCCGACGCTTAACTTGGCAGGTGTTCGTCTCCGGAGGATTGCCAGGTTTTTCAGTGGGCGTAGGAGCCCGCCTGAAGGCGGCCGCTACAAACCTACATGGCATCACGCTGCTCCTCCCCCTCCCACTTTTTAGGGAAGTGTTCATTACAGGAGGGTTAAACCCCTTTATTTTGCAAGTGCAGATTTGACGAGGGTTACGGTGATGGTGTTTGCGACTGCTAAATTCGTGCGGAGCGAGGATTGGAGCCGGTGAAACGGAATATGGCTCGCAATTCGTTCGAAAAGACGACCACTGCGGGTTCGGTGGGTCGAGGAGGGTTAATTTTTCGCGAGTCCTGAGTCTACGCGACATAGACTGCTACGTGAGAGATCCCTCGCTCCAGTTCGTCGCTCGGGACGACGATCCTGACCGGATCGTCGTTTTTTAGCGGCGATCAACACAAACATCAGAATGACCCCGCACCGGAACGCGGGCAGCGCGGGTCCCTGGTTAACACCTCAAAGCGCGAACAGCAGGTCCCTCGGCCTCCGGCTCTTGGGATGACAGCTTTAAACCGCGACGCTGCCCGCACGTTCGCGCAGGCCCGGAATTTCGCCTGGGGCTAGCCGGCAAATCGTCCGACCTCAAAGATGCCGGCAGGATGCCGGCGCTACAAAACCGGAATTCGCCGGAGATGCGCCGCAAATCCACCCGAAGCAGGCGTATATCTATTTTACCGCGCGCGTCAAACGTGACTCGGGCCAGTAAGGCTCGCGGGCAAATGCCTACTGCGGCATGGGTGGCGTATAATCTCCGCGGCGCTCTACACAGAAGCCGCCGGCGGGGCGCTCTGCACACAGCCGCCGGGGCTGTTGTGGTGAAGCTTGCTATTCAAGCTGGTATACAAGTTTCTATTGGGGGGGCGTCGGACCGATCCTCATCGCGTGGCACTTCGGGCCAAAATTTGGAGGCATACCGTGAAAAACAGGCCTGCGGCTATTTCCCTTTTGGCTTTTGGTTTCTTGATCCTTTCCCTTCCGCTGTTTGCGCACCACGGAAACGCGGCGTACGACTATGAGAAAACAGTCACGATAAAGGGCGTAGTGACGGCATGGATTTTCGCCAATCCCCACAGCTTGATGAAGCTCGATGTGACGGACGATAAAGGTAACGTCCAGCATTGGGTCTTGGAAGGGAACGCGGCATCCCTCAGTACAGGTTGGCATAAGACTATAGTTAAGTCCGGGGACGTGATCATCGTTGACGTGATGCCCCCCAAGAACGGCGCCCAAGTCGGCCGAATCCGGCGGATTCTGGCGCCGGACGGCACGGTGATCGCTGACGCGCACTTGCCTTCCACCCTGAATGACGTGGCGCCGCCTAAGAAAACAGAGAAGCCGCCCGCCGATTCGAACTCGGATGGATCTCGATAAACGCCGGCTAGATCGTTGGTAAAAGAGGCGCGAGACGTTTTCTCAAGCCACTCGGGAGGAGCCTTATGCGGAGCCGCGGGAATTCTAAAATGCTAAAGCGATTGGCGGCCTTCACGGTTGCAGGAATCGCAGCGTTGATGTGCTCATCGATTCTGGCGACAGCACAGGCAACCTCGCCTAGTCCATCGCCTGGTCAAGCGGCGGATGAGACGGACGCCGACAAATGGAAGACTGAAAAATGGAACACACCCTCGCCGCCCCGGTCTTACTACGAGAAATTGAAGCCGGCACCCGCTCCCAAGCGTGACCTGTCTGGGATTTGGGACGCAGGAGCCCTGGAGGGAGGAATCCAGCCAAACGGCGCGTTCGAGTACCCCGATGATCCAGAGCATCTAGGACATGACGTGCCTTACACGGCTTTGGGGAAGGAAGCGCGCATGAAGAACAAGGCGGGATCGGGAGTCTCGGGGCAATTCCCTGTAGCAGAGGTAAATGATCCAGTGGACTATTGTGACCCGCAGGGAATGCCGCGCAGCGATCTCTTCGAACTCAGGACGGTCGAAATTCTTCAGAATACAAACCAACTGGTTATCCTGAACCAATTTAACGACACCTGGCGCATTATCTGGACCGACGGGCGGGACCTGCCCGGGGATCCCCCAGCAAGGTGGAACGGGTATGCGGCCGGCAAATGGGTGGATGACTACACGTTCGTAGCCAACTATATAGGAATGGATCCGAGAACGTGGCTGGATAATGTGGGCCGTCCGCATAGCGACTCTCTGCGGATGGAGGAACGGTGGCACCGGGTGAACTCTGACACCCTGGAATTGACGGTGACGATTGACGACCCGAAGTTTTATAGGCAACCCTGGAAGGCTTTGGACAGATTCGTTCTCCACCGGCTGCCGGACGGTTACGATATCTCCGAGTTAATCTGCTCAGCGACGGAAACGGCGGAATACAACAGGCTCGTTGGCAAACCCGCCGCCCCCTCCGCTGCCGACAGCACAAACAAATAGCTGGTGCTATCGTTCTGTTTCTAGGCCACGATGTTTTACGGCCAAAATTCCCACGTCTTGCGCGGTGATTTTAGTTTACGCGAAGAACACGCCGTTCTGCTCGCGCCCCAACACGGAAATCAGATTCGTCGACGCCTCCGACTCGAATCGGAAGCCGGGCTGCTCGGCGGACCATTTAATCGTGGCATTCGCGCTGAGGAACGAACCCTTGAAGTTCTGCGCGCTGTTTTTAATTTGTGCATGATTCGCGATACCGCTCCATTCCACGTCGAAGGAGACGGTCGCGCGGACAGGGGCCACAGGATCAATTTTCGGATACGGAAAGCCCAGATCGCCGGGCAGTCCCATCCCGAGGGTCAGTGAGTTGGCAAGGTCGTGGTCATCGAAGACCCTTAAGTTGTTCACCTGCAGGCTTGCCCGCGGGTCGTCGAAGTCGACCTTAACGGCATCGTGTTCCACCGGGATCATCCAGAACACGTCGTTGGAATCAATGTGCACGTTGTAGTCGTGGATTTGGTTGGCCAATCCGACCGGACCGGCATACACGTCGAGTCAAACAAAGGCGAACGTGCCCTCATGGTGGCGGCCGTCAATCCCGATGAACTTGCCTTGACTGAAGCCCATGTCCGCCCCGAACGCCAATATCGCCGAGGCACCCGTAACGGTATTTGTTCCGGTGCCGCTGCCGCTGATATGCGTCAGACCCACGAACCCGTCGAAGTCAGTGATCTGCGATGGGTCGCTGATATGCGCCACGTCCAGGCGATTTGCAGGCTTCAGCGGGTTGTGGTGGACGACGACCCCAAAGGGCTTAAACGGGGTGATGAATCCAGGAATGGGGTTGGTCAAAGCGCGAGCGGTTTGTTCGTGTTCATCGTCGTCGGCAAAGGCCGGATTTGGACGCAACAGACCCGCTCCCACGACGGCGCCAGCCGCTACACGAATGAGATTGCGCCGGCCTAGCTGTCTCTGCTCAAGTTTTTTCCGAGCAATAGAGTCCTGTTCGTTCATCGTCATTCTCCTTCAAGGCGCTGGCAGCGCAAAAAATGTGCCGCTCAGCGAGCAATGGCCCGGGATCCCGCAAACACCGTTCGAGAAATCATGAGAAAGGACACTGCGAAACGGAGATGGGCCGGACTCTACGCGGGCCGCTTGGGACGTGTCAAGCAGAAAATGACTGAACGTGGGGCAGACTATGCCCCAGCGAAAGGAATCAGCGGACAGAAGGCTGCTGCTGACTAAACTTCAGGCTATCGGCGGCTGGCTATTGGCGGCTGGCTCTTGTGGATGTGGACTTCGCCGAGACCGAAGGCACCGGCTTTCCGGCTTGCCAGACGGCGGATAGTTTTTCGGTGTTGCGAATATCGTCCAACGGATTTGCATCCAGGACAATAAATTCTGCCGCTCGGCCCGCCTGCAGAGTGCCGAACTGCTTTGCGCCGCCGAGGATCTCTGCGTTCGTGCCCGTCGCGGCAACGATTGCCTGCATGGGCGTGAGGCCTGCCTCGACCATCAGTTGCAGTTCGCGATGCTCGAGATAACCTGGAAAACGAGTGGGTATTCCGGAGTCGGTGCCGAAAGCGATTTTTACGCCGGCAGCGGAGAGCGCCTTTAGATTTTTCTTGGCCATTTCGAGTCCCGCCCGGTACTTGGCGATATCCGGATCCTGGCGAATCTTATCCACGGTTTGCGAACTTCGGATGATGGCCAAAGCTCCGGGCTCGAGTCCGGCTTGAAAGAAGGGATCGTCAACCCACTTCAAGTTATCGGCATAAGCAAAGAGCACTTCATCGCGCACCAGCGTGGGAATCAGGAAAACGCCGCGCGCTTTCATGGCCGCAATGAGTTCATTGTCGACGGCCTGATCGCGAATGCTGTGGGCGAATCCGTCCAGCCCGGCAGCCAGCAATGATTTGGCGTCCGCCAGATAATATTCGTGAGCAAACGCGCGGAAGTGCTGTTTGTGCGCCTCGTCAATGATGGCCCGATAAATCTCGGGCTTCATTTTGGTGCCGTGGCCCAGCCCGTCGTCCACCCACATCTTCAAATAATCGGGGTGATGCGTGGCGAGTTCGCGGACATCGGCACGGGCTTCCTCAGCGGTTTGCGGGCGGTAGCGGTGGTCCGCGGGATTCGCTTTGCCGGGTTCGAGGAATCCTCGGCCGGCTGCAAAGAAGCGTGCGCCGCCAATCTTGCCAGCGTGCTGATCGGCTCGTATGGAGAAGATCAAATCGTCGTCCTGCCCAAACGAGGCCATCGTCGCCACACCGTAAGAAAGATATTTATTCAGCTGCTTGGCGACGTTTTCTTCGGTGTAGTGTCCCGCCGCTGAATCGGCGCCGTTGTTCGATAGCCCCAGGTGGCCATGGAGATTGATGATCGCGGGCATGATCGTCTTGCCGCTGACGTCCTCAACGGCCGCGTCCTTGGGAATGGAGACCGCTCCCGCCTTTCCCGCGGCGACAATTTGCTTGCCTTCGATGACGAGCACGGAGTTCTCGATTGCCGGCCGGCCCGTTCCATCAATCAGCCGCGCGCCTTTGAGCACGACCTGCCGGGCTTTAGTCTGAGTGGGCGCCTGCGCGCCGGCACGGGGGTAAACCACGAGGACCAGCAGGAAGACACCGAGGAATGCAAAACTGTGACGGGGTTTGGCGGTTTTCATTTCTCATCTCCTTCTTTACCGTGGCTCTTGACCGTGGATAGTAGTGCAGGTCGGCGTGCGCGTCAAACCCGTATGCGATCCACTATCCGTCCCGCGATAGGCGCGCGGAATTCCACCCGGACGCGACAATCTACGCTCGCGCGGAAGCACAACACTAGGCCGGGCCCGGCGTCGTCAAGGCCACTCCCTTTTTAGCGAAAATCATCGCCAAGAGTCTTGCAGGCTCGGTTGCGCTGGCGTTATTCGAAACCTCATGCGTGCTCCCGGGCGGCTCAAAAAACATCTCGCCCGTTCGATAGGTTCTCTCTTCCTGCCCTGAAATCTTGGTGACAATCGCGCCTTCCAGCACATAAGCGAGGACGAACCCAGCATGATGATGCGGCTGACCGACTCTTCCCGGCGCGTAATTCACATAGCTGACCGTCACTTCCCAATCATCCATGGTGATGTTTGGCAGGTCGAGTTTGAAAACGGGCGCGTTTGGCGCTGGGGATTGCCCGGCCGGCGTTCGCGTCTGCGCATTCGCCGCGGCGAGTTCATAGAGCAAAGCAACAGCACCCAGGAAGGTATCTCGACGTGTAATCATAGGTGCGATTATAGCCCCTTACTTGCGACGCCCAGAGCCACTTATAGTCTTATAACCGAATCCGTCCCCAGTGGATTCTTTCTTTTTCCGCGGCGCCCTTTTATAATTCCCGAGTCCGCGTGCGGCTGTGGCGGAACTGGCAGACGCACCAGCTTGAGGGGCTGGCGCTAGCAATAGCGTGGTGGTTCGAATCCACTCAGCCGCACCAGCAATTTGCCTCCTCGGACTAGCCTGCCTTGCCACTGGTGTGAGAAGTATTGGCAAGGTCTCTGGTTCGATCCTGCCTGATACGTTCTTGTAACAACTTGAGGTGGAGAGCGCAGCGCTACTTTGCCGGCCCAGGAGCAGGCGGCGTAGGAGGAGGCGCGGCCGGTTGAGCCGGAGGCTGCTGAGCCGGAGATATGGGCGCCGGGGCCGCTGATTTTGGCGCCGGTTTGGAGAACTGCTCGAGAATGGAACGGCCGGTTCCGCCGCTGCTTGTCCTCACGTGCACGGCCAAGGCCATCGAGGTGAACATAAACATCACGGCGCACCACGTTGTGGCTCGCGACAAAAATGTCGCGGCGCCCCGCGGCCCAAACGCCGTCTGGCTGCCAGAGCCGCCGAATGCGCCGGCAATATCAGCCGCCTGCCCGCTCTGCAGCAGGATCACTCCCATCAGCACCAGGCACACCAAAATGTGCAAAATCACCAGGACGATATAGAATCTCCAGCCAAACCAGAGCAGTCCCGCTCCGACCAAAAATGAAAGTGCCCACTTTACTTCTCTCGGCATCCACTACTCCCTTATGGAAAGCATTCAGTAGTTAACGATGGCGGCAAAATGCCCCGCGTCAATAATTCACAATCGCGGCAAACTGCGCCGCGTCTAGGCTCGCGCCGCCAACCAGTGCCCCGTCGATTTCTGCCTGCGCCATCAACCCTTTTATGTTTTCGGGTTTGACACTGCCGCCATAGAGGATTCGCAAAGAGGCGGCATATTCCGCAGTGAAAGAATTCGCCGCCAAGCCGCGCAAGAATTTGTGCGCTTCGGCCGCGATCTCGGGTGTGGCCGTGCGGCCGGTGCCGATGGCCCAAACCGGCTCGTAAGCCATGATAATACGTGAGAACTCGGCGGGGGTCAACGCAGCCAGCGAGCCGCGAAATTGCTTTTCGAGCACTTTTTGCGTATTGCCGGCCTCGCGTTCAGCCAGAGTTTCGCCCACGCAGAGGATCGGCGTCAGTCCCGCAGCGAGCGCCGCTTTCACCTTGCGGTTGGCGCTTTCGTCGGTTTCGCCAAACAATTGCCGGCGCTCGGAATGCGCGATGATTACGGCGCGGCAGCCCGCCTCGACCAGCATTCTCGGCGATACTTCGCCGGTGAATGCTCCCTCATTGGCCCAGTAGACGTCCTGCGCCGCAATTCCGATCGTTGAACCCTTCGCCGCCTCGACGCATGCCGCAATCGCCGTGAATGGCGGCGCTACGACGATCTCGCAATGAGTCGCTGCCGCGACCAGAGGCTTGAACGCAGCAAAAAAGTCGCGCGCCTCGTGCTGCGTCTTATACATCTTCCAGTTTCCGGCAATTACCGGCTTGCGCATGCGGGACGCGTCGCCGGCCATTCAGGAGGCCTTATCCGTCAGCGCTTCCACGCCCGGGAGTTTCTTGCCGGCAAGAAATTCGAGTGAGGCGCCGCCGCCCGTCGAGAGATGCGATATTTTATCGGCCAGGCCCGCCTGCTGCACCGCGGCTACGGAATCGCCCCCGCCAACGATCGACGTCGCTCCTCGCGACGTGGCGGCCGCGATGGCTTTGGCGATTTCCAACGTACCGTGAGCAAACGCCGGCATCTCAAATACGCCCATCGGCCCATTCCAGACGATCGTCTTCGCGCCCGCGATTTCGGCGGAAAAACGCTGCACCGTCTGCGGGCCGATATCGAGGCCCATCCAGCCATTCGGCATCTCGCCGATAGGAATCGTGCGCTTCTGCGTGTCGGCACGGAATTCCGCGCCCACGACATGATCCACTGGCAGGAGCAGCCGGAAATTTCGCCCGCGCGCATCGGAAAGCACGCGCGACGCGAGCTCGATTTTATCCGTCTCCACGATGGATTTGCCTACCGCGATTCCCCTGGCCTTGAAAAATGTGTAGGCCATTCCGCCACCAATGAGTATAGCGTCGGCGATCTTCATCAAGTTCTCGACCACTTCGATCTTGTCCGAAACTTTCGCGCCGCCCAGCACTGCAACAAACGGGCGTTCCGGCGCGGAGAGCGTCTTCCCCAGATAGGCCAATTCGCGTTCCATCAGCAATCCCGCGGCGGATTGGCGAACAAATCGCGTGATCCCTACAACGGAAGCGTGCGCGCGATGCGCGGAGCCGAAGGCATCGCAGACAAACAAGCCGTCGCACAGCGCCGCCAGTTGCCGCGAAAACGCCTCGTCGTTGGCTTCCTCTTCGCGATGGTAGCGGACGTTCTCCAGCAGCAAAACGGAGCCGTTGCCCAGCGCGCGGCTCTTGGCTTCGGGCTCGGCGCCCACGCAGTCGGCCGCAAATTCCACCGCAGCGCCGAGCAAATCCGCCAGGCGGCCCGCCACCGGGCGCAGGCTGTATTTCGGGTCCGGCTTGCCCTTCGGCCGCCCGAGATGCGAAGCCAGCACCAGGCGGGCTCCGCGTTCGCGCGCGAGTCTCAGGGTAGGCAAAGTTTCGCGGATTCTGGTGTCATCGCCAACACGCCCTTGCTCGAGCGGCACATTAAAATCCACACGCACAAAGACGCGTTTCCCCGAGAGCTCGAGATCACGAATCGAAAGTTTTTCCATGAGCGATCGGCGCCGCCGAATTTCTCCGGGGGAATTACAGCTTGGCGGCCATGAACTTGATCAGATCGCGGCAGCGGCAGGAGTAACCCCATTCGTTGTCGTACCAGGCGAGAACCTTCGCGCAGTTCCCGGCCACCACGCGCGTGTACTCCGCATCCACAATCGAGGAGTGGGAATTGCCGCGAAAATCGACGGAGACGAGCTGCTCCTCCTCGTATTGAAGAATGGATTTCATGGGGCCGTCTGCGGCGCGCCGCATGGCTGCATTGATGGACTCCACGGTGACGGGCTTCTCCGTGGTCACCGTCAAATCCACCACACTCACGTTGGGGGTAGGCACGCGCATGGCATACCCGTCGAGTTTCCCTTTCAGTTCCGGAATCACCAGGTGCAAGGCTTTGGCCGCCCCCGTGGATGTGGGAATCATGGAAATCGCGGCGGCCCGCGCGCGGCGCAGGTCCTGGTGCGGCAGGTCCAGCAATTTCTGATCGTTCGTGTAGGAATGAATCGTGGTCATCGTGCCGTGGACGATGCCAAAGCTATCCTGCATAACCTTTGCAACCGGGGCCAGGCAATTGGTCGTACAGGAGGCATTGGAGACAACGTTGTGTTTGGCGGGGTCATAGGTCTTCTCATTGACGCCAAGCACCAGCGTATGGTCAGGATCGGTGGCCGGCGCGGAGATGATCACCTTCCTGACCGGTCCTCTGATGTGCTTGCGCGCCTCCGGCCCGGAAGTGAACAGCCCCGTGGACTCCACAACGATCTGCGCGCCCACCGAAGCCCAATCGAGCTGCGCCGGGTCCTTGACCTTGAATACGCGGAAGCTCTTTCCGTCCACCGAGATGCTGTCGTCGGTGTGCTTGACGCAATTCGGCAGATTGCCGAGGATCGAATCGTACTTCAGCAGGTGAGCTAAAGTCTTGGAATCGGTGATGTCGTTGACCGCCACGATCTGGATCTCAGCATCGCCGAGCGCCGCGCGCATGATGTTGCGGCCGATGCGGCCGAAGCCGTTAATTCCTACCTTGATGGGCATGCTCCCTCCGGAAACCGAACTGCCAAACCTATCGCTGCAGGCAATCTCAGAGCCATCCGCCAAGACAGTCCCTTAGATCGCTCTCCATCGCTATTTTTCTAGCGAAGCGAAGCAGAAATGCTACGGTGCATGCGCGCGGATGTCAAACGCGAGCAGGAAGGGTTGGCCAACAATTACGGATATTCGGTGACTCTGACGACTTTATCGCCCTCGAAGCGCACGAATGTCGTCTTGGCGGGCGGTTTCCCGTAAATCCAATCCTCAATATCATTGCCATCCGCATCTCGCTCGCGGACTTTCCGTTCCGGGCGGCCCAGAGCCGCAGTCACGGCGTCGTGGTCCATGCCTACTTCGGCGCGTTTCGCCGCAACGGCCTCACGAAATTTCGGAGGAAGCGAATCGACATATTGCACCGCCGCCGATCTCTTGGAAAAATCCAGAACTCGCCCAAGGTACGCCTTGAGCTGCTCCCCGGTCATATCCGGAACAGAGCGCTCGAAATCGAGAAATATGGTTGCGCCGGTCTTCTGCGGAATCACCGGAGGGGCATTCGGATTGGTGGTCGTGGTGCCTGTGGAAACGGGCAGGCCCAGCCCGCCCTGCAGGTGGACGCGGTCGCGCCACGAGGTCTTCCCTTTTGGCCCGTTGTTGATGTCGATCTGGACGTCCCTATCGTGGAACTCGACCCTTGTAATCTGAACCGAATCGCCCACGTTCAGCGCGGCGCCAGCGGACAGGAGCGCCCTTCGCAGCGAATCCTGGTCCAGTGGGGCGCCCGCTTTGAAGTGGTAGCCACTCTTGCCTCCCGGCAGCGGCGTCAGCACCTTCGCGAATTCACCGTCGACGTAGCGCAGGAGCTGCAGTTTGGATTGTTCGCTAAGAGGCGGAGCGTTCTCCGGCGGCGGGGCCACCGGTTGGCTGGTCGCGTTTGGGTCGGGCGAATCGGGCTGAACTGCTGTCCCCGCCGGTTTCGCTGCGCC
Organism: Acidobacteriota bacterium; assembly: GCA_003223315.1. GTDB lineage: Bacteria > Acidobacteriota > Terriglobia > Acidiferrales > UBA7541 > Palsa-189. The sequence goes on along the minus strand of QHYR01000100.1, from coordinate 4,648 downwards.
GTTGGGAGAGGCGGTGTCTTTGTCCGTTTGGGAACCAGGCTTGTTATACCGCAAAGTGGGAGGGCCGCCCTGGTCGTCGCCCTGCTTATCGGACGACTGCGTCTGGGCCGCTGCAGGCTGCTGGCCATTCTGCGACGCTTGAGGCGATCCCGCATACACTGCGGGACCCAGGAGTAGCGCGCTAGCGAAGACGATGGGACCGAAACGCAACATGGCTCTGAAGCAATCCGTGGTTCCCATTCTACGCCCAATTAGATGCTAAGGGAACTGCGGGGACACTGGGTAGAGGGATAGTTTCGACCGCCGGCCGTCCGATCGCTTATCGTTCCCGTGTTTAGCAAGGATTGGAGTCAAATCTTGCGTCTCCCTTTACTTCGCGTGCCGCGTCTTTCCGAATGTAGACGGACTCAGTTCTCCAAAAGGCTTTCCGTCTACCTCCACTTTGTGAGTGGGGCACACGAGCCTGACGATGACTCCCTGTACCCACGATGCACGATACTTCGCAGGGCTCGAGCACTGCAGAACTTCACAAATACCTTCGCTGACTGGGTCGAAATAGGGATCCGGGTTCTTGGTTGCCATCGAAGATTCTCCTGTTCATTTTGCAGCTATAAGGCCGGGCTGCTTCAAACAACGGGGCGTTTGTCTGAAGGCTCAGGAACCGTCGCCCACGCGGGCACGGCTTAAGGCGTGTGACTAGAGCTTTAGTATACACCCCTGCACGGCGCGCGCCTCGGCGAAAAAAGGTGTGTGTTCATACTTTTTATGGCTGCGCGAATCGCCCTTTCGCCCCTACTCTGATGCGAACTCCTTCGCGATCAATGCCGTGCGGCAGAAGCTCGCCTCCAGCCGCCGAGACCGCGGCTTCCACCCGCGCCCGCGCCTGGGGATCGATCAGCAAAGCCACGCAGCCGCCGCCGCCCGCGCCGCAGACTTTACCGGCCAGGGCGCCTTGGCGTCGCGCGGCGGCAATGATGCGGTCAATCACCGGCGTGGAAATCGTGGGCAGATTCCGCCGGCGAAACTCCCATTCCTCACGGATGAGCCTGCCGGTTTCCTTCCAGTCGTTTCGATTGAGCGAAGTAAACAGCCGCCGCGCCACGTCGGTGATGCGCGCCAGATTGCTAAAGATTCGCTTATCGCCTTGAATGTGCCGCGCGAAAACTTCCCAGTTGTTTATGCCGTGCCGCCTGGGCTTCCCCGTGTAGCAGAGCACCAGCCTCCGTTCGAGTTCATCCAAGTCGCATCCGATTTCCTCGCGACGCTCGCCTCCGGGTTCCAGATGAATCGCGCTGGCTCCGCCAAAGGCGGGCGGATAGTGGTCCTGCGTTCCGGTAGGCACGCGAATGACGATGGCTTCTGCGTCGCGGCTGATATGAATCCAGTCTTCCAGGCGTAGAGCCGCGCCCGTGAGCCGATCGAGCGCCGCACAAATGGCCACGGCCATGGCACTCGAACCGCCAATCCCCGCGCCGGCGGGCGCCTGCGAATCAGTCGTCAGCGTCAGACCCATGCGCGGGCGAAAAAAACGTACCAAGTGAGCGAGCAGGGGCAGACGATAGCGCCTTGCACGTTCCAGCGCCGCCAGCGAAGGAAAGGCTTCCTGGCGCTTCGTATCTCGCGAAACAAGATGAATTCCACGCCCCTTGGATTGGGTTTCGATCACGCAAGAGGCGTACCGCGTGATCGCGCAATTCACCGTCAACGCGCCGGGATGGAAAAGGTAAAGCGGCCAGATGTCCAGCGTGCCACCGGCCAAGTCGATTCGCGTAGGAGCCCGCGCTTCAATTCGCAAGTTTACGTGCTTCCCCCTTCCGTCAGTCAGGTTTGCGAATCGGGCATGATAGCATCCGCGCGAACCCGCGAAAGAGGACATTGCCGACCAAGGGCGCAAAGTCGCAAGAGGTGCTCGAGCGATTTCTGCTCGGTTTTCCCAGCCACGGATGTCCGGAGCATCGCGCCCTTGCCGCAGAGATTCGAGCGAAACTCAATCGAGCAGCAAGATCATGCAGGGTCGGTCGCCAGGCGGGGATTTCTAGCGCCTTCGGTAAATGTCGGCGTTGAAAAAAGGAGCAAATGCGCTGATCACGGCGATACGGAACGACTCCTGCCGGTTGATCAGATTCTTTGTCAATACGCCCCAGGCGCCTTGCGAATCGCGGATGCCATCCGTTCCCGTATAAGCCTCGATCGCGCGGGAGAGCTCCATGCCGCGGTCTAAAACCTCGGCGGCGAGCGCTTCAGGCAATAGGATCGCCCCCGACTGGCCGTAGAAGCCTTTCCCGTTCGCATCGGAAACGAAAGCCCAGCTTTCGAGAAAAACGAGGCGCCGGCCGTTCTCGTGCCCATTTTTATAAATGACATCCAGACCGCCTTCCAAGCCGACGAAATAGGATGACTTTCTTGACGGCGCGACGGCATCCAGTTGGTGCCTCGCGCCTGGGTGCCTTCCCCTCTCGAGACGCATCAGGGCTTCGCAGCGGCCCCGTGCTCCGGCCATCAGCTCTGCGCGGCTTCGAGGCGTATGGCTGACGCCCGTCGCAACCTCGAATCCCCTCACCTCGAAACTCGATTTGGGGTGCAGCAGAGGCCCCAAAGCTTTGAGAGCCTCGCGCACCGCTTTGAGTTTCGGCGCGCGCTTGCTGCCAACGGCGATGCGGATTGTATCCATGCGATGTGACGAAGATCACCGAAACGCGATCAGTTGGCGAAAGCGGAAGGAAAACTGGAGCGGCCGAGGGGACTCGAACCCCCGCCTGCAGCTTGGCAAGCTGCCGTACTACCCCTATACTACGGCCGCGTTTCAACGGAAAATTTATAGCACGCTGCCCCAAATGCCACAAGGCACCGCGGCCTCTAAGTTCAGCAGCTGGCCCCTTATTCCGAAGGAATTAACTTACCTGCACGACGCGCGTTGACTTCACCACGGGAGATCTCTTTTGCCGCCGGGCGAAGCTTGCCGCCTTGGCGCGATCGGTATAAACACGCGCGAATTTCTGCCCGTCCGCATAGTAGACGGTTACCTGCCAGTGACGATGCCTTCGACGCCTGTCTTTGCCCAGTGCAGTGCGCTTTTTAGTTTTTTTCAAGGTTTGTTCCAGTTGTGGTCAAGAAATATCTCAAGTTCTATTCGCCGCCGCAAGTGTTAGTTAAAGTAACCCACCAGCGCCGGATTTGCCGCATTTCCGGGGTTTCTCGCACTTTTTTCGTCCTTCGGCTGAATGGCTTAACTGATTAGGTAATAAGCTGCGATCTCCAGCGAAACTTTTTGCCTGCTGACACGTTTCATATTGTGGGACACTGAATTCAATGGAAGACTTCATGCATCTCGAATTGGGACGAACAGACTTGCAAATACAAGATCCGCGAGGACATGCGCCGGAAACCATGCGGCGGCTGCATCAAGCACTCGCGTCCGGCGCTCCGGCCGTTCCCGATGCGCGCCGTCCTGGGTTCTTTGAAATCCAAGCCGGCGACCAGGTTTTCTACATCCATATGTCGCCCGTCACTCAAAAAATTACCCTGCTCGCCACCTGGGCTCGCGAGGCCGAACTGGAGATCGCCCACTCCGTCTGAATGTCTCGCCCAACCCCCGCGTACCTTTGACGCCACAGCCCCGGCTCGATCCCAGGCGAAGCAACTAGTGCCGTTCCAACTATTTTGACCAAATGGCTGGAGGTGCGATGACCTACGCCTACGTTTTGTTAGCAACAAGTTGGAACGGCACTAGGCGAACATCCGCAAAACCTCTACCATGGCTCTGTGAGCCAGCCGAGCTTCCATCGCCGTGTCGTAGCCTCCACTGCCATCGTCATGGCCGGCATTTTGCTCAGCCGCATCCTGGGATTCGTGCGCGAATGGGTGGTAGCGCACCAGGTTGGTTCCAATGCCGTGACCGATGCCTATTACGCCGCTTTCACGCTTCCCGACTTCCTCAATTATCTGGTCGCCGGCGCATCCCTTAGCGTCACGTTCATTCCAGTGTTCACCAAATACGCCGCGGAAGGCCGCGAGGATGAGGGCTGGCATGTCTTCTCCACGGTAATGACCTTCATGGGGCTGCTGCTCGTCGCCTTCGTGCTCGCCGGCGAAGTCTTTGCGCCGCAATTGGCACGGCTGATCGCTCCGGGATTTTCGCCCGAGGAAAAAACGCGCGTCATTTTCCTGACGCGCCTGATGCTTCCCGCGCAATTCTGTTTCTACGAAGGCAGCATTCTCAGCGCGATTCAGTATGCCAAAGGACGCTTCGTCGTGCCTTCGCTCGCCCCGGTGGTTTACAACGTCATGATCATCCTGGGCGGCTGGCTCCTGGCTTCGCGCATCGGCATGACCGGTTTTGCCGTCGGCGTCGTTGTCGGAGCGCTCGCCGGCAATTTTCTGCTGCAAGTGTACGGCGCGGTCACCGTCGGCGCCCGTTTCAATCCCAATCTCAACCTGCTCCATCCGGGCTTCCGTCTGTTCGTTCGCCTGTCGGTGCCGATCATGCTCGCGCTGTCTCTGGCCTTCACCGACGACTGGATCATCCGCTGGTTCGGCTCCTACCTCCAGCCGGCCTCGATCACCTGGCTGAGTTACGCCAAGACGCTCATGCGCGTGCCCCTGGGCGTGGTCGGCCAGGGCGTCGGCGTTGCTTCCTTCCCTTTTCTGG
>QHYR01000099.1 GCA_003223315.1 Acidobacteriota bacterium | reverse complement strand
GAGCGCTACCACTCGCGCGATGAGTATCTGAAGCTCGTGCAGGATGCGGCGGCGGCGCTCGTAAAGGAGGGCTACCTGCTTTCCGACGATGTGCCGGCAATCGTCAAGCACGCGGGGGAACATTGGGATTTGCTGGCAGGACAGTCCACGAGCACCAGCGCGCGGTGAACTTTTTTAAGCGCCAAAAGCGGCGTGATTGCCACGCGCTTTTGGCGCTCGACAACCTCAATCATGCGTTGCTCGATCCCCTAAGTAGGTCGGAAGGGAGCAAAACGATGACGCCAGCCAAGCCCGGCAGGAGAGCGTTCGTGAAGTGGGGACTCGCTTCCGCTGGAGTTCCTCTGGTTGCCGATGCGCTGGGAGGATTGGCCGTCGCGAAGGCTGAACCGCCAGACGCACCGCCAGACAAAGCCGGAGACAGCGGCGAACGGGGCGGCGCGACTGTCTCTCTCGGTTCGGGAATCCAGATGTACTACAAAGAGGATTGGCTGGGCGCGCCGTGGCTTACGGGTGAACCGGCTCTCCTGTTGCACGGCAATCTCGAAACACACGAAATCTGGTTCGGATGGGTGCCACGGATGGCGCAGCAGTTTCGCTTGCTTCGTCCCGATCTTCCCGGATTTGGGCGTTCGACGGCGCCGCGCGATTTTGAATGGTCGCTCGGGAACTTCGCAAAATTAATGGCAAGTTTTCTCGACGCCCTCGGGGTCGCGTCCGCGCATATCATCGGAGCAAAGACGGGAGGTGCAATCGCGATGCAGTTTGCCGCCACTTATCCGCAGCGCACGCGCACGCTGGTGGTGGCGAGCGGTCCCTTCAGCTCCGTCGCCCCGGGAAATGAAAATAATTCGCAGCAGGTCCGGCTGGGCTCATTGGCCTCGAAAGAAGAGATGGCCTATTTCGACAAGCTGCGGGATGAGGCGAGTCCGGGAACACGAGCCGGCGTGGGGAAGATGATGTCCAACTTCAATCTGGAAAATCTGCTTCCGCGGATCAGTGCTCCCACGCTCGTCATCACCAGCGATCGCAGCAAATTGCAGTCCGTGGAAACGGTCTTGCGCTATCAGCCAAAAATTCCGCATTCCAGGCTGCTCGTCTTGACGAGCGACGCTTACCACGTCGCCGTCGCCAACGCGAACGAATGCGTAACGAACGTCCTCGCCTTCATTCGGGAGACGAGGGACCAGGCCTAGCGAACGGAGGTCGTGCCATGAAGCGCTTCATTTCCGCAGCCGTTCTGGGGCCGGCCGTGCTGGCCCTCGTCACAGCCGGGTTCCTGCGCACTCGAGTTGCCGCGCAAGCCAAGCCGGACTCCGCGCAGCATCCTCCCGTCACCATCGAGCAGGTGAATCGTTGGGAGACGGAACTCTCCAACTGGGGCCGCTGGGGCAAAGACGATGAGCGCGGCGCTCTGAACCTCATCACGCCGCAAAAGGAAGTGCAGGCGGCTCATCTGGTGAAGGATGGCGTGAGCGTATCGCTCGCACACTTCGCGGATTTGCAGAAAGCCGCCGACAACTTCAACTTCGGTCCTACCAAGCACGAAATGTTTCACAATCCCGAGACCGGCAAGATCGGCGGCGCGCTGGACATCATCACCTTCGGAATTCATGACGGCACGAACTCGCATTTGGATGCTTTGTGTCACTATCGCCTGAGTGTTGACGGTAAGCTCCTGGTGTTCAACGGGCATCCCCAGGATTTGGATGAGAGCGGCTGCAAGGCCAACGCCATCGACCGCATGGGCCCGGGCATCTTCACGCGCGGCATTCTCGTGGATCTCCCTTTGCTCAAAGGCGTGCCCTATCTCGAGCCGGGCACTCCGATCTACGTATCGGATCTCGAGGCGTGGGAAAAGTATGCCGGCGTCAAGATCGGGAGCGGTGATGTACTGTTGGTGCGCACTGGGCGATGGGCGCGGCGGGCAAAATTAGGTCCATGGAACGCCGCTCGCGAAGCGGCTGGACTGGACGCTTCGGTAGCGCCCTGGCTGAAGCAAAAAGACATTTCCGTGCTCGGAAGCGATGGCGTCAACGATGTTCAGCCTTCGGGCGTGGTCGGAGCCGGCGAAGCAGCCAACCGCCCCATCCACACTTTGGCAATCGCTGTACTGGGAGTGCCGCTGGTCGACAATGCCTATCTCGAAGACGTCGCCCGCGAAGCGGCCGCCCGCAAGCGATGGGAATTTCTCGTCACCGCGCAGTTCACCAGAATTCCCGGTGGAACGGCCACGTCGTTCAATGCGCTCGCAACATTCTAGTGTGTTGGCAGCGGGCGCTCAGTCGAGGAGAGAGCCCGAACCCCGGAGCTATTCGTAGTAAGCGGGAGCCTTTTTCAGTTTCGCGTTAGCGGTGAAATCGTGCTGAATCCACAGTTGCGCGCCGCTTTTCTTCAGGAAAGCCTCGATGGCCTCGCGGGTCGCGGCGGTCTGCTCGCGGCTGAATTCCGTTGCCGGAACGTGGTGCTGCGCGCGTTCCTCGGGATAATGATAGAGGTCGCCGGAGAGCAAAATGGGGCCGGTCTTGCGCAGTTTCAGGAATAGAACTTGGTGGCCGGGCGTGTGTCCGGGCGCGGATTTGAGGATGACCGTGCCGTCGCCAAACACGTCGTGATCCTCCTCCTTGAGGATGACGGTTTTGCTGTTTCGCAGCGCGCTGAAATTCTCAGGATTGATGCAGCGGGCATAGGCGGTGGGTTGCGCAAACATGGCATCGCGCTCCGCCTGTCGCGCGAGCCAGGTAGCGCCGGCGAAATCGTTGGCGTTTGCGGTGTGGTCGAAATGACAGTGGGAGAGCGCCAGGTAAGTAATGTCAGCCGGCGCGTAGCCGACTGCGGCTAACTGAGCTTTCAGCGGCTTTGTCACCGTGACCCTTCCCTGCGTTACACTGCCCGCGGAGGTGAAGACGCTGTCGGGCAGAACACCGGTATCCCACATCAGGGCTCCTTTCGGGTGAGCCACCAAAAAGCACGGGACAGACATATCGGTTGCCGCGAGGTCGTCCTTGGTAAAGCCGTAGGGGGTCGGATCAATCTTCAAATTTCCGCAATCGAAGACGTACAACCTCAGGGAGCGGGGCGCAGGCGCGTGGTGTTGCGGCTTAACCTGCGCTCGCGTCGCGGGTGGCGCCAGCAATGCGGCGAAGAGCGCGAGAAGCAGTGGTCCAGCGATTTTGTTCATGCGCGCTGCAAAAATCTTGTTCATCTGTGCCTCCCTTGAATCGATTTTCTCCGCCTACGAGCAACTAAGGCTGCAAATTCATGCGCCGCAGCAGATCGGCGAACCGCGGGTCCGAGCGCAGCGGATCAAAGGCAGGGTCCATCTTAATAGATTGTCCTGCACCTATAGACCGGTCGTCGTAAGACTTTTCCAGCCACTCGAATGCCTTTCCTTTGTCCCCGAGACCCGCATAGATCATGGCCACGTACCACCCTGGAACGTACTTCTCCTTCGAGATGTCGTTTAGTTTATCGAGCACCTTCTGTGCCTCGGCTCTTCTACCTGCCACTGCATACGCATATCCTAGCCCTGATAGTTCTTCGGTGTTGCCAGGGTATATGGCCAACGCCTTTTGAAACACCCCTATGCCTTCTGCGTACATGGATTTTTGGAGATAGGCCATGCCCAGGTCATAGTGCGCCAGAATGTAGTTTGGGTCTAAGTCTAGTGTCTTCCGCTCTTGCTCTATCGCTTGGTCATACTGACGTGCCTCGTAGAGCGCCCTTCCCGTCACAGCATTAACGATGAGCGAAAGTGGATCAAGCTGAACCGCTCGCTTGTGTTCCGCAACGGATTCTTCAAAGCGCCCCACCCGATCCAAAGCTTCGCCATAAAATAGGTGGGCGTACGCATAGTTCGGGTTAAGTGCAATCGCACGCTGGAATTCTGTCTCCGCATCACGCCATTCCCAGTCATAGTCGAGTTTGAGTAATCCGAGTGAGGTGTGGGCTTCGGCGAGAGTTTCATCGATTTCCACTGCTCTCAGAGCGGCCTCCTCGGCTCTCGGAAAAACGTCCTTCGGCGAGGCAAAACCGAAGACCGCCAGTGCACCGGAACAATCGGCCAAGCCGGAATAAGCCAGAGCGTAGTTGGGATCTTTGGCAATGGCCTGCTGAAAATATTCGATGCCCTTGTGCATTCCCTCCTCGTTCAGTTTATTCCACCAGTAGCGGCCTTTCAGATAGTCCTCATAGGCTTCGGGATTCGCCGTGTTGGCCTTTGTCATGCGCTTCTCGTCGTCACCGGTGAGGCGCATGCGCAAGGCTGAGGTGATTTCTCTCGCCAGGTCGTTTTGCAAGGTAAAAAGGTCCGCGGCATCGCGGGTATATTGCTGGCCCCAGATGTGGCTGCCGTCGCGGGCGTCCACGAGTTCGGCGCTAATGTCCAGATTTTCTCCGCGCTGCATCACCCTGCCCTTGAACACCGCGCGAACGCCGAGCTGCCGGCCGACCGTTTGCGCATCAGTGTCTTTGCCTTTGAACATAAAGGCAGAGTCGCGCGACATCACTCTCAGATGAGGTAATTGCGACAGGCTATTGATCAGGCTCTCTGTGATCCCATCACTCAAATATTCGGAGTTGGGATCGCCGCCGGCATTCACGAAAGGCAGGACAGCCACGGAATCGATTGCGTCGCGACCGTGCGTACCGGAGCGATAGAACCAGCCTCCCGCGCCAATCACAAACAGGAGGCCAATTGTCGCAATCGCGAGGACGGATCTTCCTCGCCACCACGCGGGAGCAGCAGCAATAGCGACCTGCGAGCCCGAAGTCGGTCTCGCAGCTGATGAGATCGCGCTCCCAGCAGACGGAGTAGACGTGCTTGGGGCGCCGCTCGAAGGCGCAGCGACGCCGGCCACGGCGCTTTTGCCCGAATCCAATTCGCGCTTCAGCCGCTTGAGGTCTGCTCGGAGTTCCGCCGCGCTTTGGCAGCGCAGTTGGCGATCCTTCTCCAGAGCCTTGTGGATAATCTCTTCCAGCTTGGGCGGAACTTCAGGATTCAAGCGCACCGGAGCGACCGGCGCGCGGTTTAGAATTGCATCGAAGATGACCGCGGAAGTATCTCCGCGGAAGGGCAGGGAACCGGTAGCCATTTCGTAGAGCACGGCGCCGAAGGAGAAAAGATCGGTGCGCGCATCCAGGTCTTTGCCTCGCGCCTGCTCGGGAGACATGTACGCTACCGTGCCTACTGCTGTGCCCGGGCTCGTAAGCTGCGCCTCGGGAACCTCCGTGGCGGCTGTGGATGCTCCTGCCGCGAACGTTCGAGGAACAGACTTCGGCTCGGCGGTCAGTTTTGCCAAGCCAAAATCGAGAATCTTGGCGTGTCCCCGTTTGGTGACAAAAATATTGGCCGGCTTGATGTCTCGATGCACGATGCCTTGCGAATGCGCCGCGTCAAGGCCGTCGGCCACCTGTATGCCCACGTCGAGGACCTCTTCGATATCCAGCGGCTTGCCTTGAATCAGGTGCTTGAGTGTCTGTCCTTGCAGCAGCTCCATGGCGATGAACGCCCGGCCGTCCGCTTCGTCGATCTCGTAAATCGTGCAGATGTTCGGATGATTGAGCGCTGAGGCAGCGCGGGCTTCGCGCTTGAATCTCTCGAGCGCCTGCGCATCGCGGGCCAGTTCTTCGGGGAGAAATTTCAGCGCGACGTGGCGGCCGAGCTTGAGATCCTCTGCTTCGTAGACCACACCCATGCCGCCGCCACCGAGCTTTTCCAGAATGCGATAGTGCGAGATGGTTTGCCCGATCATGGCTCCGGCTATAAGGAAGAATCAAACCTAATACAGCACAGACGGCAAATATGCTCCCGTGGGTTCGTTATACAGGCCGACAGTCATTAACGTCATCGGTTCGACCACTTTCAAGCCACTCTGCAAGCACCAGCGGAATAGCTCGGCATTGCGCGTCGGGACGATGATGCCCGGACCAAGGAATGCAGAAGTGCTGGCGATCAGAGCTTGCAGGTCGGGATTGGCTTCACCTACTGCGTGACCAAAGAAACCGATTGCCGTCGCATAGGCGGCTATGCGACCGCCGCGCTCCGCAACAACCGCCGTGCCTGCTTTTATGCCGTCAATCAGTTCTCCGCCGCGATCATAGCCGTGGACTGATCTGCACAGCCGATTGCAATCTGCCAGGTCTGAGTTCGCTGCCGCCCGGACTCTATACCCGTCTAGCGGCCTATTGATAGGCGGACCTTGCATGACGGACATGAACTCGCGCATATCAAAACCGAGCTTCGCGTAAAGTGAAAGCGAGCGGTTGTGAAAAGCTGCCTGGAGAAGCCGAACTCCTGCAAACCTCTTCTCCGCAGCCCGATCCAGCACGGCCTTCATCAGCCTGCGTCCGATGGCCTGGTTTTGAACACCCGGATCAACCGTGATCGGGCCAACGCCAGCAATAGCCGTGCGCTCATCCAGGCAATTACTGCCGACGATCTTCCCGCGAAGCTCCGCTATCACAGCATAGAAGCCGGGATGCGAAAACATCATAGAGAGAACGCCAGTAGAGACATCTGGACCAGGAAAATCGGGTAGGAAGCCGTGGCGCACATTTATTTGCGTAAATGCCTCGTAACAGATGCGGCCACATTCAGGCGCATCCTCCGGCTTGGCCGTTCGTATGGTTACTGCTTCAGGAATAGTTTGTGTTTGAGTGGCCATAGTTCCAAATCTCCATTCTGACGTTTAATACATAACGATTGGCGAAGGTCTGGCCGATTGCTCTGTTCATTTTCCAGTAGGCACGCGGCGCTTTAACTCTTCGAACCAGTTCAACACGACGTTGATTTGCGTCGTTGCTGACCGTTCCTGCTCGCTGGCCTTGATCATCAGGAACCGCTGGCCGTTAGGTGAGACATCGTAGTTGGCAACGACGCGGTCGAGGCGCGTATCACGGGCACGGTAGACTTCACCCATGCCGCCCGCACCAATGGCGCCGGTGATTTCGTAGGGCCCGAGGCGTTGGCTGGGCAAAAGCGCCATCTGATCTCGCTGGATTTGGCGAAGTATAACCCCGATAACAGCCTCAAACACACGGTTTTCACTTCCTTGGACGGCTCCATCGAGTGGCGAGATCCGGCGCGCTGAGACTAAAGCCCGAACTGCAGATTCCTCTCTGCGTGGCCGGCCGGTCCGGAAGACACGGACCAGAAAAAGCAAACACGGCCGTCCACTTCGCTCGGAATGACAACGTTCTCGCCTGCGGAGCGTGCATCGTTAGTTTGCGTACCGCGTTGCTGTATATTCTCCTCTTGAGGTTCGCAGTATCGAGGACGCCGGTGGTCAAGACCATCATCGAGCCGTTTCGGATCAAAAGCGTTGAGCCCATCCGCCGTACCACAGCTCAAGAGCGTCAGCGCTTGCTCGAGCAAGCCGGCTATAACTTGTTTCTCATTTCCTCCGAAGCGATTCTGATCGACTTGCTCACGGATTCGGGAACCTCCGCGATGTCTACCGAACAGTGGGCCGCCATGATGCGTGGTGATGAGTCCTACGCGGGTTCGCCGAGCTTCGAGCGATTTCGGGCCGCGGTTCAGAACATCTTCGGCTTTCGACATATTATCCCGACCCATCAGGGCCGCGCCGCCGAGCGCATTTTGTTTTCCGTGATATGCCGCAAGGGCAGCATCGTGCCGAACAATACGCATTTCGATACGACGCGCGCCAATATCGAATTCTGCGGCGCGCAGGCGCTGGACTTGCCTGTTGCGGAGGCGCATCAACCGTCGCTGCTACATCCGTTCAAGGGCAATATGGACACGAGCCGCCTGGAGGAATTGATCGGACGAGAAGGCCGCGAGAGAATTCCCCTGGTGATGCTGACGGTCACCAATAATTCGGGCGGCGGACAGCCCGTTTCCATGAGCAATATCCGCGCGGCGAAGGAGATCTGCGGCCGGCGCGGCATCCCGCTTTACATCGACGCCTGCCGGTTTGCTGAGAACGCGTACTTTATAAAGCTGCGCGAACGCGGCTATGCCGATAAGACGCCTCTGGAGATCGCCAGGGAAATGTTCTCCTATGCCGATGGATGCACGATGTCCGCAAAGAAAGATGGCCTCGCGAATATCGGAGGATTTCTCGGTACCAATGACGATTCCCTCGCGCAGCAAGAAAAGAATCTTCTCATCCTCACCGAAGGCTTTCCCACTTACGGTGGACTCGCCGGCCGCGACTTGGAGGCGATCGCCGTGGGATTGAACGAAGCGCTGGCTGAGGATTACTTGAGTTACCGCATTGCTTCGACCGCATATCTGGGCGATCACATCTCACGTGAGGGCGTTCCCATCGTGCAGCCGCCGGGCGGGCACGCGATCTACATCGATGCGCGGGCGTTCCTGCCGCAGATTCCGCCGGCCCAGTTTCCCGGCGTGGCGCTGGCCGCGGCGCTTTACGTGGAAGGCGGCATCCGCTCGGTGGAAATTGGAACGCTCATGTTCGGCGAGCACGCCACAATGGACTTGGTGCGCCTGGCCATTCCGCGCCGCGTCTATACGCAAAGCCACATTGATTATGTTGTGGAAGTGATCCTGGAAGTGTGGCGCCGCCGCGCCGAGATATGCGGTTTTGAAATCGCCTACCAAGCGCCATTCCTGCGTCACTTTACCGCACGCTTTCGTCCGGTTCGTCCCCGTGCTTGAGCCAAGACTCCGTTGGTGAGCAGCCCGCGGCGAGGCGAAACCTCATCCCGTCGAATCGTAACCGCGGAAAGGCGCAACAGCATATCGGTTCTGTTGTATTCAACGCTGGGCATGGGCTGTTTCATATATACTTAGCGCTCTCGGCGGTCCCGAAACGGAAATTCTGATCCCAACCAGAGAGATTAATGAAGAAGGATATTTTCGATTGGAGGCATCCCAATGAGACCTAGAGTTATTGCGATTTTCGCCATGGCTGCAGGCCTTCTGATCGTTTCCGTTCCGCTGTTCGCACATCACGGTGCGGCGTCATTTGACACGACCAAAAAAGTCACTGTGAAGGGGACCGTCGTGGAATGGTTTTGGGCCAATCCGCACTGCTTTTTGAGGTTCGACGTCAAAGATGAAAACGGCCAAACCGTACAGTGGGTCGTCGAAACGCAAAGCGGACCCAACATAACCCCTCTCGGCTATACCAAGCAGACCTTCAAGCCTGGAGATGAAGTCACCGTCACTTTGACACCGGTCAGGAATGGCCGTCCTCTCGGACGTTTGCTGTCGGTCGTGCTTCCCAATGGCAAGAAGCTGGGAACAGGCGGCATCGTCCCTGGCTCGGCATCCGGATCGGACTATCCCCAATAGTGGCTGAACCAATTTGAACGAGGAGGGAGCCTCTCCATGCAAACGCGCCCTTTAATGCAAAAGATGACGGTTCCCATGATCGCGCTGATTCCGGTATTGATTTTTTCACCCTGGGCGCACGGTCAGGCTCGGCTGCCGGGGGCCGTGTACGATTTTGATAGAAAGGGCGAGAAGCCAGGACCCGCTCCGCGGCGGGACATTTCTGGAATTTGGGAGCCCGCCAACGGCGTAGCGGGCGGAATCCAAGGCAAGGGCGCCGCGGCCATGGAATCGTGCAAGCGCGAAAAACCCGGCGGGAAGTACGCCGTCGATCCCAATGCGCCTGTCACCGATACTGGTTATGCAACCCCCGATTGCTTGAAACCGGATATTGAGCCGCCGTACACCCCTTTAGGGCGGGAAACGGTCAAAGCCCATATCCCCGTAGAGGGATACAGAATGGTTCCCGACGCGTTAACGAATGATCCCATCCTCAAATGTGACCCAGGTGGCTTCCCGCGCATGAATCTTCACAATTTCAGGACCAGCGAGATCTTGCAGTCTCCGACCCACGTGGTGATCTTGTATAAATTCCAGCACCGCTGGCGGCAAATCTGGACCGATGGGCGCGAGCTGCCGAAGGATCCCGAGAGCCCGGCGTGGTCGAATAGCGCCGATGCACTGCCCCCGGAACCGCGGTGGTGGGGATACTCGGTGGGAAAGTGGGCGGATGACTACACGTTTGTCGTCCAGACGAACGGATTCTACGATGACAGAACCTGGCTGGATAATGCCGGTCTTCCGCAAAGCGATGCGATGCAGGTGGAAGAAACCTATCACCGCGTAGACGCCGACCATTTAGAGCTGTCCATCAAAATTACTGATCCCAAGATGTACACGAAACCTTGGGTCGCTCTCGACAAACTATCTTTGAGGTTGCAATCGCCCAATCTGGAGATCCAGGAAATGGAGTGTTCCCCATCGGACCAGGAGCACTGGAATAAATATTTTGGCAGCCAAACTGGCCCCACCACCGATAAGGCCAAATAGCCTGGGCTAGGAGGAGAGGACGAGAAATGTCACGCTATCAAATGGCCTTCCTTGGCGTTGGCTTGGCAGTCGTAGCGGCTCTGAGCGCGCCGGCGCCCTCGCTGCGCGCACAAGCACAGTTTGCGCCGATCCAGACGCACGCCTTGAATGGCGGCGTGTACTGGATTGAAGGAGGCGTGGGTTCCAATGCCGGCGTCGTGATCGGTAAGGATGGCGTCATCGTCATTGACGCCAAACAGACGCCGGAGTCCGGAAAGGCGGTTATGGCTGAGGTTGCTAAACTCACGCCGAAGCCGGTGACCCATGTGATCATCACCCACAGCAACCTCGATCACGTCGACGGCTTGCCCGGATTTCCCAAGGGCTTGACCATCATCGCGCAGGAGAATTGCAAACAGCAGATGGAGCATCCGCGCAACAACCCGCAAAATATCGACCTCAGCGGTTACATTCCCAGCAAGACTGTGGCGAAAAAAGAATCCATGACCATCGACGGCGTGCGTTTCGTGCTGCTGCATTTCGCGCCGGCGCACACCAGCGGCGATCTGATCATCTATCTGCCCGATCAGAAGATCGCCTTTACCGGTGATATCACCGTGATGCGGCGGCCTTACCCGCTGATTCATCTCGAAGATGAAGGCTCATCGGCAGGATGGATTGAAAGCATGAAGGGCATCGTGGCACTCAACGCCGACACGTTTGTGCCCGGCCATGACGGGACGCAAACGAAAGCCGAGCTACAACAGCGCCTGGCGAACACCGCAGCAAGACGCGAGAAAATCAAGGAACTGGTAGCCCAGGGGAAATCTTTGCCAGAGATCAAGAAGGAGTTCGGCGAGGCGGTCGCGCCGCCTGCCGGTGGGGGGCCAGGCTTTCCGACCTTTACTGACGTCGTCTATAAAGAGCTTTCCAAAACTTAGCTGCACCCTTGCGCGCTTTGTGCTTACACGGCAGCGGCAGCTTTAGTTCGTCCGACTGTTCGTGCTGCTGGTCTGGGCGTTCAAGTAGCGCTTAAAGAATGCGATAGCCCGGGGCCAGGAATCCAGGGTGGCTACGGCATTTTCGCCCAGAGTTTGGTGCTCCAGGAACGCGTGCGTCACGTTGGGATAAATCTTGAATTCGAACGTCTTCCCGAGCCTCTGCATGTCGGACGCAGCAGCGGCCACCCGGGGAGCTAATCCGGGGTCATCATCGCCGGCAAAGGCAAGCACGGGAGCTTGTATCTTTGCCATGGTGGCGAGGTCCGGCGGAGCGCCATAGAAGCTGACCGCAGCGTTGATCCCAGGTATCTCCGCAGCGCTTTCCCAAGCAAAGCCGCCGCCATTGCAGAAGCCGGTGATCCCGCTCTTGCCATTCGCGCGCGGCAGCTTGAGCGCATAGTCTCGCGCCGCCTTCAGAAGCTCTATCTTCTCGGGGACAGAGCGCGTTCCCAACGCCTTGGCCAGATCGTCCGGGTACCTGAACGAATCAAAATTGCCGCCATTCGGGCCCAAACCCGAGGCCAGATCGGGCATGATGACGATGAAGCCTTGAAGCGCCAGTTTATCGGCCACGCCGCGCATCCAATTTGCTCCTTCACCTTTTTTCGGAGTTTCGCCGATATCCATGCCGGGTCCCGGATGGATGAGGACCACGACCGCGGCCTTATCGTTGCCGAGCGGCTGAACCAGCCACGAATGCAACTTCACGGCGCCTTTCGCGGTGCTCGCCGGGATATCCACCCACTCGCCATGCCGAGGCGATTGGTCTACCACTTTCTCGGGGCCGCCGAAATGGCCGGGCACGATGTCGCTTCGCTTGGCGATCTCTTGCTGGGCATCGCGCTGACGCGCGGCGGATGCCGCGGAAGCGGCGTCGTCTTTCGACTGAGGCATCGCGGAGTTGCCTTGCGGCATTGCCGCGGGCTCCGCGAAGTTCGTTAGCAGGGCCAGCGTGTTATGCCAGGCGTGCTCGGTCAGATCGAATTTGACCGCGCGCCGCTGCGTGGGAGTGCTTATGACGGCGTCGAGCCGATTTTCGCTCCAGTTGAAGTCGAGGATCGCGCTCTTGCCGTTGGTGCCGGGCTGGCTCAGGAAATAGTCGCGCACCGCCTTCGTGCGGCGCTCGATTTCAGTTTCGCCCAGCCGGCCGAGCGCCATGGCGATGGCTTCGCGATTCGCAAACGAGGCGGTGCCGCCGCCATTCGGCCCCAAGCCCGACAAAAGATCGGGAACGACGGTGATGTAACCCTGATTCACGACCTCGGTGCCAACTGCGCGCACCCAGTCACTCAGCCCTTGATTCTGGGCGGTGATCACGGCGACGGGCGCCGTGCCGGCCAAGTCGGGATAAATTACGAAGACTCGAATCTTGACCCCGCCCATGGGCACGTCGAGATATTGCGGGTGATGGCGCATCAGCGACGCATTCAGCACCGCCTTGGCGGCGTCCTCGGAGGGCAAACCCATTGGCATCGCGCCTGGCGCGAACGCGCCTGCAGTAACGGAGACCCTCGCCGACTTCTCCGCGGCCAACGCGGCCGGAATACCGGGGTGGCCCGGCAGGAAGCGTCCCGCAACGACGAGTGAAAGCGCGGCCACAGCGAACGCTGTTGCGCCAGCCTTGGTCAGTCGACTCGTTTGCATCGCTCATCCTCCTTCGATCCTCGAGAAGCACGTCCCGCTCAGATGGCCTCTTATACACCCAAGGCCGTTCTGGACGAAGCGAATTACTCTGAAATTCCAGCGGTTGTGGGCCAATTTCCGACAATCTCATTTACAACGCCCCAGCTTACAAGGGTTCATCGGCCTCTCTCCGGATAGCGCCGAGTAGCGGTGTACTTCGGAAGAAACCTCTCCTACCTAGCAAAACCTGACGACCTCCTATTCAACTAAACTCAATGTGCGCCCGAACGCTATGGATTACGGGGAGGACCTCGTCTGCTAAGGCTGGCAAAACCGCCGAGCTTGAACCCGTGGGGAGAGAGACCATGAGAAAAACCAAACTGGCTAGCGCCGGCGAGAACGTCATCGACCCGAAGTTTTTCAACTTTGTGGCCCAGGTCGCGCACTTCTTCGCCACGTACGGAATCGTCCTCACCGCCGGCAAATTCTGGCACTGGACCGGAATCGCCGTTGCCGCGCCTCTATGTGTCGCTTATGCCGCCGTGCACGAGTTTTGGTACGATCCGCGCTATGAGAATCCGGTCACACGCGGTTCCGATCTCGAGGATTTTTTGTTCCTCGTGGCTGGCGTCACGGCTGCTGTGGTTGCCTACGCGATTTGACGCTGCGATACGGCCGGTCACCTAAACACTTTTTGCGAAGCCATACAGCATTTCGGGGTTTTCGACGAGAATGCGATGCCGCGCCGCCTCATTGGGCGCCCATCGAGCGAGCAAGTCGAATAGCAGGGCATCATCCGGCTTGTTCGTTTCGTTCGGATGCGGCCAGTTGCTGCCCCACACCATTCGCTCCGGCGCGGCCTGCACATAGGCCTGCGCCACCTTGGTCACATCGGCATAGGCAGGCGGGCCATCTTTGGTGTTGTCGTAGGTCACCGACAGCTTGACCCACGTCCGGCCCTTGTCAATCAGTCTGCGGATGAGCGCGAAACAAGGGTGCTTCGTGCCCATCGGCTGCGGGATGTGCCCCATGTGGTCGAAGACAATCGCGGAGGGGAGGCGATTCCACAAATCCTCGGCCGCGACGATGTGCTCGCCGGCCATGTTGATTTGCACGTGCCAGCCCAAGGCGTTCACACGTTTCGAGAGCGGCTCGATCATATCGAGCGTCGTGACGGCATTGTTGCCGTTGGGACTGCTGTTGAGGGAAAAACGAATGCCGCGAATTCCACCACGCGCCAAGGTATTCAACTCGGCATCCGTGACCGTGGGGTGAATCACGGCAACTCCTCGGGCATTGGCTCCCAATTGAGAAATGGCGTCGAGCGTGACGCGGTTATCGGTGCCATAGGCACTCGGCGTCACGACCACGTCGCGCGTTGTGCCGATGCGCCGCTGAAGCAGCCGATACTCCGCCACAGAGGCATTGGGTTCGGGCCGCTGAACGGGTGCAAAGCGCGCCGTATCGTAAATGTGATGGTGGCAGTCGCAGGCCAGCGCGGGCGCCTTTAATTTCGGCGGTTCCGTGCCGCTGGAATTTGGGACGGCAATTTGCGCGCGGGACTCACAGGGAAGGATTCCTGCCGCCGTCAAGGCCGCGAGCCCGGCGCCGCGAAGAAAAGTTCGCCGCCCGATCTGTCGGTCGCTCATCGTGCCCTCGCCAGCAGGGTCGCGCGCTGCCTACGGCAACACGGCGCTCAGATGCCGGCGTACCAGGAGAAGCCGCGCTCCACGCCCCCGGCTCCAAATCCCTGGCCGATGTCCTTTACTGTGTCAGTCAGCGTAATCCAGGAAAGATACTTCGTGCTCTTGCCTCCGAGTTGGCGGGGTACGCGCAGGCGGAGCGGAGCGCCGTGGCCTGGGGGGAGTTCCCGGCCGTTCATACCGTAGGCGAGCAAACTTTGCGGATGCCAAGCTTCGGCCATATCGATGCTGTTCCACTTGCCTTTGATGGTTTGTTTGTCTACTGCGTCAAAGTTGGTGTCGAAGCCAAAGAACACAACGTACTTGGCCTGCGGGAGGACCCCGACCAGATTCAAAACGTAGGAAAGAGACACGCCGGTCCATTCGGCAATGAAGGACCAGCCCTCTTCGCAGGCTTGATGGTAGATATGGTTCTGGGAAGGAAGGCGCTTTAGTTCCGCGAGAGAGAAAAACGACGGGCGAGCGACCAAGCCGTCGATTTTGAGCCGCCAGTCCGCGAAACCTCCGGCCGATAAGCGCTGGTAGGTTTCGTTCTCGGGAGCCTCGCCCTTTACCGGGGCAATCTTGGAGATATCGCTGCGGGTATACTCCCGGGCGAGCGAATGGGGAGCCATCAAGAGCCGTTGGGCAGCATAGGTCATGGTTTCGCCGACGCCGTAGACGCCGCCGTCGTCGGGAGGAATCAGTCCATAGCGATCGGCGAGGCGGGCGGCGACTCCTAGGCCGGAGGCACCTGCGGCAGCCGCTATGCCAGTCGTGATCAGCTTTCGCCGTGAAAGTCGTTCGCTCATGAGCGCTCCTTTCTGGCAGCACTGTAACCCGTAATCATGGCCCGCACCCGGTTGGTGAAACCTGCTAGGTAAACCATGGCCAGGTGCACACACAGGAACAGAACCAGGGCCACCGCGACGAAGAAATGAATGGTGCGCGCAGATTGCTGACCGCCGAACCCGCTCCGCACTACAGGGACAACCGAGGCGATAGCCGGGGACATGCCGAAGCCGGTGAGGATGATCAGCGGAAACAGCACGAAGATGACGCCGAGATAGGCGAGCCTCTGGACGACGTTGTAGGTCAGCGACTCGTCCTCAGTGGGCCGCTTCCAGCGCAGTTCGTTCCAAACGATACGCGCGACGCGGCTCCAGGCGAGATCAGCCTTGGCCGGCAGCAAATCCTTGCGGAAGTGCTGTGTGAGGACGCCGGAGTAGACGTAAAACAGGCCCGTCAAGACGCAAACCCAGGCAGAGAGGAAATGCAGATAACGGCCCCAGCCGGAGTGGCCTATCATGAAGGGAATCGGAAGGTCGATGAGAGAAGGGCCTCCCAACGCGCCCGTCTCACCCCAGTAGAGACGCGGGTGAGCGATGAGAATGGCGATGCCGCTGATGAGCAGGCCAACGAAGCTAATTGCCGTGATCCAATGAGTGATGCGGACGGCCGCAGTGTGCCGCGGAGAATCCAAGCTTTCCGAGCTTTGGATCGCAAGCCCTGGAAGGTAGGTGGACTGCGCCATAAGCGTTGCTGCGATCATAGCACCGAATACTGCCGGGCCGTAGCGGAAGGCGACCATCCGCCCATCGGGCGCGGGCCCCGGCTTTAGAAATGATCCTTCGGCTTGACACTGCTGGCAGAGAGGCGTTTCATGGCAATCTATCTGGCCTATAATCTCTCGGGCCGGTAATCTCTCGGGCCGGTAGCTATGTGAGAGCATCTCGTGACCGGTTTTGAACGAAACAAGATTGGCCGTCGAGATTTCATTCTCGCCGGCTTCGCTGCGGCAGTGGGCGCTAACGCACAAACATCTCGCCTGGAAACACTGACCCAGTGGCTGCATGCTTCTCGCAAGGAGCGCGAGCTTGCTTTGCAGCCATGCCTGGATCGCATCCGCGAGCTCGACACCTCCATTCATGCCTGGGTTCAGGTTCTCCCGCAGCGGCCCACGGGTGACGGAAAACTTTCCGAGATCCCTTTCGGCGCGAAAGACATCATGGAGACCCGCGGCCTTTCCACTGAATACGGCTCGCCGGTTTACAAGGGCCGAATCGGCACAGCCGACGCGGCCATCGTCCGCGATTTGCGCCAGCGCGGCGCGATCTTGCTGGG
>QHYR01000098.1 GCA_003223315.1 Acidobacteriota bacterium | reverse complement strand
TCCAGACTCGAGCTCCCAGCGGGCTGCGCCTTCTACCAACTCGCCGAGAAACTGCGCTTGCGCAAAACTCTCCGCCTTGATCGCATTCACCTGGGCGGCTTCGAGGCCAGTAACGGAAGCAGGGGAGTTCGGACTTGTGGCCCGCTCCAGCGCCGGCGCCGCTGCCGAAGCAGCTCCGGTACTTGAATCGGCGGAGATATTGAGGACGGACGGTGCAGCGGCTGGAGCCGGAATCGAAGCATTCAAATTGTTTGATAGCGGCGCGGGCGGCGAAGCCGCAGATTTCGCCGGAACAGCGGGCGGCGGTGCGCTGGCGTCCGCATTCCATTTCGGCGCGGACGGCCGAGCGGGAACACTACCGGCCCGAACGTTGCCAGAAAGTTCGGCCAGAACCTCCTCGAGAGGAGCGAGCCGCGCCGCGTTGACGAGCCGAAGCAGTCCCATTTCCAGATGCAGGCGGGGATCCGGCTTGCGGCGGAGATCATCCTCCGTCAGGAGCAAAATCTGGAAGAAGCGCGTTAGATCTTCCTCACTGAAGCCGGCTGCGGCGCGAGCGAGTCTGGGACGGTCCTCAGCGGGCGCGGCAATCAGATCCGAATCCGCTCCGCAAACGCGCGCGACGAGTATGTTTCTGAAATGAGAAATGGCTTCGCGGCAGAACTGCTGCAGATTTTGTCCTTCCGCGAGCAAGCGGTGCACTAGGCCGAGGGCGCGCTCAGTAGAGCGGTTCTCGATGGCCGCGACCAATTCGTCGAGCACTTCTGCCGGTACAATCCCGAGCAATTCTCGAACTTGCGCTTCGCTAATTGCCGCGCCGCAATACGCGCGCGCCTGTTCGATCAACGAGAGGGCGTCGCGAAGGCTGCCATCCGCCGTGCGGGCCACCACGGCGATCGCGCCTGCTTCCATCGTCAGTCCTTCCTTGGACGCGATACTTTGCAGCGCCTCCACAATTTCAGCGAAGGAGAGCGCGCGGAAATGGAAATGCTGCGAGCGGGAGCGGATCGTTTCGACCAAATCTTCGGGTTGCGTGGTGGCCATGATGAAGACCACTTTTTCCGGCGGCTCCTCGAGCGTCTTGAGCAGCGCGTTGGAAGCCTCGTCGGTGAGCATGTGCGCTTCGTCCAGAATAATGACCTTGTAGCGTCCGCCCACAGGCGCGTAGCGCACCATATCACGCAACTCGCGAACCTGGTCGATGCCTCGATTGGAGGCGGCATCGATTTCGAGTACGTCCAGCGAACTCCCAGATGCGATCTCACGGCACGAATCGCACGCATTGCAAGGTGAAGGTGTGGGTCCATGAACGCAATTGAGAGCTTTCGCCAGAATGCGGGCGGTCGTGGTCTTGCCTACCCCCCGGGCGCCGGAAAAAATATAAGCATGCGCCACGTGGCCGCTTTGAATCGCGTTTTGCAGCGTGCGCGTGACGTGCTGCTGTCCGACAATTTCCGCGAACGTTTGGGGACGCCACTTTCGCGCAATGACCTGATAGCTCATTGATTCCGTTACTGGGGCAGTTTAGAGAGCTGTCTGCTCTCAGCGATGGGAGGAACTTCGGATACTCTGCGGCACACGAAGCGGTCCCGCTACCGTTGCTCCCTTCCGGGCCTGGCGGGGTTCACGGGGAATCGTTGCACAAAGCCCGAAGTTCCACGCATCGGCAGGAATTTGTACCCGCTCCAGGGAGTCTAGCATAGCGATTGGGTCGGCGAAAGCGACCCTGCTTTCGTCGGAGGATGGTAGCCAGTAAATTTCCCTATGCAAATGGAGGGATTGCTTAATGGCAGATTCTAAACCGCGGCGATTCCGTTGGCTGGCCGCACTCTACCCTCCCGCTTTAAGTAACGATACAGGCTGGTGCGCCCAATGCCCAGCATTTGTGCCGCGCGGACTCGGTTACCCAAACACAATTCGAGGACGCGTTCGATGTGCTCGCGGCGGACCTCTTCCAGAGGGAGCGGCCGCCAGGATTTTGCCGGTGTTAGGGCCCGGTCCGGTTTTTGCAGGTGTTCCGGGAGATCATGCACGTCAATGAAATCATTCACCGCCACCAAGGATGCGCTGGAGATCACATTTTCGAGCTCCCTAACGTTTCCGGGCCAGGGGTGCTGCAGCAGCACCATCTGTGCGCGGCGTGTGAGGCCCTGAATCTGCTTTCCGTAAGCGGCATTATATTTTTTGATCAGAAAAGTGATCAGAGCCGGAATATCTTCCAGGCGCTGGGCCAGGCTGGGAATGCGGATCTGGATCGTACTCAAGCGATAGAACAGGTCTTCGCGAAACCTTCCGGCGGCCACCTCGCTGCGCAGGTCGCGGTTGGTAGCCGCGATCAGCCGTACCTCCACTCGACGTATTTCGGGCGAGCCCACGCGCTGGATTTCCCTGTTTTGGATGACGCGCAGAAGCTTTGCCTGCATGGCGAGAGAAGTCTCGCCGACTTCGTCGAGAAATACCGTTCCACCGTTGGCATATTCAAATAGGCCGGCCCGGGTCTCGGTGGCGCCGGTGAAAGCGCCGCGAAGGTGGCCAAATAACTGGCTCTCCAGCAGGGTATCGACGATCGCAGAGCAGTTGCAAACAGCAAATCGTTGATTGGCTACCGGGCTCAGCTGGTGGATGGCGTGGGCCACGAGCTCTTTTCCTGAACCCGTGGGGCCTACAAGAAGAACGTTCACGTAATGCTGCGATATCTTGCGCGCCATCTCAAAGACGTCGACCATGGCCGGGCTGCGGCTGACGATTCCGTAAAATTCGAGGTCGCTCACCAAACGCTGCTCCAGATCGTGAATTCTTCGCCGCCGACCGAACTGTTCGGCAAGATCAGCGATGGTTTTCTTCAGGCGCTGGCGGTCGAGCGGTTTGGGCAGATAGTCATAGGCACCGTGCTTGATGGCCTCAATAGCGGAGTCGATCGAGTAAAAACCCGTCATGAGAATCACGTAAACGCCGGGGTCCCGGTGCAGGGCTTGCTCGAGAAAGGTCAGCCCGTCCATGCCCGGCATTTTCAAGTCACATAAGACGATGCGCCCTTTGCCGTTACTGACGTATGTAAGAGCCTCCTGAGGGTCCGAGGTTCCAAAACAGCGGTAGCCGAAGTTAGACAGAGTCTCCCGAAGCATCTCCAGGATTGCGGGGTCATCATCGACGATACAGATATCGATAATTGCTGGAGATGAAGGTTGAGCGGGGTCCGGCTGAGTGCTTACGCCCATGGAGGAGATTTGGGCAAAATACGTGCCAGAGGGGACCCGCCAGGCCTGATCTCCAGGGGCTAAACGCTGACGCAGCGGGAAATGAGGGGATTTAAGTCTCTAATGGCGTGTAGCTTAGAAACCATTCACATTGTGGTGCACAACATGGAAACACGTCGTAAACGGAACAAAGGCGGCTTGGTGAAGTCCCGATATAGAGCAGGTTCGTGCCGAATTCGTTCCAAACGCGAACTCGCTTCAATTTATCCTTTCGGCTTTCCTTTCCAGTAAGGAGTTGAAAGCTCCTATTTCTATGAGAAGTTGCTCCTCGCCGGTGGTAACTGCATCGAGGATCTCCACCGGGGAGACAGTTGGCTCGGCTTCCGGGCTGGCGAGTAGCTCACTTGTTTGGGAGAATTCGGCGTCCTGGGGTTCATCGAAACCGCCAAGCACTTCAAGGACCTCGAAAAGCTCCTCCCGTGTCGAAGCGCGGTCGGATGTTGAGGGCGCGTATTCTGGCAGTTTCATGGTTTCACCTCTTCGCGCACACCTATAGGATGCTCGGGCGGGATCTTTGGCTCACATCCGCCATTCCGACGCGGCGGGAAATCCGTCAGATGTAACTTGCTGTATCCAAAGCGCTCCGAGGACTCCATGCGCTCGACGTGGTGGGCCTGAGGATGAGATCTCGCGAAGCTATCCGCGTGCAGGGCGCGTATGAAGATAAGCGAGCAAGTCTGGACTGCGTGGTGTAGCAAGAGTGTCTTTTGTCCCAATCCAGTAGAGTCGAGCGTGGAGCATTCGACGAAGAACCGCCCTTCGGCGTCCCAGCCAGAAACCTCCACAGGCAAACCAAGCAAATCCTCTTTCTGCATCCGTCTGTCTCCCGGCCTATCACAGGTGCAGGAGTGAGGCCAAAACAGGGCGGGAGCTTACTCTTTTATTTTCTGGTGATTCGACTGTCCGCCGGACGCGCCAAGAAACGCCGATTGTTCTCATTTACGCACAGGTGTCCGCATTCGACCCACTCTCGCTCGTGCGCACAACGGATCAAAACGGCCACTCGACAGACACTACTCAGGGCCGAATACCGCGACCATCCCGGGTTATGCCTCTTCAGTCGTCGCCCGAGGTATCGATCGCTGTTCTCTGATCGGCTAACGTACCGACAGCTTCCTGTGGGACAGGAACCAACAGATATCCAATCACGAATTTCTTGGTCACGTCCGTGACGACCAATTCATAAGGTTCCTCGGTTTCTTTGTGAAAGAAACGCACCGGTTGGTGGACACTTTGATCCCGCAACCACAATGTTCGGCTGTCTTGGAGCAGCCACAACGAGCCACGATATCTCTGATACATGGGGTTAGTTCCACTAATTTGCAGGGAGATGCCGGGGACCAGTTCCTTGGTCTGCCCTTTAGTCAGTTCGAAATCGACCCGCTCTCGATCGAGCCGTTGGGATAGAACGTTGAGATCGCGAGCATTCGTTTCTACTTGTCGGTGAACACCGGACAGATCGCTGCCAGTTTCCTCTTGAACGGAAGTAACGGAAGTAATGTCCTGCTTGAGCTCGGCCTCGACTTGTGCAAGTTGCGAACGCTGAGCCGTCTGTTCGGATTCAACTTGGATGAGGCGAGCGTCAAGAGCGGAACTGCGGGCCTCCAGCTCAGCGCTGAGTTGCTGATGCAGTTGTTGGGTCAATGTCTCAGCGTACTTGCGAGTTTGCTGAAGGTTAACCCGGACCCTGCCTTGGAGGCCTTCAAGCTTCGTCACGCGTTGCCCCAAGCCCTCCCAACCGCCGGTCAGTTCGGTCAGCTTGCCTTCGGCGGAGTCCACTCGTTGACCCAGCGCGCTTAGCGCGGCTTGGCTCCCGAATAGTTGGCTGACTTGTATGTTTTGCCTGTTCAAAGCCAAGTAGCCGTAATAGGCGGACACTCCTAGGACAGCGGCCAGCGCCACGACAACGACCCAGACCGCCTTGGATTTCCTTCCGTACTCTGGCTCAGTAACCGGCCACTTATTCTCAACGGGATTTAACATCGGGTTGGTAACGCCCATGCTACTCACCTCCTGAACTTGATTCCTGTGCCATTTCAATGGAAAGAGGGGCACGGACCCTGCCAAGTTTCCTCTGAGGAAATAAGAGATTGATGGTCAAGAGATTAGTCAGTCCATGACTGATTTCTATGGGGCATGCGGTCGGTACTAGGCCGGGCAGTTTTTGCGCGCTACCGGCATTTCCTCCGGTTAGGAGAGCCAGTACGTGAAGCTCACTTGGAAGTATCAGGAAGTCTGCTCCTCAGACCTCACTGAGACCTGTTCACGCTCGATGGATTTTGCGTTTGTGGAGAAGCCGGGATGGCGCGCAGGAGTTTCCGTTGGGTTCGCAGAAACGTAAGGAGTGGCTCCGGGGCTTGGACTCGAACCAAGATTCTAGGCTCCAAAGGCCCATGTGCTACCAATTGCACCACCCCGGAGCAGTGACTTCTTTGGATCGCACCGAACACCCAAGCCTAACTTAACGGCGGCAAAACTGGAAAGCCTCGGTAAGGTCCTGGTCGCAGGGGCGAAACAAAATACACCGGGCGCACCAAGCTTCTCTGACCGGCTCTCATCAGCACATCTTGTAAAGTTTTCGAGAAGCAGGAAATTCTTGCTGCGCCCAACCCTGTTCAATTAACCGCAGCGGATTTGTCTGTAGCCGCTGGTTTGTCCGGCAGTTCGTGTTCGTAATCTTTCTCGTTAGAACAAGTCACGTCCTCATACATATCTTCTTTGGGGACGAGGCTCATGTTCCAAGCGTAGACCCAAGGACGCGTGAACACCGTTGGGTCATCATCCGTAATTTCCACAGTGAGATGATCAAAATCGGGACGGCGGATTCGTTCGGTCACATGCAGCGCATCGCTATGAAAGGTGCCGCTGCCTTCCCCGGCATTCTTGCCCGATCCTAACCAGGATTTATCGGTCAGATCGATTGTATCGATGACCAGCGCATCTCCATCCCATTTCGCCACCGAATTTCCCATCCAGGATGGGTCGGCATCGGGATTATGCGGCCGTCCATCTGTGGGGATGATGCGGAAGGCGGTGTCTCTCTCATAAAGCACGATCAACTCTCCAGGCAATTGCACCAATCTCGCCGGATGGGGCCCGCCCCAGATGCGTGGGACGCCGTAAGGCTCGCAATGCAACAACGGATCAGTGTTCTCAGCATCACGCAATTGTCTGGCCTTCAAAGCCGCCCATGCCTGGTAAGGCAGCTCATCGGATGGGTAGGTGGCAGGCCTAGATCGCGCACCACTGCCTTCCGGTTTTCCGACGGCAGGGTCGGTTCCCAGCGCTCCGTATTTCTCAATCCACATTCCCGAGAGGTCCGGATGTCCGTCTGCTGTGCGCGGCGCCGGCTTGGAATGATCCTTCGGTAAAGAAGGAGGCGCGTATTTCTTGGTTCCCTGATCCTTATCTGCCTGAGCGGAAGCCCTCGTGGAACCCACGCCTGTGATCATCGTTGCGGCGATCAAATACCCGAGGAGATAACGATGGTTCATGGCATTCCTCCTTGCTTCGCCGTCACTACGGGTTGTCGTCACCGGCCTTCGGTCCGACCGGAATCACCCGGCCGTCAGGCAGCACGAAGTCTAGCCCGAACATCAGTTTTGAACCGTCCTTAGCGAGACGCCCGTGAATCGTGACCTCTTTTCCGACCAGCGCCAGCATGTCCGTTCTGGAAACGCCGCTGCGGTGCAAATAGCTCGGAGGCAAGCCCTCTACTGACCAGCGCGCCGCATTGCCGCTCGCATCCTTCACATCCAGATACCAAAACACGTGGGGATTGTCCCACTCCACTTTCGCGAGGATCCCCTTCAACTCGGTAGGCTTACCCATCTGGAACTCTGAGTTCAGCGAATGGTGCGCCAGGGCAGGTCGCGTTGTCACAAGTAGTCCGCAAAAGACCACCACAAAACCCCAATATCTGCGTGTCATTCGGGTTGCCTCCTGTCCGGTTCTCCCTGGCCTGCACTCGTCGGGGCGAGCAGACGAAACACCAATGGTGCCCGAACATAGCATCGCCTTTGAGAATGTGTCAAGCCAATCAGACTGGTGACAATTTTTAGCAAAACGGTTCACTTCCGCCTGGTGTGGCTCGCGCTCGAAGCCGTCGGCAGCCGCAAACCAGGATCAGGGGTTTGCGGGTTTTGGCGGAGCGGGTTTGGCGAATTTGGCCGCGTCGATGGATACGTTCGGCTGCATTTGAGTCACCGTGAACACCGTCTGCCCGTCGAGCCAGCTCGTCGTCCACTTGTAGGGCATTTTGACTCCGGCGACGTCGCGATAATCGTCGTAGTCAATCTGCGTGGCAGAAAGGCCGACTTTGGTATCGGTATAGCGCACCTGCCGTACCAGCAGCCCGGTCTTGCTATCGAAATATAGGTTGACCGGCGTGCGGCCCCCGTCCGCGGTGCCCTGGACGACCTCGACATCCTTGTCGTTGACAGTTATGGGCGTGCTGACGCGCCACTGCGCTAGGGCCTGCTTGATTGCAGTGGGAAAGCAGATGGTTGCATCCAACTTGGCGCCGATCAGATCGCCTTGAATCAGCGGAAGCAGCGGGATCGGTTTGTCGTCGGTGGGCATGGCTACCCACCCGTTGCGGCCATCGTATACCGTGGTCCGGTCGCCGGCCTCGGTGTGCGTAATGGTGGTGAGTTGATTGGGCGCTTTGGCATAGAGTTCGAAGGGGTAGGCGAGCTCGGCGTAGGCCTGCGAAGTTCCCTTGATCGCAAAACTGGTGAGCTTGGCCAATTGCTGCGCTCCGCCAAGAGCCTGGATATATTTGTCCAGAATTTGATCGGCGGAAGGTTCGGTGGAAGCCGGCGGAAGCAGCTGATCCGGTTCTATCGGATTGAACGTAGAGTTATATACGTCGGCGATCGTCGGGGTGACTCTCGGAGTGCGATCGCCGCGATGGCAGGTATAACAGGTCACCTCGCGCTTTCCGCCGAAATTGGCCTGATTGATGGAATTCATCATTACGACCATCCTGCGGGCGGCCTGCTTGAGCGGCGTATTGTCGGCGTAATGCTCCCAACTGCCGGCGCTGGCATCGCCATGGCAGGTCGTGCAGTTCGCCGTCAGCGAGACAGCAAAGAACCCCATGGTCTCGATGAATTCGCTGGCCGGAACTCCTCGCAGCACCTGGACGTCTTTGAAGGCCTGTTCGGACATTAGAGGTTTTTGGGCGGAGTCGGTCTGTCCGATTGCTGACATCACGCTAACGAGACACGCGGCGAATATTCCGACTGCACTAAGGAAACCTGGCTTCGATCTCAATGACATATCCACTTTCCCCCTTCATTTCCATGCGCCGACGCTGCATGTGCTCGGCCAGCTTTGTCGGGAGCCAGAAATCGTTGCGGATTCGTTATGACTTCCAGCAGCCCGCCTAGAAATTACGCGCCGAGAATACAATGCTCAAGCTCAGTTTTCAATCGTCCCGCATAAATAGCCACGGCAATGCTCCTTGAAGATTCCTTTTCGATGGATGCTTAGGCAACCTAGGCGAGCGGCGACCATCTTCCAACCGGCGCGGCAAAAGTGTATGCTACGGCCCGCCGAAGAGATCAAATTGGAGATTCGGTCGGAGTCGACAATTGCGAACTGGGACAGATTCCCGAGACTCGCGTGGGAGGTTTGTGTCATCTATGCGTAGCTTACGGATTTGTCTGAAAAGAATTACCGTTCTGATGGCGTTGACGTTAGCTGCTGTGCTGCCTACGCATGCCCAGGCCGCGCCGCCGAGCATGGAAGGGAAGACGGCCGAGCAGTTTTATAAGAGCATCAAAGTGCTCAACGGAGTTCCGGCCGACCAGGTCATCGAGTCCATGCACCAGATCCGGGCTGCGCTTGGCGTGAATTGCGAATTCTGCCATGAGGATCCGGATCGCGCGGCAGACACCAAGGAAGCCAAAGAGACTGCCCGCCAGATGATGCGCATGGTGATGGACATCAACAAGAACAACTTTAAAGGGCAGCAAGAGGTGACCTGCTATTCGTGTCATCGTGGCAGTACCGTGCCAATGACTACGGTGCCTCTGCCGGCGGTCGAAAAAGGGGAAGAGCCTGAGCCCCAAGGCCTGCCGTCAGCCGATCAGATTCTGAGCAAATACGTGCAGGCGCTCGGCGGCGAGCAGGCCATCCGGAAAATCACCAGCCGCATAATCACGGGAACTCAGTTCATCCCCACGGGCCCGGGCGGAACAATGCCTGTACCGGCGGTGATTGAACGCAGCCAGAAGGCGCCCAACCTGGTCGTGAACTTTTACCGCACGCCAACGTACACGATCTCCGATGGTTTCGATGGAAGCAAAGCCTGGTCTCAGGATTTGAGAGGGCGGGTTACCGAGCCTGGCGCAACTGATCAAATGCGCGCCAAGCGAAATGCGGATTTTTATCTGCCGCTGGATTTGAAACAGACATACACGCAGATGCAAGTGCGCGGCTTCGAAAACGTGAACGGTCACGATGCCTACGCCGTGATCGCGCGTCCGCAGGGTGATCGCGTGGAGCGGCTTTATTTCGATGTGCAAACGGGCCTGCTTGTGCGGAAGTGGAGCTCATTGGCGACTCCTGTGGGCGAGGCCCCCTTTCAAGTGGATTATGAAGACTACCGAGACACAGGAAGCGGAGTGAAATTCCCGTACCTGATTGTAATGAATCCCGCGAACGCGCGAACCGAACCGTCTACCACGGCGACGATACGCGTCACCAAGGTGCAGGATAACGCGCCGCTCGATAGCTCGAAATTCACCAAGCCGGAATCGAAAGCGGCTGCGGCAGCTCAGTAATTCAATACGCGGCGCACAGAATAGAAGGGAATGGGCAGCGAGAGGATGTCGCTGCCAATTCCTTTTTTTAGGTGCGTCGCTTTTTACGACCCAAGCGAACCACGCAGGTAAGCCCCCTCAGCCATTTAATCTTCACTTTCGCTTTTATAAGGTCGCTGCACGAAAAGATTCCTTTTGACGGCAAGGCGCTCAGCGAATCGCTTGCCGGAAGGGGAACATATTTGCAAAAACGGGAATTCTGAGACGAGCTCGTCGAAGCAAGCCAACCCCGGACTGTTTCACAGCGGCACCGGTGTGCTGATTCCGCACAGCACCACCCTTGCCGAGACTTCTAACGGCGCTTCTGCCCCTGCAAGTTGCTGATCTTTCGGACTCAACGAGTTCAACCGAGCTCGTTTTTTGGCCAGCCGCGTGCGCCTGGCAATCCCGTGCGGCGGGTGTGTGGGTCGGTATCGGCTGGACAAAGGGGGGAATAACAATGACGCAGGCTAGCAATGATTCCAGGCGGGGGCCATGCGAAGAAGACTAGCTATCGCGGCCTTGATGGCCACGACTGTTGTGTCCTCAGCTTACGCCCAGCAGCAGACGGCCAAGCTTTCTGCCATGAGTCTCGAGGATCTGCTGAACATTGAGGTCACTTCCGTTTCTAAGACGGAGCAGAAGCTTTCGCAGACGGCGTCGGCCATTTACGTCATCACGCAGGAGGATATCCAGCGTTCGGGAGCGACGAATATTCCGGACCTGCTGCGGATGGTGCCGGGCATGGACGTCGGGCAGATCAATGCGAGTAGCTGGGCCATCAGTGCACGCGGTCTTAACGAACTCTACAGCCATGAGCTTCTGGTAATGGTTGACGGGCGCACGGTGTATACCCCAACCTCCGGCGGCGTGTACTGGGACGTGGTGGACGTTCCTCTCGAGGATATCGAGAGAATCGAAGTAATTCGCGGCCCTGGCGGTTCTGTTTGGGGCGCCAATGCCGTCAACGGCGTGGTCAACATCATCACGAAAACGGCTGCCGAGACCAGGGGCGCAATGGTGGTAGCTGGCGGGGGAAATCTGGACCAGGGATTCGGGACCCTGCAGTACGGCGGGAGCGCAGGCCAATCCACCAACTATCGCGTCTACTCGAAATATTTCAACCAGGGTCAGCTCCCCAGCGCAACGGAGGCGAATGGCGCAGATGGCTGGCGCTTTCTCCGCGGCGGATTTCGCTCTGACACGAACTTATCCACCAAGAATTCGTTGAGCTTCCAAGGTGACCTGTACCTTGGGCGGGAGGGGCTGTTTGCGAAGTCCCTTCCCTCCGTTACGATGCCCAGCTTGGTGCAATCTCCAGAAGCAGGGAATCTGACCGGCGGCTCTCTGCAGATGGTGTGGAAGCATACCTATTCGGCACGATCCGATACGACCTTACAAATTTCTTACGATCAATACAGGCGCGACCACATACTGGCTGAAAGGCGCGGCACCATCGGTATCGACTTTGCGCACCACCTCCTTTGGGGGGAACGGCAGAATGTCGTGTGGGGCGTGGGTTACCGTTATTCGGCCTCTGAATCCGATGGCTCATTGTCATATTTCTTAGTTCCCGCGAATCTGAATATCCAGCTGTTCAGTTCCTTTGTCGAAGATGAAATCGCGGTTGTGCGCAACCGTCTTTATGTCACCCCCGGTGCAAAGGTCGAGCACAATTATTACTCGGGCTTTGGGATCATGCCGAGCATCCGTGCGGTTTGGCTGCCCAGTGCACACCAGACGGTGTGGGCGGCTGCTTCCAGAGCTCTGCGCACCCCAGCCGAAAACGACGCTGCAGGCCGCGTTACCTTTGGAGGGTTCACAGCAGCAGATGGAATGCCGGTGCTGGTGGGCATTGTGGGTAATCCAAAGCTCGCGGATGAAAGCTTCGCGACATATGAACTCGGCTATCGGACTAGGCTGAGCGACCGCCTTTCGGTTGATCTGGCGGCCTATTACACCGAGGGGGATCACCAAGAGACAAGTGAGCCTGTGGCACCCTTCTTCGAAGCCCTGCCGGCACCCGCTCATCTGGTGCTAGCCCAAGAGAATGAGAACCTTATGTACGGAGAGGCGCACGGCCTGGAGGTTTTCGCGACGTGGAAAGTGTCACGCCGGCTGACGCTAAGCCCTGGTTACGCATTCGAGCGAATCCACGAGCATCTCGATCCCAGTAGTCAAGACACCACCTCCGTGGCTGCGGCGGAAGGGAGCAGTCCGGTGAACTCCGCTCAGCTCCGCTTACATTTGTCTCTCCCCCGCGGGCTTGCATGGGATACGTATGCGTATTTTGTTGGACGCATCTCCGATCCCGTCGTGCCGTCTTATACGAGGTTGGACACGGGCCTCACGTGGCAAGCGGGCGAGAGGCTTTCTTTCAGCATCTTTGGCCAGAATTTGCTGAAGAACGAACGGCTGGAGTATGTGGACGCGTCTCAAAGCACAGCGTTCACTCTGATGAAGCGCAGCGCTTACGCCAAAATCAGATGGGTTCTGTAAGGCCTAGACCGCGTCGGCTGTTATTCGCGCTCGCGCTGCGAACGGCGGGCTGGTTCCTGTTCGCCCTCGCGGCGGGTGTGCTCTTCTGTGCCATCGGGGCGGCACAATCCGACCAGCCCAGCGAGTATGAAGTGAAGGCGGCGTTTCTATTCAACTTCACCAAATTTGTGGAATGGCCGGACGGTTCGTTTGACGGTCCTCACGCACCGATTGTGATTGGAATTATCGGCGACGATCCCTTTGGCGACAGCCTCACGCGTATCGTCGCGGGACAGCAGGTGCAGGGCCGCAGCGTCGTCATCCGCAAAGAGCGTTTCGGCGAAGATCTGCGCCGCTGTCACGTTCTCTTCATCAGCGCCTCCGAACGCCAGCGCAGCGCGCAGATCCTGGCCGGCCTTCGGGATGCCAGCGTCCTGACGGTCAGCGACATCGATGGGTTTGCCGAAGCCGGAGGCTCGATGCAATTTGTAATGCAGGAGAACCGAGTGCGCTTCCTAGTGAACCTGGATGCTGCAACACAAAGCAAGCTGCGTGTAAGCGCAAAGCTGCTGGCTTTGGCGCAAGTGGTCAATCACGGCCAGGCGGCGAGGTGAAATAGATGCTATCGTTCCGCGATTTGTCGATTCGCCGCAAGCTCACCCTGATCGTCATGACCACGACGTGCACCGCCATTTTGCTGGCTTGCGGGGCCTTTTTTGCTTTCGATATTCACACCTTGCGCCAATCCCGCAGGCATGACCTCGAGACGCTGGCGGATGTGCTAGGTGCCAACAGCACTGCGGCCTTGACTTTTAACGATCCGGTGGCGGCCCGCGAGGTTCTGCAATCGCTGTCAGCCAAAGAGCACATCATGGCAGCCGGTCTCTATCGCAGTGACGGAGTGATTTTTGCCACTTACGTTCGAGACCCGGCGCGCACGCCCTTCGCTTTTCCGGCGCCCGAATCGAGCGGAACACGATTTGAGGCCAAGCGGCTTGTGGTCTTCCACACGATTCTCCTTGACGGTCATCGCCTTGGTACCGTGTTCCTGGCCTCCGATCTGGGGGAGTTTGATGAACTTTTGCGGCTGTATTCCGCCTTATTCGGGCTCATCGTGCTGAGCTTGTCCGTGGGCGCCTTCTTCTTCGCTGCGCGAATGCAGCGAGCTATTTCCGATCCCATTCTGCTGCTGGCGCAAACCACCAAGGAGGTGACCACGGCAAGAGATTACTCGGTTCGCGCAACCCGCGGGGCTAACGATGAAATCGGCGTACTGATCGACGGTTTCAACAACATGCTGGCGGAAATTCAGCGACGCGACCGAGAGTTGCAGCAGGCTCGAGACGAACTCGAGCTTCGGGTAGAGCAGCGAACAGCCGAATTGCGGCAGGAAATCTCCGTGCGTAAGGAGGCAGAAGCGGCCTTGCGCGAGAGCGAGCAGCGCACGCGCCTCCTGCTCGATTCCACGGCTGAGGCGATCTACGGTATCGATCCCCAGGGGCAATGCACCTTTTCAAACCGGGCCACACTGCGTCTGCTCGGTTACCCGGACGTCGGCCAGCTTCTGGGACGGAATATGCATGATTTGGCGCATCACACGCACCCGGACGGGTCTCGTTATCCTGCATCGGATTGCCCCATTTTCCAGGTGCTTCATACAGGTGAGGCGGGCCACAGCGATGCGGAGGTAATGTGGCGATCGGATGGAACCAGTTTTCCCGCGGAATATTGGTCTTATCCTATCGAGCGGAACGGCCAGACCGTCGGCGCAGTTGTTACCGTCATCGACATCACTACTCGTCGCGCCGCTCAACAGGCGATGCTGACGGCCAAGGAGGCGGCCGAATCCGCCAATCGCGCCAAGAGCGAATTCCTGGCCAACATGAGTCACGAGATTCGTACGCCGATGAACGGAATCATTGGCATGACCGACCTGGCACTCGACACCCCGCTCAATCAAGAGCAAAAAGAGTATCTGCAGCTGGTCCGTTCTTCGGCCGACAGCCTGCTGCGCGTAATCAACGATGTGCTGGATTTTTCAAAAATCGAGGCAGGGCGGCTGGATCTGGATCAAACCGACTTTGATTTACCAGAAGTGGTCAACCAGACGCTGAAAACGCTCGCCGCGCGGGCGCACAAGAAGGGCCTTGAACTTTCCTCTCGGATTGCTCCTGATGTGCCGCAGATGCTCTCGGGAGATCCGGACCGAGTGCGGCAAATACTGGTGAATCTGGTGGGGAACGCAATCAAGTTCACCCATCAAGGAAGCATATTGGTGGATGTCGGCAGGGAGACGAACAGCCCGGAAGCGGACCCCTTTCGGCTCCACTTTCTGGTGCGCGATACGGGAATTGGCATTCCCCTCGAGAAACATCAGGTTATCTTTGAAGCCTTTTCGCAAGTCGACGGCTCGACGACGCGGCAGTATGGGGGCACGGGGTTAGGGCTGACCATCACC
>QHYR01000291.1 GCA_003223315.1 Acidobacteriota bacterium | reverse complement strand
CTGTTTGGTTGTGGTCGGCATAATTGTGACTCGTTCGCGAAAACGAAGCGGCTTTGCTCTAAAGCTTAGCCCAGCGGGTATTGAGGTCCGCTAATTCAGCTTGTTCACGCGACAGCTCTTCGCGGCGCCGGCGCCGCTCTTCATCGAGGCGTCCGCCCATGGCCGCCTCTTTCTGGTTGGCCCGCTCGATCCAACGATCAATCCAGGCCACCTTCTGCTCCACAGTGCTGGCGTCAGAACGAAAGCGAAGCAGATGGCCGCTGATTTCGACCGCTCGCGGTGGAAATTCTGGCGGGGGCGACTGCTGCGTATCATAGAACAGGCGCTTCCAATCAGCCGAGGGGGTCTCGGCCAGCTGCAGTTGCACAAGATAAAAGTTCTCTCGAAGCTTCTGCAGCGCGAGCGGAGGTCCCGTTCGCCGGATGCCGTCGGTCATTCACTGCTCCTGGTGCGCTGCTGAGTGCGCCGGGGAGACCGTTTGAGAGCGACGGCCTCCCCACTCGACTGTTTGTCTCGTTCAGTTCGGTTTCTTCGACTCATCGACGTCAACGTATTCGGCATCGATGACCTCACCCTCGCCACGCTTCTGCCCTGCCGGGCCTTCGCCCTGGGGACCGCCGGGTTTTGCCCCGGGTGTCCCCTGGCCCCCGGCAGCACCTGCGGCGGCGCTTGCCCGATATAGCACTTCAGCGAGTTTGTGCGACGCGCTCTCAAGATCCTTGGTGGCCGATTGAATGGCTTCGAGATCGCTCCCGGCAAGAGCGCTCTTGGCGCTCTCGATCGCCGCTTCCACGGGTTTGACATCGCCCTCCGAGAGTTTCTCGCGATTCTCCCGAATGAGCTTCTCCATTTGGTAAACACGCGAATCGAGGGTGTTGCGAGCCTCGACTTCCGCCAACTTGCGCCGGTCCTCGTCCGCGTGGGATTCCGCTTCCCTGCGCATTTTTTCGGCCTCTTCCTTATTCAAGCCGGTCGAGGCGGTAATGGTGATCTTCTGCTCTTTATTGGTTGCCAGGTCTTTTGCCGAGACGTTCAAGATGCCGTTGGCATCGATATCAAACGTCACCTCGACCTGCGGCATGCCTCGCGGCGCCGGAGGAATGCCCATCAGGTGGAATTTTCCGAGGGTGCGGTTGTCGGGCGCCATTTTGCGCTCTCCCTGCAAGACGTGAATCTCCACGGAGGGCTGATTATCCGAAGCGGTTGAAAAGACCTCCGACTTACGCGTCGGTATGGTCGTATTCCGCGGAATGAGAACCGTCATCACGCCGCCAAGAGTTTCCACACCGAGCGACAGCGGCGTCACGTCGAGCAGAAGGATGTCCTTCACTTCTCCTCCCAGCACGCCTCCCTGAATTGCGGCTCCTACCGCAACCACTTCGTCCGGGTTAACGCCTTTGTGGGGCTCCTTGCCTCCAAACAGATCCTTTACGATCTGCACCACGCGCGGAATTCGGGTCGAGCCGCCCACGAGCACGACTTCGTCAATCTTGTCCGCCGTCAAGGCCGCATCCGAGAGCGCCTGCTTCACGGGACCGACCGTGCGCTGCAGCAGATCCTCCATCAATTGCTCCAGCTTCGCGCGCGTCAGCTTTTGCTGCATGTGCTTAGGCCCGGATGCATCGGCCGTGAGGAATGGCAGATTGATGTCAGTCTCCTGGGTCTGCGAAAGCTCGATCTTGGCTTTTTCGGCCGCCTCCCTCAATCGCTGAATAGCCATTCGATCTTTGCTGACATCGATGCCTTGATCTTTCTTGAATTCCGCAACCAGCCAATCCACGATCCGATGATCGATATCGTCGCCTCCCAGGTGGGTATCACCGTTGGTAGACTTCACCTCCACGACGCCCTCGCCTACCTCCAGGATGGAGATATCGAAGGTGCCGCCGCCCAGGTCGTAGACCGCGATGGTTTCGTCCTTTTTCTTGTCCAAGCCATAGGCAAGGGCCGCAGCGGTCGGCTCATTGATGATTCTCAAGACCTCCAGTCCAGCAATTTCGCCCGCCTGTTTGGTCGCTTGCCGCTGGCTATCGTTGAAATAGGCAGGAACGGTGATCACTGCCTTGGTGACCTTCTCGCCGAGGAAATCCTCGGCGGCGGTCTTCAATTTCTGCAGAATCATCGCGGAAATCTCGGGCGGGCTATAGGTCTTGCCAAAAATCTCAACACGGGCATCGTCATGAGGTCCGCGAGCGACCTTGTAGGGCATTCGCTTAGTCTCTTCGCCGACCTCATCATAGCGGCGTCCCATAAAACGCTTGATCGAATAGACGGTATTCTCGGGATTGGTCACCGCCTGGCGCTTGGCTACCTGCCCCACCAGGCGTTCGCCTGTCTTGGTTATGCCTACCACCGATGGCGTTGTGCGTGCCCCTTCCTGGTTGGGAATGACAACGGGTTCTCCGCCCTGCATCACGGCAACCACGGAATTGGTGGTGCCCAAATCAATGCCGATAATCTTGCTCATC
Source organism: Acidobacteriota bacterium (assembly GCA_003223315.1). Lineage (GTDB taxonomy): Bacteria > Acidobacteriota > Terriglobia > Acidiferrales > UBA7541 > Palsa-189. The sequence continues at coordinate 1,325 of QHYR01000291.1, read as the reverse complement.
TCTTCCTCCGTCGTTGCCCCGTGCGTGGCAGCGCGGCTCGGGGCGCGATTCGAGGGCGATTGTACACCTTGAGTGTGGTTATGTCAAGTTACTTGATAACGCTTCTAACTAGCTGCGGAATCAATCATCGGGAGGGGCATCGCCAATCGCCCTCTTGAGCCTTGAACCGATCTGATCAATGGAAAACGTTCGTACAGCGCAATACCTGCCAAAAAGCGTCTGAGCGGCCGCGATTGAATCAGACGAGCACTGGAGTCGTGAGCGCGCGCTGCATACTTCAATTTTTTGGAGCCAAACACTTCTAACTGAGCGCGCATCCTATTACAATACCGTTTCCCATCGGATCAGCCGCCATCTTTGGGGAGGGCATGTGAACCGTTTCTGCGTGAAGGTGCTTGTATTGATTGCGCTCGGTGGGTCGTTGCTGCCGGCGCTCTTGGGCGCGGGGTCCAGGCAGAGTAGCCTTGGGACCAAGTCCGCTGCTCCCGCGCAAGATCTGACGGCGCTCAAGTCCGCAGGCTCGCGCGAGGCCCCGATTACCATCGAGGTCTTCAGTGACTATCAATGTCCTCAGTGCCGGGTTTTCTACCTGGATACGGCGCGTCAATTGATGCAGACGTACATACCGGCCGGAAAGGTTTATTACGTTCATCGCGACTTCCCTCTTTCCATGCATTCCCATTCTCGGGAAGCCGCTCGCTGGGCCAATGCGGCGGCTATGGCGGGCGTATTTCAAAGCACCGAGGAGACGCTTTACAGCAAACAGGATCAATGGGGCTCAACGGGCAAAATCGAAGATACGCTTGCGAGCGCGCTTTCTCCGGCCGACATGAAGAAAGTGCGCGCCATCGAAGCCACTCAGGGCGCTCAAATTGATGCGGCCATTGCACGTGATATGGCTCTCGGCGAATCTCGCGGCGTTAATGGCACGCCTTCGATCTATGTTTTTCACAAGGGCCAGATGACTCCGCTGCCCCCGGGCGGCGTCAATTATTCGCTGCTGAAGCAATACATTGATTATCTCTTGCAACAGCGCTGAATCATGAGCCAAGCCAGCTCGATTGCTATGGAGCGGCCGCGCACGCGGAGCAAAGTGGGGTTCTTTCTGATCGCGGCGCGAATAGTTCTCGGCTTGGTTTTTGTGTATGCAGCGTATGCCAAACTGCACTTTAATGGCACCTGGCACCTGCGCGATTACTATTTCTTATTCGCCATGGGAATCGATTCTTATCGGATGCTGCCCCTGGTGATCGTAGAGTGGATGGCACGGATTTTGCCCTGGCTGGAGCTCGGTCTGGGCGCATTGTTGGTCGTTGGGGCGGGCG
>QHYR01000097.1 GCA_003223315.1 Acidobacteriota bacterium | reverse complement strand
GTCGATACCGTCTCCGGCCGCTCCGCCGATTCCAATGGTTACGTCGTTCATGTGCCCATCCCCCCGAAATTCAGGGTTCTCCCTGCAATCCAAATTCAGACTTGATCCGCGCAGAAAGGGATTTAGCCGCGCATTGAATGGCGACTCTCAAATCAGCCATCACGTAGACTGCTGGACTGCGGCGAATCTTTTGTAACCACTCGATTAGACAACCCTTTGTGGTGGGTGTCAAGGAATTCCCATATTTCCGCAGGAAAAGGAGTTTCCATTCTCGTCGAGTCTTCACAAGCTTTGAAGAGGGCCCCGCCGGGAATTTCAATTCCCTTTTGTCAGGCGGTCAAACGAGAGAGTTCCACGGGGGCTTCGCACAGCTCCACGCGCTTTCTCCCCGAGGCATAGAGCCACCAGTTGCGGCCGGATTCGATCAGGATTACCGCCACCAGGGCGGCAAAAATAAATGTGACCAGGGCGTCGAGGCGATCATTGAAGATCAATTGCTGTGTCTGCAGGACCTGACCAGCCGGAATGGCACCTGCGGCAATCTGGTCGGCCAGATAGCGCGCATGCGCCAAGAAGCCCAGGGCCGGGATAGGACTCCAAATTTTCTGGAAACTGGCGGTCATCGTGGCACAGACGTCCCAGACGAGTGGGGCGAGGGTAATCAGGGCGTAGCGGCTCTTTTCCATTTTGATCAGGACGGTGGTGCAGACGCACAGGGCGATGGCGGCGAGAAGCTGATTGGAAATTCCGAACAAAGGCCAAAGACTATTGATTCCGCCCAAGGGATCCAGCACACCCTGGAACAGAAAGTATCCCCAGAACGCGACGATCAACGCGCTTGTCAAAAGAATGCCAGGATACCAACTGGTCTTACCCAGTGGCTTCCAGAACTGCCCGAGCAAATCCTGCAGCATAAAGCGCCCCACGCGAGTGCCGGCGTCGAGAATGGTGAGAATGAAAAGAGCCTCGAACATGATGGCGAAGTGATACCAAATGCCCATCACCGCGGAGCCGCCGAGCGAGCCGGAAAAGATATGCGCCATGCCCACCGCCAGCGATGGCGCGCCGCCGGTGCGATTGAAAAGAGTCACCTCGCCGACTCTGGACGCCAGGTCGGCCATATCCTGAGCCGTGACCGGGAAGCCCCAACCCGAAATGGTAGCCACCGCCTGCTGCGGCAGGGTGCCGACTACACCCGCGGGGCTATTTACGGCAAAGTAAATGCCCGGCTTGAGAACGCAGGCGGCGACCATGGCCATCACGGCCACGAAGCTTTCCATGAGCATGCTGCCATAACCAACCAGCCGAGCCTGGCTTTCCTTACTGAGCATTTTCGGAGTTGTGCCCGAGGAGATGAGCGAGTGAAACCCGGATAGGGCGCCGCAAGCGATGGTGATGAAACAGAAGGGGAAGATCTTACCGGCAAAGATGGGGCCCGTGCCGTCTACGAATCGGGTGAATGCCGGCATCAGCATGGGCGGGCGGACCGCCAGGATTCCCACGGCCAGCGCGAGGATCGTGCCGAGCTTCACGAATGTACTGAGGGCGCCGCGCGGGGCGAGCAGCAGCCAGACGGGCGTGACCGAAGCAGCAAAGCCATAAATCACGAGCATCCAGGCGAGGCCGATGGCGCTATAGGTGAAATGAGGCGCAAGGCTTGGCGATTCGCCGATGTAGCGTCCGCCCAGCACCGCAGCCATAACCAAGATAAATCCGAAGATCGACGCTTCGGTGGCTCGGCCGGGCCGGAGAAACCGCATGTAGATTCCCATCAAGAGTGCTACGGGAACGGTCATGGCGATGGTGAAGAAGCCCCAGGGGCTTCCCTTCAGCGCATTTACGACCACCAACCCAACCACGGCAATGATGATTGTAATGATGGACAGCACGCCGACAAGGGCGGTAAAACCAGCGATGCCACTGATCTCTTCTTTGGCCATCTGGCCGATAGATTTCCCGTCGCGCCGAACCGAGCAGAACAGGACCACGAAGTCTTGCACCGCGCCGCCTAACACGGCGCCGATCACGATCCACAAAGTTCCCGGGAGATACCCGAATTGCGCGGCTAATATGGGACCGACTAAGGGGCCGGGTCCGGCAATGGCCGAGAAGTGATGGCCAAAGACAACCCATTTGTTCGTGGGGACGAAGTCACGGCCATCTTCGAGGCGCTCGGCCGGAGTGGCGCGCGAGTCATCAAGTCTTAAGACACGATAAGCGAGAAAACGGCTGTAGAACCGATAACCAAGAGCATAAATGCAGGCAGCCGCGGCTACCATCCACACGGCATTGATGGGCTCGCCCCGGGCTGTGGCGATGACGCCCAGGGCAATCGCGCCGAGGGCGGCAATGGCAAACCACAGAAGTTTCTTGATTGAACTCATCTCAACCTGACGCACGCTATTTTAGCGCGCCGAGCGCCCGCGGAGAGTCTTATCGGTTCCGAAACATTCGGGACGCGCAGCCTACAAGCTCACGAGAACTCGCCGCCTTCCCCCGCTCACCGCGCTGCGGAGGTGCGGCTGGTCTCCACCTTTTCCGGGTGCAGAGTCAGCTTTTGAACGCGCCAATTGGTAATCTCACCCACATAGATCTCGTTTCCTTTGCGGCAATCGATTTCGTGCACGGAGCCGAACTCCTTCAGTTGCTTCCCTGCAGTGCCGAACTTGCCGACGATACGTCCATCGAGCTCCATCTTATAAATCTCGCCGTTGTTGAAGTCGGCGGTGCCGTTGGAATTGGAACTGTAGAGATACTGGTGTGGCCCCGGTGTGATGCAGACGGCCCACGGCGCACCGACATTTGTATATTGAGCTTTCGGGTTTCCATCGTTATCGAACACTTGAAGGCGCTTATTGCCCCGATCACCCACAAAAACGTTACCTTGGGCGTCAACGGCGATCGAATGTGGCGTATTGAATTGTCCCGGCGCGGCTCCTCTGGTTCCCCAGGACTTTATGAACTTGCCGTTCTTATCGAATTTCGCTACCCGCGAGTTGCCATATCCATCCGATACAAAAATGTTTCCGGCGGAATCCCAGGCCACATCCGTCGGACGATTGAAATTGTCCCCTGGGACACCGGCCCCATTGTTTGCGGTTCGGCCTCCGCCCTCGCCAGCAGGACCGCCTCCGGCCGCCGCACCTCCGGGCGCGGGCGCTGCCGGGATGTTAATGGCCTCCGGCTTCCTGCCCATAGTCATGACTACGTGACCCTCAGGATCAAACTTGATGACCATGTTCGAGCCTTCATCCACAACCCAGATATTGTCTTGCGGATCTACGCGGACCGTGTGGGCAAAAACGAACCCATACAAACCTTGGCCGATCTCCCGAACATACTTCCCAGTTTGATCGAACTCAAAGAGACGCGCCGCGGCACGCACAAATACGCGGTTGGTTCCCAAGGTCGCATTGACCGAGCCAGTCCTGGTGTAAACGAAAATGTGTCCTTTGGAGTTCGTGGCCACCCCGACCGCCTCGCCCAAGTAGAGATTGTCCGGCAACTTCAGGAGATTGGGGGCAGAGTCATAAGGTATTTCGGGAACCGACGACTGGGCGAAGAGCGAGGCGGCGCAAAGCAGCGGCACCCCTAGAAGAGCAAAGTGTAAACAGCGCTTCATGGAAGCCTCCGAAACGAACAACTTCAGTTTGTCTATCATGTCAGCAGGCCTCACCGGGAAGAAGTCTGAACCTGCGGATGCAGGGTGATTTTCTGAATGCGCCAACTGGTGATCTCCCCGACCACGAGATCATTTTCGCTCCGGCAGTCCATGGCATGGATGGTGCTGAATTCCTTCAGTTGTTTGCCCGCTTTGCCGAATTTACCCACGACCGTGCCGTCGAGCTCCATCTTGTAAACTTCACCGGTGACGTTGAATGCATTGGAGTTGTTGTTGTCCGGGTAGGAATTGGAACTGTAGAGATACTGATGAGGCCCGAGAGTGATGCAGACGGCCCAGGGTGCGCCTACGTTGTCGTAGCTGGTCTTATAGTTCAGATCATTATCGAAGACTTGAATACGCCGATTCCCACGGTCGGCGACATATACGTTGCCCCTGGCATCGGTGGCGATACTGTGCGGGGTATTGAATTGGCCCGGTGCGGTTCCGAAGGAGCCGACATCCTTAATGAACTTGCCGTTCTTGTCGTATTTCACTACCCGCGAGTTGGTGTATCCGTCGGAGATAAAAATGTTTCCCGCCGCGTCCCAAGCGATATCAGTAGGACGACCAAAGGTGTATGGCTGGGCCGGGGCAGCGCGGTCCGGCGGCGTCGTGGCCGCGAAGCCATGCGATTCCGGCCTGCGGCCCAGGAGCATGATCACTCGCCCCTGCGGATTGAACTTGATGACCATGTCGGTTCCTTCATCCACCGCCCAAATGTTGTCCTGCGAATCGACACGCACCGCGTGCGCCATCTGAAAGCCATACAAGCCCTGACCGATCTCGCGGACAAACACCCCGTTCTGATCGAATTCAAATAGGCGCGAGGCCTCGCCGCTGCGGGTGTAGGCAAAGATGTGTCCTTTGGAATTCGTAGCCACGGCGACGGCTTCGCCGAGATAAAGGCCTGGGGGCAGTTTCAGAAAATTCGGCGCCGAGTCATAAGGGATCTCCGGCGCAGTTGCGAAGGCCTTTGCCGGTGGCGGCACGTTCTGTTGCGCCTGGGCTATCCCGGCCAAAAGCAAAAGAAGCACGCCCAATCCAAATCCACGCTTCATCTAAAGCCTCCTTTCAATCCGCTCTCTCGAAGAGAGCACACGCCCGTCGGTTCGGCGATCTTCGGTTCTGCCTCCGACATTTGGGCCATCACAGTTTCCCAAGGTTGCAGAAATCATACGCTTATTGGCCCACCTTTCAACTGCTGACTGAGGACGAGAAGCCGGCTGTCGACTTCCCTGACTCGCGACGAATACGGCAGCTACGCCATCGAAATCAAAACGCGCAAAACGTTTTGAAGGCGCCAGCCTCGAAAGCTCGCTCACCTCGGCTTATAATTGACGTCGTGAGGGGAAGGCCAAATTTTCCCAAGCTCGTGCTGAACGCGCTGCATTGCCGCTGTCCCAATTGCCGGCGCGGCCGAATTTTCCGCGGCTGGCCAAATCGCGTGCTGCCGAGATGTCCTGATTGCGGCCTCTCCTATTTCCGCGAACCCGGCTACTACCTTGGAGGCATGATCATCACGTACATCCTCACGGCTTTCATATTACTGGCTGCGTATGTTCTTTCTCTGGTGTTCCCGGTAGCGAGGAGTTTTTCGGAAAATTTAAAGTTCGTATTTTGGACCTGTCTGGCTGTCTTGCTCACCCTTGTGCTGATGCGCCCCGCCTATAGCCTATGGCTGTCACTCGATTTCTGGATCGATCCATGGCAGCCGGGAGAGCCAAAATAACAACCGCGGCCAGCTAGCAGCCCAATTCCGAGCGCACGTCCGCGATGGTCTTGCCCTTCCAGAACTTCTCCCAATTTTCCGTGGAACTGAAGGAGCGGCTGTGCATGCGGTCAATATACAAATTACCGTGCAGATGATCGATTTCGTGCTGAAGAATTCGCGCGTACCAGCCAGAAGCCTCGATGCTTTTGGAATTGCCGCGGTGGTCAAGACACTCCACGCGCACGTCGCGAGAGCGAGGAACCAGAGCAAAAAATCCGGGCAGGCTGAGACAGCCCTCGAAAAATTCCACGATTTCGCCGTCTTTCGCGCTGTGGATTCGCGGATTGATGAGGACATGAAAGGGGACCGGCCGCCTTTCGCGAAGCTTCAATTGCTCGGCGGAAACTTCCTTGTGGTATTCCTTGCGGTCTTCGATTACCGCCATTTGGAGAGATAAGCCAACCTGTGGAGCGGCCAGACCCACACCGGGGGCCCCGCGCATCGTTTCGCGCATGTGTTCGATCAGTTTCTGTATCTCTTTGCTCCTGATTTCCTGTGGAGAAAGCGCACGGGTGTGTTTGCGCAGTACCGCTTCTCCCGCATGAACGATGGGTAGATGCATGATCCTCCTTCGGCGCTAGGGTATCGCGTCGAAGGAGGATGTGCCAGGCAGGAACAGCTCAGCGGGCCGTGGCAGCCACGCTTTCTTTTTCGATCGGCGCGCCCACTAAATTGCCCCATTCGGTCCACGATCCGTCGTAATTTTTCACGCGATCGTAACCGAGCAGATACTTCAGGACGAACCAAGTGTGCGAACTGCGTTCGCCGATGCGGCAGTAGGCAATGATTTCGTCTTTCCCGCTTACGCCTTTGGATCCGTAAAGCTGCTGCAGTTGATCTGCGCTCTTGAAGGTGCCGTCTTCGTTGGCGGCTTGCGCCCAAGGCACATTCGCGGCAGTGGGAATATGGCCGCCGCGCTGGGCGGTTTCGCTCATGCCCGGGGGCGCGATGATCTTCCCAGTGAATTCGTCGACCGAGCGCACGTCCACCAAGTGGCCGCGATTACGGTTTTCGACGATCGCGAAGACGTCTTCCTTGCGAGCGCGGATAGATTCGTCCGGACCACTGCCGTGATAAGCCGCCGGAGTGATTTTCGGAGGCTCAGTGGTGAGCGGGCGTTTCTCCTCGAGCCACTTCTTGCGACCACCGTTGATGAGGCGGGCGTCCTTGTGCCCGTAATATTTCAGTTGCCAAAGAGCATAGGCGGCGAACCAATTGTTGTTGTCTCCATAAAAGAGAACGGTGGTGTCATTGGAGATGCCGGACCGGCCGAGCAGCTGCTCGAGCGCGGATTTGGAGATCAAGTCGCGACGTACATTATCCTGAAGCTGCGTCTGCCAATTCCAGCCCACAGCGCCGGGAATATGACCCTGATCGTAGGCGCTGGTGTCAACATCAACTTCCACCAGGCGAACTTTCGGGTCATTCAGGTGCTGGGCAGCCCATTCGGTGGATACGAGGACTTCCGGGTGCTTGTATTCGGCCATACGTTTATCTCCTCGAGATGAAAATTACGAAACGAAAGAAAAGCCCACCGTCATTCAGTTTGGCGGTGGGCTTTTTTCAAAAGCTGGGCAGTTTGAAATTCGACCCTAGGTTCCGAGCCTGCCGCCAAATGAAATTGGCCTACAACAGCGACAGAGGCAGTGGCGACATGTCGTGCTGAACCTGCAGGGTGCCATGAGGGACAAATTACACCACAAGGCCTTTCTTAGCAATCGCGGAGATAGCCGGCTTCCGGCGGGCTAGTCGAGAGCCAATTCACATTGGCTGAGGAGCATGGGCGGGGACTGGGGACGTAGGACGATGATCTTGTCATCATCGGCGATAAGCGCGGCACGCGCCAGGTCCAGAAATAGCCCGTGTTCGACGACTCCGGGAATCTCCTTGAGCCTTATGGCCAAGCCGCGAACGTCGCGAATGAGTCCGAAATCGCAGTCAAGAAGATGATTCTGCTGGTCGGTGAGGAAGGGGCGGTCGGGCCTCAACTTATCCGTGCGCAATAAAGGATTGCCTCCGAGCTCCGCAACTTGGTCCATGACCCAGGGAGCCGCGAAAGGCGTGACCTCTAATGGTACGCGCCGCCGGCCAAGCTGCGCAACGCGCTTGGAAGAGTCCGCGATCACCAAAAAGTGCCGCGACGCCCGGGCCAGGATTTTCTCGCGCAGCAGCGCGCCTCCAGCGCCTTTGATCAGACTGAGATCCGGAGCGATTTCGTCAGCGCCGTCGATCGTGAGGTCAACGCGAACTCCCCGCTGCGGTTCACAAATCCGTATGCCGAGTTCTTTAGCCTTGGCCTCGATGTGCAGCGAGGAAGCCACGGCTTCAATCCGCAGTTCGGCCCGGCGCACGGCCGCCGCCATCAACTCAAGGAAATAGGTTGCCGTGGATCCGCTTCCCAAGCCGAGAAGCATATCGTTGCGCACGTATCGAAATGCAGCCAGCGCCGCGGCCTGCTTTTCTTTTTCGAGCTGTTCGCTCGTTTTTGAAGAACTCACAATTGCAAGCATATACTCGAACGGCGTGCGGCGATCATCCGAAAAGGCTGGCCAAAATAAAACGAAAAGCCACTTTCGCGTGCGGCGCTTACGCCGAAGCGAGCTCCCGACGCCTACGCTGGAGCTGGCGCAATTCCTGATCGGGAAGACTTTGGTGCACGATCTTCCCTACGGAAGGATAAGCGGGCGCATCGTGGAAACAGAAGCATATCCGCCGGGTGACGCGGCGGGACACGCATTTCGCGGTGAGACGCCGCGCAATCGGTCGCTTTTTCTACGGCGGGGCCATGCCTACGTGCATTTCGCGTATGGCTCCTGCTGGCTGCTGAACATCACGAGCGAACGGCCGGGCGTCGGCGGAGGCGTGCTTCTGCGCGCTCTCGAACCGCTGGAGGGCGTCGGATTCATGCAGCTCGGAAATCGCAAAGCCGCGCGGATTTGCGATCTGGCGCGAGGACCGGGCCGGCTTGCCTCTGCATTACGCATCCACAAGCACTACGACGGCACCGATCTTTGCGCCAAAGGGCCACTATGGCTGGGAACTGCCCCTTGGCCGCCGAAGGGAGTCGGCAAAAGTGCGCGCATTGGAATTACGCGCGCGGTTGACCGGCGATTTCGTTTTTATGAACGCGGCAATCCTTGCGTGAGCGGACCCGCTCGGCTGCGCACGTAATGGGCCGAACTTCCGCTCTTAAATGTCTTCTCAACGGCGCTCGTTAGTTTGTCACATCGCGCGTCAACTGGCCGCTGGCGTGAACGCTCAATTGAACGGTATCGCTGGCGCGCAAAATGAACGTGCTGGGATTCTTGAGTCCCCAGGAGATGTAGGGGATACCGAAATTCGCGTCCAAAGTAAGCTCCGAACCCGAGATCCGCACATCAACCGGAATTACCATCTCATGATCCCGACCGTGTAGAGTAAACATGCCGGTTACTTGGACCTGCGAATCGCCCTGCATCTCGATACCCCCCTTGACCTCATGGGGAGCAAAAGTAATCTCCGGGTACGTCTGACTCTCGAGTATCTCTCGATGCATTTTTGCATCGCGCCCGCCATTTCCGCTTTCACCGCTGGCCGCGTCCACCAAGAGCAAACCCGAGGCTTTTCCAGTTAGCGGATCGAAGCTCACTTTGCCACTTTTCAACCGGAATGTGCCATGTACGGTGTGCAGATTGGTCCTGAGAGTAAAGTGGACGGCGGTTCGTGCGGGATCGAGTTCAAGCGTGGTCTGCTGTGCAAACGCCGGGATGGCAAATTGCAGCGCCAGCAGCGCAACGGACAGAGTTAGCGAGTGCCGCAGATACTTTCGCATCGATCGAGCCGATTTACCGGTCTGGCTCAAAACTCCCAGCCCGGAGCGAGCATACGCCATCCCAATCGCAGCGCATGGCTCACACCGAATTTCGAAAGCGCGAGCTCTCCCGCGTTGACATTAACCAAGCGCGAAAAGAGGGAAGGCTCAGCGGCCAAGATGCGCAGCGCTCGCTGGCGCAAGTGCGGATGAGCATCCATCATGAGCATGAGCCTGGACATCAGTCGCGGCGCCTGGCCAATGCGATCGTGTGCCGCCTGATACGATTGCAGATCGTTGTGTTTGATCGCCTCAACGAGCGCAGCCGCCTGCGTAAAGGCCAGGCCAATGCCTTCCCCCGTAAGCGGATCGACGGAACCGGAAGCGTCGCCGACCAGCGCGAATCGGCCGTGACACACGCGCCTGAGGCGGCGCAATGCGGCGCGAGCGCCGCGCATTCTATCGAGCGCGCACCAATTGCGCAGCCGTGAAGCAAGCGCGGGCGCCTGGCTAAGGGCCTCGCGGAATCGCAAACTGGGGCTGCGCGAGGTGACCGCGATGCACAGTTCCTCGGAAGCAATCGGGGCGACGACAATCTGGCAATCGCGCGCCCAGTAGACTTCGACGAGATCGGTCCAGGGAGCCATACGGAAATGCTGCCGGGCGGCAAAACGGATCTGCTCGTATCGGGTCCGCTCGAGGCCTGCCCATCTGCGGAATGGCGAAGCTTCACCATCGGCCCCAATCACCCATTTACAATGCACGAGCTGGCCTTCGCAGAGAACTTGGCCGCCGCCAGCTAAGGTGACGCGACGGCCCCACAGCAGGGCCACGCCGAGCCCGGCGGCCCGCTCCACGAGTTTTGTATGCAATACCGTTCGCCGGATACCGAGGCCAAAGCCCTGGGCGAACTCAGCTTCGACAGAAGTCATGCGATCCGCGCCGTGAAAGCGAATGCCGCGGAAAGGACCTGCCTCACTACGGCTGACCGTGATCCCCAGCCTTCTCATCGCCGCCAGCGTGTCTGGCATCAAACCTTCGCCGCAAGCCTTATCGACCGGAAAATGATCATGATCAGCCACAGCGACACGCAAGCCCCGCTGCGCGGCTAGAATTGCAGTGGCAAGCCCCGCCGGACCGCCGCCGATAATGAAGATATCCGGCGAATTCGCAGGGGAGCTCATTCGTCCGTTTAACATGGCACGGCACATGGTTCGAGGCTGTTTAGACGAAAAAAATGGGCTAGTGGTTGGAAGCGAATTTAGGATTTATGCTGCGAACGCCAGGCTGTTTCAACCTTGGCTAGCAGCCTTCCGGCCCGGCCGCAGCGCCCGCTCCGCCACAGGATCCAGCAGGCGCAGGACGTGTTCGCCCGATTCCGAATCGAAGCGGTAAGACAAAACAGCGTCGGCCGCAGCGGTATCCGCCGCCAATTCCAGCTCGGGATTATCCAGAATAATGTCGCCATTATTGCGGATGCGGAACTCAGTTCCCACCTGCATCGGAATTCTCATCTCTGATCGATTCTCAGCCATATGGATCTCCCCGCCACCTGATACCAGCGCTCAATATGGACCAAAGAGCTAAATCGGAAACGCGAAGCTAGTGTCGAATTCTTTGCCGAGAAGCGTTAATGCCCCGAAGAAGCAGCCTTGGCCTGATCGGCTCGCACCAGGGGGACATCCACCAGATGCTCGGACAGGAACCATACCTGCAATTCATTCGTTCGGATCACGTCGCTGATGAGCAGATCGTTTGTCCCGTCGTCGCCTGATTCATCGGCTTTCTTCGCCGCCACCCTCGCTTCCTTCAAAATCGTTTCATGAGCCTCGAGCAACCGGGAAAGCTGCACAGGAACTTCCTCACGGCCACGCGGGGGCCGCGCGATCTTGGTCGTTTCCGCCACGTCAGGAGCCATGGCAATGCTGATGCCGCCGAGGAGCTGTATGCGTTCAGCGATGGAGTCAACCAGCTCGACCTGTTCCCCGAAGTGCTTGTCGAAAAGCAGGTGCAATTGATAGAAGGTCTCGCCGGCAACCTGCCAGTGGTGCTTCTTGTAGAGATCCCTGAGCGTCATGGTATCGGCGAGGATCTGGTTCAGCATTTGGACGCTTTCTGCGCAGACTCTCTCCTCGAGGCCTATCGGCAGCCTGGCGATTTTCCCGAATTCCTGAATCTCCGGTGCACGTTGATGCGTGATCGGCCGCGAGCGTACTCCCGGATCGGACTCAGCCCCTGCTGCGCGGCGACCTTCTCTTTTATTCATGCGTACCTCCCTACCGCCGGCGATTTTACACCTGAACTCGGATCGCAAGCATCACTCCGTTTGATGCAGAAAGGCGCACGCCGAGTACCTTCCGGGATTACAATAGAATTATGCGTTATTTAGTGCGTGGACGAGTCAAGGCCGGTCGCGAGGCCGACCTCCTGCGAGCCATCGAAAGGCGCACGCTGGGGCGGGGCTCGGTTGCCGGAGATGAATATCTTCGCAATATGAAGGACGCGCGGCTGTGCGGAGATCAGACTACCCGCTGGGTTGAGGTCTGTTATTGCCCCAGTCCATTACTGGAAGAGCGACCCTACTGGGAGGAATTTTTTGATCTCACCCGCGTACAAGGCGCCCATGATCGCCGCCGTTGCCGGGACGAAAATGGGACGGAGCCCTGGGCATGCAGCTCCTGCGATTGCACGCAACGGCTGGAGCGACGTCTAGTGGAGACCGGCGAATCTTTTCTAGATGTGCTCCGTCGGAAGGTCAAGGCCGGCAGCGATAAATGAAGTCTTTTTAGCTCGGTTCTGAACTCACTTCTGCGAACCCCGGTTGCCCCACCTGGCAGGCTACCGCAAAGCGGGTAGAATCATCCAACGATAGTCCCCAAAAGTAGTACGGATCGGAGTTGCAATTGCACCTCTTTATGCAGGTAATTGACGGGTCCAGATGGCGCCGCGATCCGAGGCACTTCAGGAAGGAGGTTCTCTTTTCCTGGACGCTCGCGCCAGCGCTTTGCCTTATGGCCGGGGCCTGCGCTTTGGTCCTGGCACAGAACCCAGCACCGGCGGCGCAAACCGCGGCGCCTTTAGACCGGTCACAAATTGTCCCTTTCCTCAATCAAACGCTCAACTGGTACCGGCAAATGAATGTGGATCAACAAATCGCGAATGATCCGAGCGAAGTGACCATTGTGAGCGATAATCGCCAGCTCGCGGGACAGATTGTCCGCCTCAGCTTTGATTTTGCCAGGCAGCAGCGGACGATTTTGCAAGCAAACAGAGGTCGAGCGAGGTTCAAGCCCAAAATGCAGGCACGCCACAACAACAGGCGCTGCTGAAGGCCGAGGATGCGGCCGACCAGGAGGTCAAAAAAGCCGAATCGGAGTTGAGTTCGCTAAAACAGAACCTTGCCACGGCCAGCGGCCAACAGCGCCAACTTTTGCAATCGCAGATACTCGACGCGCAAGGGGAACTGGATCTTGAAAAAACTCGCAAGGACGCCATCCACACCATGGTGGCATTCGTTGCCGGCGCCGGCGGCGGAACCGGCGGTCTGAAGGGGCAAATCGACGCTCTGGCAGCCTCACTGCCAGCGATTGCAGCGGCGGGTTCGCCCGGCGGCAATCAGGCTAATGCCAAAGACCAAAGCAGCACCAGCACGGAGGCCACCGCCAGCGAGCCCACCGGAATATGGGGTCTTGGGGAAGAGGTTTTCGGAATTTCTCGCAAGCTCAACACCATCAATGGCGCAATTACGCAAGCGCAAACACTGGCGAAAGCTTCACGCGATTTGCTAGCGCCGCTGGCCAATCGGCTACGGGCGCTCACTCGCCAAGCCGACGAACTAGACAAACAAGCGCCGGACAATAATGCAGCGACCCTTGCGCAGCAAAGGCAGCAGGTGGATGCGCTGACCGGGGAATTCAAACAGCTTGCGGCGATTGCCATTCCCCTGAGCAAGCAAGGCATATTGCTCGGACTCTATGAGAAAAGTCTGGAGAACTGGCACAGTGAGGTAAGAGGCGACTTGAAAGGACTGCTGGGACGCCTGCTCACGCGCCTGGTTGTCCTGGCCGTGTTCATTGGGATCGTTCTCGTTTTTGCGGAAATCGGAAAGCGAGCCATCTATCGCTATGTGCACGAGCCTCATCGCCGGTATCAATTCCTGCTGCTGCGCAAAATTGCGTTGGCCTTCGCGATTATCATCATCGTGGCTCTCGGTTTTGCCAGCCACCTGGAATCTGCGGTGACCTACGCGGGCCTGCTGACGGCAGGCATTGCCGTAGCCCTGCAGAACGTGATCGTCGCGGTGGTCGGTTACTTCTTCCTGATCGGGCGCTACGGAATTCGCGTGGGTGATCGCGTCCAAATCGGCGGCGTCACGGGAGAGGTTGTAGACATCGGACTGGTGCGCATACAGGTGATGGAACTGGGAGGCAGCGCCGCGAATACGCCGACGGGACGAGTAGTAGCCTTCTCGAACTCAGTCGTATTCCAGCCGACTGCGGGCATCTTCAGGCAAATTCCCGGCACCGACTTCGTCTGGCACGAGGTCTCCCTGACTTTGGCTCCGGATAGCGACTTCAAGGCAGTGCGTGAGAGATTGCTCCGGGCGGTGGAGGGCGTACTCGCCGATTACCGCGAGGAGTTGGAAAGACAGAATCGAGCCATGCGGCGGAATCTGCTTACCGTTCCCGAAGGTGCGCTCAAGCCAAGCGCCCATCTGCGACTTACACCTTCGGGTCTCGAAGCGCTGATCCGCTTCGCGGTAGATTTGAGCCATGCTGGAGAAATCGACGAGCGGATCACACGCGAGCTTCTGAAAGCCGTGGACCAGGAGCCCAAACTGAAACTGGCGGGCTCCGCGCCGGCCATTAGCCTGCGAACTGCGGCCGGTGCCGGATGAGAATACTCCTCCAACAGCAAACGCGTGCGGCTAATTGCTGTTTAGGGTTCAGGATTTGTTGACCGCGAGTGCGTCGCTGCCAGTTTCAGTATCTCGGCCAGGTGGAAAGCTCTTCGTCCCGTAAGCTGCGCGATCTGCTCACGGCAGCTGAAACCGTCGGAGGCGATGAGCGTCTCGGGCGCGGCTCGTCGCACTGCCGGCAATAACACCCGTTCTCCGATAGCCCGGGAGATCGGGTATTTCTCACGCTCAAATCCGAACGCGCCGGCCATTCCACAGCATCCGGAATCGAGCGATTCCAATTCCACGCCCATGCTGCGCAACAGAGCTTCTTCGTGACTCAGGGTCATCAAGGCTTTGTGATGACAATGTCCATGCAGCAGCACCTTTCGATTCAGGGCGGGAGGCTTATAGCCGCCGGCATGGCAGTGCAAAAATTCGCTCAAGAGAAAAGTCTGTTCGCGTAATCGCGCAGCGCGCGGATCTTTTGGAAAGAGGCCGCGCAATTCGTCTCGAAAGACGGAGGCGCAACTCGGCTCCAGTACCACGATAGGCACGCCCGCGTCGATTTCGGCTGCCAGGGACTGCATGACTCGGATGAGATATTTCTTTGCCTGGTCGAGCATTCCGAAATCGTAAAGCGGCCGGCCACAACACAGGTGCGACTGCGGAACCCTCACCTGAAATCCAGCCTCTTCCAGAACCTCCAGCGCCGCCCGGCCGATCTCCGGATGAAAGTAATTGGTAAACGTATCGACCCACAAAATGACCTGGCTGCCAGCTATCGTAGTCGATGCGGGAGAGTTGGACGCCCACGGCGCCGAGACTTTCCGAGTTCGCGCCCAGCTTTGAAACGTGCGGCCGGCGAACCGCGGCAAGCTTCGCTCCTTCGGAAGGCCTAGGAAAGATCGAAGCAAGTGACCAAATCCAGGCGCATGGCTCAGGAAATTTGCGCTGCGCGGAGCGACTGAGGCCAGTCGCGCCCAGCGGTCGATCCTGCCGAAACAATGGGCGTGCCATGGCCGGCTCTTGCCTTCGTAATAATGGGAAAGGAATTCGGCGCGATACGTTGCGATGTCCACGTTGGTGGGGCATTCCGATTTACACGCCTTACAGGAAAGACAAAGATCCAACGCCTTCTTCACGTGGTCGTCGCGCCACGCGTCGCGGACCACTTCGCCCTGCAGCAGCTCAAAAAGCATGTGAGCACGCCCGCGAGTGCTGTGCTGCTCCTCCAGGGTCACCATGTAACTGGGACACATCGCCCCGGCATGCGTTTTTCGGCATTCGCCGAGACCCACGCAACGCACGGTGGCTTTGGCAAAGGAACCACCGTCGTCCGGAAAATGAAAATGAGTCTTCGATTCGCGCGGCTTGTAGTCCGCTCCTAAGCGGAGATTTTCTGTAGGCAAATAGGCATTCACAACCTTGTGGGGATTCATTTTATTGTCCGGATCCCAAGCAGCTTTGAATTCACCAAATGCCTTTACCAATTCCGGCCCAAACATCTTCGGCAGCAATGCGCCGCGCGACTGCCCATCCCCGTGCTCGCCGGAAAGCGAGCCGCCATAGCTGACCACGAGATCCGCAGCGCGTTCCACGAATTCACCGTAATTGCGAATGCCGGATTCGCTCTCCAGAT
>QHYR01000226.1 GCA_003223315.1 Acidobacteriota bacterium | reverse complement strand
TCAGATCCGCCGCGCCGAGTATCGAGCCATCTATGGCGCCCCGGAACTGCAACGTTATGCCATGGGAGTTCTGCCGTCGATTCACATCATCGTGAAGAACGGACACGTTACGCTCATCGGCGCGGTGGATAACCAGATGGACAAAACCGTCGCCGAAATACGAGCAAAGTCGGTGCCGAACGTTTTCTCGGTGGACGATAACCTGCAAGTCCGTCCGACCCGGACCGAGACGCAAAGCAAGCGATAACGCATTAGCTTGCCCGCTGCGAGCGGCAGAAATTTGGGAGGAAGCGTCGAGCTTCCTCTCAAATTTTTAGGTCCAGCTTACTTCAGGCGCCACCATCAGCACTTCGGCGTCGAACTCCATCAGCCAAGCTCGCATACGAAACGAAGACGGCACCCGCCGCCAGAGGAGCCGCTTCCAACGCCCCGATACTCGTAAACCGACTATTAACCTCACCTTGCGCGGGGCGTGCCGTTTGCGGCATCGAGGCGGGCAGCGGGGTTGTCTCGCCGGAATGCGTTTGGAATACTCGTTTCATGAGGCGGCGAAACGATAAGAGCTTCTCCATCCCTGCCATGGCGTTTGCGCTTGCCATCCTGGCCCTTACAGGCAGTGCACGCGCCGATGAGTTCCGCCTGAAAGACGGCTCAAAAATCGTCGGTACCATCGTGGCCTTCGAGGATGGCACGTTCAAGGTGCAGACGAGCTACGGTTTTGCATACGTGCGCAAGGACAGCATTGCCGAAATCGTTCCCAGCGAGAAAAAAAAAGTGCCGGATTCTG
This sequence comes from Acidobacteriota bacterium, assembly GCA_003223315.1. Classification (GTDB taxonomy): domain Bacteria; phylum Acidobacteriota; class Terriglobia; order Acidiferrales; family UBA7541; genus Palsa-189. The sequence goes on along the minus strand of QHYR01000226.1, from coordinate 4,464 downwards.
GCCAGCCATCCGCCACGATAAAGCCGGCCGGTTTTGCCGAAGCGGCTCCGAGTTTGAAGCCAAGAGTCCCGCCGATGCCGCGACCCATGCCGAACCCGGCTAACGCAGCGACGAAGCCCAGCAGCGCAGCGGCTGTGGCTGCGAACGTTGCACCTCCGGCAGTTGCGTCGAAATTCCCTTCCCTGCCTCTGCTGGCCCTTTCGGAGCCGTTACCCCCGGGGGGAAATCTCGAGGGCCGAGCGCCAGCCATGCAAGAACTGGTGCGCGGCAATCTTTACGTGAACCAAACATACGGCTTCCAGATTTACAAGCCGCCGACCTGGCAGGTGATCAAGGACCCGCAAAATGAATTGCCCAACGCCATCGGCGCGCTGGGGACGGAGGACCAAAATACACTTCTGGTGATCGGGCGGGATCCTTCAAAAGATTCGCTCGAAGCACAGGCGGCCAAGAGGGAGCGCACCCTCCGCGAGGTCTATGAGAACTATCGCCCAGTCGACAAAAAGCAGATCACCATCGCGGGATTACCGGCCATCGAGCAACGTTTCTACGGCAGCCTCGCTGGCCATGACTGGTCGGTCACGGTGACGACCCTCGCGCGCGGCAAAGACGTCTTTACGATTTTGGGGATGACCTCGGCCGATTCCGACCTGATCCAGATTCAGGAAAACGTGATTGCCAGGACGATTGCCAGCCTGCAATTCCTTTCGCCGCAATAGATCCAGCCTGCCATAGATGTGGCAAACCTTAGGTGACTTCGACGGTGATTTCGTGATAGCCGGTGGCGCCGTCGGGCCATTCGCCTGAGGACGAGGAAGTCTGCACTTTGCCCTCGCCATCGGTGGCGCGCACCTCGATTGTCTGCTTCCCTTTCGGCGGGTCGATCCATACATATTTCCAGAACGCCCATACCTGCGACGGCATGGGATTACTGAAAATCGGCGCCTCGTTCCAGGTGTGGCCGCCGTCGGTGGAAATCTCCACCTTGCTGACGCCGGTTTCATTCGCCACGGCCCAGCCTGTGATGACGAAATTCGTTCCCGCGATCCGCGCACGGTCGCGAGGATCGTCGATGGCCGCTTGCAACTGGCGTTCCGCGGAATTCGACCAGCCCTGCCACTCCCAGAATCCCAGATATTCGTGATCGACGAATTCGATGCGCGTGAGCCATTTGGGCATTTTCATGCCGTATTTGCCCGGAAGAATCACGCGCAGAGGAAAGCCATGCCGGCGCGGCAGAGGTTCCCCGTTCATCTCCCAAGCGAGGAAATTCGCGGGACGCAAAATGCGCTCGAGCGTGTGACCAGTGCTGTAGCCCTCCGCGGCATAAAGCGCGGCGTATCGCGCTTGCGACTTGATCCCCGCGCGATCCAGCAAGGGACGCAGCAGCGTGCCGCGCCAGAGCGCATGGCCGATCAATCCTCCGCCCACGGAATTGGAGATGCATTCCAGCGTCAGCGGCGTCTCGTAAGGAGACAGACGGCGAATTTCGTCGTAACTGAAACGCAGCGGATGGTCAACAAGACCGTCGATCGTCAGCGACCATTTCTCGGGATCGACGGCAGGTTCGCCGTGCGAGGACATCAGGTAGAAATCGTCATTGGGAGTGATGGCGCGCAGCGCGGCTTGGGGGCCATCGTTCAGGTAGGCGCGCACGTTCGCGTAACCGGTGTGCATGCCCTTCATCATGTAACGATAAGCGGTCAGGGGAAGGAGCACGCCAACTCCCGCCCCCGCAGCCATGGAGAAAAATCTGCGCCGGTCCAAGTATTGAGGACCTCCAAGCCTATGCTGCTATTGTCGCGCTCGGCGTGAGAATTGGAAAGCGGAAGACCCGGCCCGCGTTTTCTCAGGGATCGACAACCCACGCGCCTCTAACCGGCCGACGTTGCCTTCTTCAGCATCGCGATCTGGCCGCCGTGATAGAGGCTGTGCTGCACAATACCGTGAAAGAGATAGTAGAAATCGTATTGGCGGCCGGGCACCGTGTCCTGTAGTTTCGCGTCGTCAAATTGCTCAATGGCGTGCGCGAGCCTCTCAGCATTTTGGAACAACTGATCCTGGGCAGCACTCCACGCTGCTGCGGAATCATCCCGTAGGCCGGGCCAATCTCTCTCGGTGCCATGGACCTTGGGCATGGCAACTTCTTGAGTCGCTTCGAAACCGACCTGCAGGTAAACGTCAACATGTAAAACCAACTCCCAAATGCTGTGCACTGACCGCACTGGACGGGCACGCGCCTGTTCGGCCGTGATGCCGGCCAGCAAATCGAGCACTGGAGAGCCGTGCCAAGGGTCGCCCGTAAAAGCTCGGCGCAATTGATCGGCGATGCGAAGAGACTCCGCGTTCATAAACATTTAAGATGCTGACTGGAACGATTCGGCTCAGCTTCCGGGCAAACGTCCTCTCAGTCTGCGGGGCCGGGCGCCGACGCAGCGTGAGCTACAAAGGAGGAATTGAGGATGCAATCAGGCGCGCAAGCGTTTCCGGTGTCAAAGGGCCGACTATGGGCCGGGCGGATCATCAGCGGTTTAGTTGTGCTGTTCCTCCTCTTCGATGGCATTACGAAGTTGATGAAGGTGGCTCCCGTGCTGGAGGCGTCAGCCCAGCTCGGGTACCCCGTAAGCACCATTGTCGGCATCGGGATCACCGCGCTCGTCTGCACTGTCGTCTACGCGAGTCCGCAGACGTCGGTTCTCGGGGCGATCTTGCTCACGGGCTATCTTGGCGGCGCAGTTGCCTCGAACGTGCGCATCGGCAATCCGATGTTTAACATCTTATTCCCGATCGTCTTCGCCGCGCTGGTGTGGGCGGGGATTTTTTTGCGCGACGACCGGCTGCGCGCACTAATTCCGCTGCGAAGTTAGATGTTCTGCCGTGCTACTTGCTTTCAAGTTTTCGCAGCTGTTTAAGAAGTCCCCAAGTGTAGTCAGGATGCGCCTTGCCCCATTCCATCGCCCGTTCCCACGCCTCTTTGAGACGGGTGTCAGATGACCAATGGTCGAAGTAGGGCCGGAGAGCAGCGGTCTCAAGCACATGCTCCAGGAATCCAGTCTCAATCGCGCCACGAACATCTTCTCCGGCTGTGAGGAAGAGCTCTGTCACCGCACGCGCGGCAGCGGCCAGAATTGTTGTTGTGTCTGCCACTTCAGACAGGTGACAGAACCACAGGTGAAGGGACCGCGCTGCCTCGTATCGGCCTTGGATTTCATCGTCATCGACACCTTGTCGAATACACTGCAAGAAGTATCGCTGGATCAAGCCGCACGTCACCTCCCTCCCAAGTTCGGGCCGAATTCGATAATAGCCCTCGTCCGTCAGGCGATAGAGCTTTGCGATAGTTGACAGATCTGCGGCAGCTTCGATCCAAACGAGGACTCTCTCACGCGGAATTGGACCGTCTCCAACAAGCGCCGCATTAATCTCAGAACCAATATCAGTCATACACGACCGGAATTCTGCCTCGCCGCCTACAGGACGCGGCAGGCTTCATCGAAGCTAAGGCGCGGGTTACGCGGAAACAGCTTGCTGGGATCGCCGTAGCCGAGATTGCAGAGGAAATTGGCTTTCCACTTGCCATCGGGAAAAAATTCGGCATTGACCTTCTGCTGGTCGAATCCAGACATCGGCCCGCAATCGAGACCCAAGGCCCGCGCCGCGAGCATCAAGTAAGCGCCTTGCAGGGTGCTGTTGCGGAACGCTGTTTCATGAATCAACGTGGGATTCCCGGCGAATACCGATCGCATATCCCGCGCGGGAAAAAGCTGCGGCAGCTTTTCGTAGAACTCTGTATCCCAGGCGACGATCACAGTGGCTGGAGCCGCCATCGTTTTCTCGACGTTGCCGGGAGAGAGCGCGGGCCGCAGCCGCGCCTTAGCTTCGGGCGTGGTGACAAAGATGAAGCGGGCAGGCGAGGAATTCGCGCTGGTGGGACCGAGGCAAGCGATTTCGTAGACCTCTTTCAGCAGCTCGATGGGCACGGGTTCGGGGCGCCAGCCATTCTGGGTTCGCGCCTGGCGAAATAATTGATCGAGGCACTCGGCGGAGATTTTTTTGTGCTGGCGCAGCGCCTGCTGTGAATCCGTCATGTTCCCCCCTGAATGCCAGATTTGGCCAAGTATTCTTTGAGTATCGGAATTAGAATTTGGTCACTTCGGTGAAGTGGAAGTCGCGAACCTTCAGGGCGGGAACCACCATCTCGAAGGACTCTTCCCCCGCGGCGCGCACCGCGGGACTCATCTGACCCACGTGGGACAGCATTTCCAAAATATTCTGATTGAAGCGGAAATTGCGGATGCCGGTGGAGATTTTTCCATTCTCGACCAGGAAGCTGCCGTCGCGGGTCATGCCGGTCAGAATCTTTTCGTAGGGATCGACTTCGCGAATGTACCAGAGGCGGGTCAGAAGGATGCCGCAATCGGTGGTGGCGATCATGGTCTCGACAGAAGTAGTGCCACCGGCGAA
>QHYR01000096.1 GCA_003223315.1 Acidobacteriota bacterium | reverse complement strand
CTACGGATCGCCTGAGGAAAGCCGCGATTACCTGCCGGTGCTTGACCCGGTGCATAACACCATCGCTCAGGTGAAGGTCCCCTATCGCGATCCGGACACACCCGGACAGCCCAAGCCTCTGGCAGCCTCAAACTTTTGGGGCGACGAGCCCATTTGGGACACTCACACTACGGTTCATAATCCCATGTTCGACGAGCGCGGGCGCGTCTGGTACACCGGGCGAATCCGCGCGGCCGGTGATCCGGAGTTCTGTAAGAAAGGATCGAGCGTTCCTTCGGCTGAGCTCACTCCGGTCGAGCGATCCGGCCGCCAGTTGGAGATGTACGATCCCGCGACCAAGAAGACGGAGATGATCGACACCTGCTTCGGCACGCACCACCTGCTATTCGCCAAGGATGCGAACGACACGCTCTGGACCAGCAGCGGTGGCGGCGGCGGAGTTGTGGGCTGGCTCAACACGAAGGTGTGGGATCGGACGCACGACGCCCAGAAGTCACAGGGCTGGACCGCATTGGTGTTGGACACCAACGGCAATGGCAAGCGCGATGCTTACGTGGAAGGCGAACAGAAGGTCACGACCGCGCCCAGCGGCGAAAGCCTGGGCACTTCTGAGGCTGTGAACACGAACGCCGATTCGACCAAGGACACCCGCTTGAATGCGGCGTTCTACGGCATAGGAATCGGTCCGGACGGGATGATTTGGGGCACGGTGCTGGGTTTTCCCGGCGGGCTCGTTCGGCTGAATCCAGGCCCGAATCCTCCGGAAACCGCGCTGGCAGAATACTACGAGGTGCCTTGGAACGATCCCAGGGCTCCCGTGTGGGGCTTTTCTCCCCGCGGGATGGACGTCGGGGGCGATGGCATCGTCTGGGTGGCGTTGGCCAGCGGACATCTTGCCAGCTTCGATCGGAGCAAATGCAAAGGGCCGCTCAACGGGCCAAAAGCCACGGGGCGGCAGTGTCCGGAAGGGTGGACGCTCTATCAGACGCCGGGACCAAAGTTTAAGAATGTGACCGAGTCCGGCAGCGCCGACTCTCACTATTACGTCTGGGTGGATACGTTCGACACGTTGGGTCTGGGCAAGAACGTACCCATTATTACCGGCAACTCCTCGGATTCGCTGATCGCCCTGGTAAACGGGAAGTTTGTGGTCATGCGCATACCCTATCCAATGGGTTTCTTCGCCAAGGGTATGGACGGCCGCTTCGATGATCCGAAGGCCGGCTGGAAGGGTAAGGGAGTCTGGACGACTTGGGGCACCCGCACGCCATTCCATAGTGAGACGGGGAAAGGGACGCTCCCCAAGGTGGTCCACTTCCAGTTGCGAACCGACCCTTTAGCGCATTAATGCGCGTTTAGGGTGTTAACAAGAAAGGCGCCTCTCGGAGGCTGCGCGGCTTCAAGTCGCAGCGGTGCAACCAGGAGAGGCTCCTTTGCGAAGCAGCGCGATCTCGTCGCAAAGTGCTCCGCGTCTTAAAGGGCTATTCGCGTTGGGCCCGGCTAACCTGAGTGTCTGGCGCGAGCCGGGCCTTGATCCACGGCAGGATTATTTCCTCGAAAATCCTCGCATTCGGCCATTCTTCCGACCTCCCCGTGTGCCCGCCATCCGGATTCACCCAGGCTTCTTTGGCCGAACCTCCTGACTGTAGCAGGGTGTAAAGGTCGGCGATCGGAACCTGCGTGTCTTTCACGCCATTCGCAATGAGCATGGGAGCCGAAGGCTTTCCGAGGTAGCCTTCAGTTTTCAGCGAAAGACGAGGACCATAGGCCAGGAATTCGTCCAGAGTCTTCACCCCGTAAATCGCTGCACGCGCAGGGAATAAGTCAAAAAGATATTCGTCTGTGTTGAGGCCGGGCTTCTGCCATTCCGGCGTAAAGTAGCCATCGACCGGCCCGCCCTGGATCACGACCCCGCGGAGGCGCGCTCGCTCGAGGTAAGCAAGCTTCGCGGCCCAATAGCCGCTCCAGCTGATGCTCCGCACCGCGATGCGTTTACTGTCTACCTCTGGCCGAGTCTGCACGTAGTCGAGAATGCGCGAAAACATTCGCTCGGCCCCGACATCGACCTTGATCGGCGCCTCACCTGTGCCGGGCATATCCACGGCAAAGAATCCGATGCCATTACGTAGGAGAGGCGCGTCTCCCTGAGCGCTCTCTTCCTTCCGCGAATCGAGAGCGCTGATCGTGAGGACCAGAGGCGCTGGACGAACGCCGTTTGGCAACCGCAGATAGCCGACAATTTCCTTGCCCTCAAATGGGATGCGCACCGTTTCCAGGGGCGGGTCAAGGAAGCGCGCATAATTTTTAAATGCGGCCAAGGCATTCTGATAAGCCTTTGCTTTGCCGGGAGAGTTCGGCGTAGGCCAACGGGCGAAGGAATAGTAGCGCCACGCCAATAGATAATCCTGCTGCGCCTTGGTTTTGTCGGTGGATTCCTCCGTTGCGGCGCGACTTGCAGAGCGATCGGCAATCGCGCTCCAGGCTGCCGCCCATTCGTCACGATCCAGGCTATGGATATTCGCAAGCGCCTCGCGTGCATCCTCGGATTTGAGTCCCCCGGCCGGCGCAACATTGCGGTCGACGCGCTTTTGTGTTTCGGCCTTGAGTTCTTCGAGAGTACGCGGCCCGCTGCTCTGTGCGAATACCCCGATACTCGCCAAGAGCACCAAGATGACTCCGCTTGCCGCATTTCGCACAAGAATTCTCGGATCAAAGTTGCGCATCGCAACCTCCTTCAATAGCGAAACATGACGAAAGAAAGATTTGGCCTCGCTCCCGTCTGTTATCAACTTTGGCGGGTCCTTTGTCAACCTCCGATGCGCGCCATCGAAGAGGAGATCGCTGGACCTCCCGTAATCGGTTAGCCCTGCTGCTCAATTCCCTTGCCCGCTTCTTCTCGGCGATCACCACTCCAGGCCAAGCAGACCGTGTTGATGCACGTGGAATCATCCTGCATGTTTGGAATTCAGGCCTGCCGCCGAGCTGGGGCGCTTTTCTCGGCGGCAGACTCTTTCTGTTTTTCTGCCTACTGCTGGGTGATGTTGATAACGGGAACGGGATCGCTCCTGTCAATGAAAACGAACTTCTTGGGCGATACGAGCGTGTCACTCACCCTTTCTTCCCTCCACGGTCGGGCGGAACGGGCGGAGTGACTGGTTGCGGGATTGAATGATTGTCGGATCGCCCCAAGGCATCACAGCCGAATTCGACGTAAGGCGCGTTAAATGTCCATGATGCGCGCCAGGGGCGGCTTCGGCTTCGTGGCGGTATCCTGCGATTTCAATACTGTAGGCTCCGGCTGAGGTTTCGATCGCGTCGAGGGAGTTTCGACCTGTGGCGCCCTGATCGAGGCCGGGGCGACCGGAAATTCCATGCGAAACGCCGTTCCGCCACCGGGCATCGCTTCCACAGACATGCGGCCGCCGTGATCGCTGACTACCGTCTGTATCGTGGCCAAGCCCAATCCGGCTCCGTCCAGCTTGGGCGCATACGGCAGTGCCGCCCCCGCCGGGTCTCCGACTTCGAGCCCCGAACCCGTATCAGAGATCTCTACGCGTACGATTCCATTCTGCTGCGCCGTACGAACTGTGAGTGTGCCGCCCATGGGCATGGCGCTGAGCGAATTCGCGATCACGTTCTCGAAGCCCCTATACAAAAGCTCCGGATCAGCCCAAATCTTTGCTGTGTACTCATCCAGCAGAAGCTCAGGCTTCACCGGCGGCCGCCCACGCGAATTGAATTCCGTCTCAAACGACTTTACCGCCGCGCGCGCCACGTCGTTCACGTTCACCGCCTGCATGTGCGGCTGACGCATTTTCGCGAAATCGCTGAATCGGCCAATGATTCCCTTCAGAGTCTCGATTTCCGCATCCACCATCTTCATGGACTCGAGGAAAATCTTATCGAACCGCTCCGGCGTTTGCTTGCGGGCCCGCGACAGATTCTCGAGAGTAAGCTGCAGAGAGAAAAGCGGCACCTTCAATTCCACGGCAAAATTCCGGGCCAGCTCGCGCCACGCGGCCACGCGCTCGGCTTGCAGCTGCCTCTCGCGTTTCGCGCCGAGTTGGGCGGCCATCTCATTGAAAGTCCGCGCCGCGCGCCCTGCTTCGCCTCGCGCGCGTGTGTCGGCTCTGGCCTTCCAGTCTCCGGCGGCAAGCTCACGCGCCGCCTTCTCCAAGCGCTGGAGCGGCCCGCTCACCTGCCCTGAAACCGACAAAGAAAAGATCAACGCAAGAAGAATTCCCGCCCCGCCGATCGCGAATCCCGCATTGCGGATGTAAATGGAGGTTTTCACTAGGGAATCCTGCGCGCCCCCCACCAGAATCATGGCCAGCAACTCGCTGCTTCGGCCCGTTAGCGGCAGAGCCATGAATTTCTCCGCCCCCACCGCGCCAGTCGCACCGGGAATCTCGTACTCGCCGGCGCGCGGCTGCTTCTGCATCGAGCCGATCAGGGTTGCGAATCGTTCCGGCTGTTCGGCATCGCCTTGGGGATCCAGTAAGGCTCCCGGCACAAAAGCCGCTTCCAGATTGCGGTAGAACAAGACTCGTATGCCCGTCGGTATCACAAGGGCCTGCAAAAAATCACTGTCCAGCCGCCTGCCGCCGATCAGATATAACCTCTTTTCGCCAACGTTGATGGTACGCACTGCCAGCAAGCCTAAGTCGACGTTGTCCGGCAACTCGACCCTCGCCAGGAACGCCCCCTGCTGATTCCACTCGCTCTGCCGTGTTACCCAATCGTTTTTGAAGCCGATGCGCCCCGGCCATTGCGCCGAAGAGATCAGCGTCCCGTCATCACCGACAATTTCGAGGAAATCGAGCTGACGCGAAGTCGCGATGCCGCGCGCGTCATGCGCATATAAGGAAGGATCGGCCTGCGGGCGGCTCAGCTCGATGGCGATGCGCAGGATTCCCTCGGCCTCTGCGATGCCTTGCAGCGCGTAGACCACTTCGTCGCCGCGGTGTGTGAATTCCCGCCGGAATTGGGTGATCAGCGTATCGGACCGTTGCCTTTGCTCTTGCTCGAACTGCTGCCGCACAAAGCGATCCACACTCCACGCCAGAACGCCTACGGAGCCGGCAATGACGGTTACCGAGAAGATGACTAGCTTGGTGCGTAACTTCATGGATCGTCTCGTTCAGTTCTGCCCGATAGAACGCGAGTTATCGCAATTCAGCCGAGTACCGCGCGCCGAAGCAGGGGCCGCAATTTGGCCTCTACGGGCCCATGTGAGCGTTCCCCTGTGCCGCTGGAATCATAGATGAGCCGCGTGCCCCAGGCGTGAGAAAGTTGCGACAGTGTTACCGAAAGTGATCGGGGCGGGGTTTCCCGCTGATTTAGGCCGATTCGGTTATACTGCGGGAGGGACTTTTATGCGCCGCACGGGAATCAAGATCGGGCGAGTGTTCGGTATTCCCATCTTTGTACACTTGAGCTGGTTCTTGATTTTTGCCTATTTCACTTATTCACTCGTTCATGAATACGGCTCGCGTTATCCCCAGTGGAGCACCCGTCAGCTCTTGTCCCTGGGACTGCTAACCAGCATGCTTTTCTTTGGTTCCGTGCTGTTTCACGAACTCTCGCATAGCGCGGTAGCCCGCCATTATCGGATTCCCGTGGCTTCGATCACTCTCTTCTTCTTTGGCGGAATCGCCAGCATTACGCGCGATCCCGATAGCGCAGGTCAGGAATTTTTGATTGCTGCGGCGGGTCCGGTCTCGAGTTACGTGCTGGCGGGTGGGTTCTGGCTGCTGGGGAGGGCGACCCCGGATGGAAGCATGCCAAACGCGCTGGCCACCTGGCTCGCTGGTACGAATGCGCTCTTGGCGACTTTCAACCTGCTGCCGGGCTTTCCCCTCGACGGAGGCCGCATTTTCCGCTCCATCATCTGGGGCATCACCAAGAATTACTCGCGATCCACGCGCATTGCGGCGCGCATCGGCCAGGCGATCGCCTACGGCATGATGGCCCTTGGGGCATACTGGGCGTTCGTGGCACACTCCAGCGGAAATGGTTTTTGGTTCATCCTTCTCGGATGGTTCTTACTGACCGCGGCACGGCAGAGCTACGCGCAGGTCGCAACGCAGGGCGCTCTGCGGGGGCTTCGCGCTGCAGACGTCATGACTTCGGAGATGCCCACGGTGGGTCGCGACCTTTCGCTCGAAGAGTACGCGCATGAGGCTTCGCGCACCGGCAGGCGCGCGCATCTGGTTGTTTCAGATGGCAGGCTTATCGGGCTGATGCGTATTGAGGCTCTGCAAGCCGTTCCGCGGCAGGACTGGCCTTCCACTTCCGTGCAGGCGGCAATGATTTCGCGCGAACAATTGCCGTGGACCGCACCGGAAGAACCGGTCCTCAGCGTGCTCGAGCGCATGCGCTCGGCCAATATCGATCAGCTTGCCGTGATTACCGGAGACAGCGTCGTCGGCCTGGTCACTCGCGATTCCATTTTGCGAGTGGTGCAGGCCCGCTCCGAATTAGGCCACGTTACCGGCAACTAGAAATTACCCGCCGCGCGTGTGCATCTCCAGATGCGGATCGCGGCGCAGTTCCTCGACGGCTACGAAAGCCTCGCGATGATTTCGAGATGCTCGCTCCTCGGCGCCTCGATCTTCGCGTCCGCGCCAGGCCTCGGCGATGAGGTTGGCAATCTCCGTGTCGGCAGCTTCCCGCGATTCGTTTGCGTTTACTGCGGCACCTCGCAGCAAGTTCCGCAGGTCTGTGCCGCTGGTGGCATATAAGCAGCGATACCACATCCCATCCGCGGTGATGCGGCTGCGGTCGCACGTCCGGCAAAAAGGCGAAGTCGTGGAGGCGATGATGCCGAAAACCGTGCCGTCGGGCAGCAGAAATCGAGAAGCAGGAGCCGAGCTCGTTTCGGCCGCGGCTTTGACCTTGCCGTAGCGCTGTTCGAGCCGCTGCAGCATTTCGTCGCGCCGAGGACGTCCATGTACTCGATAAAACGAACTTCTACTCGATTGCTGCGGCCAAACTCGATCAAATCGGCAAGCTCGTCGTCGTTTTCCCCGCGCATGATTACGGCGTCCAGTTTCGTGCCCGTGAACCCGGCGCGGCGCGCCGCGTCGAACGCGGAGAGCACGCGTTGGTGCTCGTCTCGGCGCGTCATCTGCCGAAAGCGCTCGCGCTGCAAAGTATCCAGGCTGATGGTCACGCGGCCGAGACCCGCGCGTTTGAGCGCCCCGGCTTGCTCGGCAAAGAGCACGCCGTTAGTCGTCAAGGCGAGGTCGGTGATGCGCGAATTTTGTGTCAGCATGGCCACCAGACGATCGACATTGTGACGCAGCAGCGGCTCCCCGCCGGTCAGCCGCAGGCGGGTGACTCCCAGTTCGGTGAAAATATCGACCAGCCGGACCAATTCCTCGAAGCTCAGTAATTCCTGTCGCGGCAACCAGACATAATCTTCCTCCGGCATGCAGTAGAGGCAGCGCAGGTTGCAGCGGTCCGTCACCGAGAGGCGCAAGCTCTCGAGCGGGCGGCCCAGCCGGTCGCGCAAAGGAAGTGGCTTGGCAGGCATAGAAGAGGCTCTATAGATGTTAGAGGGACGCCGGAACGCCGTCAATCGTTGTAGAAATGCGTTCCGGTTAACCTTCCTCCTGGTATTGCGTTTTTAGCCGGGCCACCACGGCTGGATCGGCCAAGGTGGTGGTATCCCCAAGGATCCGGCCTTCGGCAATATCGCGCAGCAAGCGGCGCATGATTTTCGCGCTGCGCGTCTTGGGAAGCTCGGACACGAAGAAAATTTCGTCCGGACGCGCGATGGCGCCGATTTTGCCCACCACGTGCTGCTTCAGCTCATTTTTCAGCGCGTCGTCAGGCGTCACGCCTTCCTTCAAGGTAACGAACGCGGAGATGCCCTGGCCTTTGACTTCGTGCGTGCGGCCGATCACCGCCGCTTCGGCCACGGAAGAATGATCCACCAGCGCGCTTTCCACCTCGTAGGTCGAGATGCGATGGCCGGCCACATTCATGACGTCGTCCACGCGGCCCAGCAGCCAGAAATAGCTGTCTTCATCCACTTTGCAGCCGTCGCCGGTGAAATAAACGCCCGGATAGCGGGACCAGTATTGTTGCACGTAGCGATCGGGATCGCCGTAAATCGTGCGCATCATGGCCGGCCAGGGGCGTTTGAGCACCAGGTAGCCGCCCGCGCCGGGGCCAACGGCGTCACCTTTGGCGTCGACAACTTCGGCGACAATGCCGGGAAGAGGACGGGTCGCCGAGCCGGGCTTCGTCGCGGTGAGACCCGGCAGCGGCGAAATCAGGATCATGCCGGTTTCCGTCTGCCACCAGGTATCCACAATGGGACATCGCCGGCGGCCGATATAGTCGTGATACCAAATCCAAGCTTCCGGATTGATAGGCTCGCCGACCGTGCCCAAAAGCCTCAGGCTGGAAAGCGAATGCCGGGCGGGCAATTCGGTGCCCCAACGCATGAACGTGCGAATCGCCGTGGGCGCGGTATAGAAGATGTTCACGCCATATTTGTCAATGACGGACCAGAAGCGGTCGCGGTCCGGATAATCAGGCGTGCCCTCATACATCAGCGAAGTCGCGCCATTCGCCAGGGGACCATACACGATATAGGAATGGCCGGTGACCCAGCCGATATCCGCGGTGCACCAGTAGACATCTTCTTCCTTGATATCGAAAACGTAGCGGTGCGTCGTGGAGACGCCCACCAGATATCCGGCGGAAGTGTGCACGATACCTTTGGGTTTGCCAGTTGTGCCGCTGGTGTAGAGAACGAAGAGCATGTCTTCGGCATCCATGGGTTCGGCGGCGCATTGATCGGAGGCGGCGTCGGTGACCTCGTGCCACCAGACGTCGCGGCCCGCCTGCATGGCAGCCTTGGCGGCATCGCCAATCCGGCGGACCACCACCACGCTCTGAATTGTGGGCGTGCCCCGCAGCGCCTCGTCTACGCTCGCTTTCAGCGGCACGATACTGCCGCGGCGCCAGGCGCCATCGCAGGTGACCACCACTTTGGCCTTGGCATCATTGATACGTTCGCGCAGGGCCTCGGCCGCAAATCCACCGAAGACGATGCTGTGCGGCGCGCCGATTTTCGCGCAAGCGAGCATGGCGATGGCCAGTTCCGGCACCATGCCCATGTAAATGGCCACGCGGTCGCCTTTGGCCACGCCGAGCGAACGCAGCGCATTGGCGAAACGGTTGACTTCGCGTTCCAGCATCCCATAAGTGAGCACGCACGAATCGCCGGGCTCGCCTTCCCAGATGATTGCCGCTTTATTCCGGCGCGCGGAATGGGCGTGCCGATCCACGCAGTTGTAAGCGACATTTAGTTTTCCGCCCACAAACCATTTAGCCCACGGGACATTCCATTCCAGCACCTTTTGCCAAGGCGTGAACCAATCGAGTTGTCGGGCTTCAGCGGCCCAAAAAGCTTCGGGATCACGCAAGGCGCGATCGTAGATGCCTGGATCGCTGGCATTGGCGCGCCGGCGAAAATCCTCCGGCGGCGCAAAAGTTCGCCGCTCATCGAGTAAAGCGGCCAAGCTTTTCTCAGAAGGTGCGGACACGACAGGCCCTCCTCTAAATGGGGCACGGAAGCCCACGGCGGAGACTCAGGCTTTAGGGATGTACGCCAGAGCCGCAGCCGTTGTCAATCTGAGCTGAGTGACAATATCTGAGGAGCCCTCCCCCTTGTTTCTGTAAGTGTTCATTTTGGGCGCCTTACCTCCAATGATTTGTAAGTGCACATTCTACGAGAGTTACTCGCGGGTTTTGCGTAAGTGCTCATTTCAATGAGCTTGCGAGAATCGCTGTTGCCTCCGGCTTCGGGACCCTGGCGCGCTCGCGAGAAATGCAAATGAAATGAAAAACAAAAGTGGGCGAAGAAGCTGCGCGGAACAGCCGCCTGGAGACGAGGCTACGCGCGAACATAGCTCATATTATCATAAAGTAAATTGATTACCAATATATATTGACGTTATAGCCTCTTCGAGTCAGGGCGGCGAATCAGGGGGGAGAATGCCCGTTCGAATAGCCCTCCATTCGAACAACACAATGACGCCGCGACTTGCCCAGGTTTCAGGCGCGAAGGCTAAGCGCTACAAATTGACGTCGAAGGCCACGCTTTCGACGGCCCTGTCCAGCTCCTGATGCGCCTGCTTCTGTCTCGCCTCGAGATCGGAGATCTGCGCCCGAAGCGCCGCAAGCTGGGCTTCCTGGGCGGCCAGCTCTTTGGTGTATTGCTGCGTGAGGGCTTTTTCCTCCTGTGTGCCCTTGAGTGCCTTCATGTTTTCGCGCAGCCGTTGCTGATCTTCGAAGATGCGGCCAACGTCAGCCTGTTTTGACTTGAGATCGGTATCCAGCCTGGCGATGGCATCTTTCTGAGCCAGAATCCGGCGCAGCGCGTCTTCAATCTCGGGTGTCAGTTCACGCTCCGTGGTGAAGGCCTGGATTTGTTCCGGGTTCAAATTGGTGATGGAATACTGCAGAACGATTGGCCGGGCCTCCTGCACTGTGAACGTCTTGGTCTGTTTCGAAGGTACTTCGATGCGGAAGCGATACGCGGTGGCGGATTGCTCGGCGGGCCTGGTTTCCGCGTCCAATTTCCAGTCGGCGCGAATGGGGTGTTCGAGGACAAGCATTCGCGTCGACGCGTCTTCGTTGCGAACTGTATAGATGGTGCGCTGGCGCGACTCGGTGGTGCGAATCATTGTGCCATGGGCGATGTGGATGCGCGTGACCCGGGCGGGAAGGTTTCCGTCCTGTTTCGCCAAGACCTGCATGCCCAAGTCAGCGGCGTAGCTGATCAAGCGCTGCTCTCCGGGCTGAAGCGATTCGATCAGGCCTTCGCCGCCAAAAGCGCCATCTTCGATCACGTTGAAGCTGCCACCATCGAGCACCAACGGACTCGTATTCGTAAGCCATAGAGCACGCAGCGGCCGCGGCGTGCCCGGTCCCGCGTTCCACAGAGAGACTTTTTCGGCAGCGATCTCCGCCTGAACGATGGGTACCAGGGCCGACTCATTTTTGCGAATAGTCACCCGGTCCTTGAGCCTGTATTCGAAGAGATCGCCAAGTTGATTGCCTTCGGCGGCGTTGATGCTCTTTGCCGCGGTCAGGAAATCAGAACTTTCAGCCGGCGAGGCTGGCGCCTGCGCCGTCCCGGATCGGAATGCTCCGCCTCCCGTGCCTCCGCCCGAACCCGGTCCGATGCCCCCCAACGCGCCGGAGTTGAATATTCGTCCATTTAGCGGACCATCCGCGGTCGGCTGCTGGGTGGTCTCTGCGGAAATCATGGTGCCGCCGTGGGTCTGCGGCGCCAGCAGAAATCCTCGAGGCAGGGGCACAACTGCACGCTGGGTGTAGTAGGGCTGCGACAGCTTCTGAATGAAGGACTGCGGTGCGCCGGCAGCGAGCGAAAGCTCGACGTCGTTCCAATCCTCACCCACGGTGTTATCTACGACGGCCCATCCTTGCAGCAAGGGCTTCGTGCCCAATGGGCTCTCGGATCCCGGCAATACGATCCGATAGGTTGTCTTCCACACCGGCACTTCGCTGGTATAGCTCACGCGAACTTCACGCTGGCCCGTGCCGGCGGTGCTCAACAGGAGCTGTCGTGTATCTTCCCGGTGCGAAGAGGCGAGCAGCCCGAGCGCGCGGGCCAGTTCCTGTTCGAGCGCACGGTCGGCGAAGCGCAGGTTTGTGCCGGGCTCGAGCGCGAAGGAACGCACGCCGCCGGCGTCGCCCAGCAGCGAAATCTCGTCTTTGGTGACTTCAGCGCCTCCTTCGCGCCGGGTTTGCTGCTGGACGCTCAACAGCCTCCCGGCGAAGGCTCCCGTGCTTGTGCTTACCTCGAGCCGAACGCCCCGCAAGCCTTGCAGCAGAGACGTGAGCGTCTGGCTGCCAGCCACGGGAACCGGCAGGGATTCGAGCTGGTGTCCGGCGGGATCCTGGGAGCTGTAGCTCGCGCCCACGATTCTTCCTCCGTTGAGATCGAGCGCCGTCAGCGACTTCAGCACGTCGTCCAGTTGGCTGCTGGTGAGATCAATTTCGACCTCTTGATTGCCGCGCACGAAGCCGCCGTGCTCGAAATACCCGACGCCGGATTTATAGAGGACCACACGGCGAAGGGGCAGCTTCTGAGTTGCGGCGGGAGTTGGAGCGGTTGTGGTTGCCGAGCCGGTCGGCGTTTGTGGGTTCCTGGTCTGCTGCGCAAAAGCTGAAAGGCAAAAAACTGCGGGGAAAAGCACGGATGCAAACAGTTTGGTCCGGAATGCCATGCTGGGTGGCTTCAACATAGGATCCTCCTGTGGCAGTGTCACGCTTAACGTGCGGGGGACAATTGAATGGAGGACAGATTATGAGATAGCGTTGCCTTGCGCTCTTCGAACGGAGTGACCAAAAGGAAACACCAGCGGGCAACCGTGGTCTGTGCCTCGCAGCGTGACCGGAACGAGCCAGGCCATTTTTCGTACGCCGAGTATAGCGCGGGCCGAACAGCCCTTCAGAAGACCGTTACGCCGTTTCCGTCCTTGGGGAAGATTTCCGTGCCGTTTGCCAATAAAACTTTTTCCAGGCGCAGGACGTTTAAACCATTCTTCGCACGATACCCGATCAGGACAATTTCATCCCCAGGCTTCAGCGTTTTTCCATTCCAGCCGGCCATTCTGGACACGAGATTTGGGCTATTGAGCTCACCGTGCCACTTCTCGATCGAGCGGTCTTCCCTCTTCATGTCGATGAAAATCTCGATGTGAGGATTCTGGAAGTGAAACTCGGTCACCATTCCCTTTACGGTCACCAGCTTTGCAGTGTCATAGCCCGCGTCGCCGTGATGCGCAAACGCACCAGGCGAAATCGCCACAGCAGACATGGCGACGAAGATCGCACAAATGGTTTTCATGGGAATCCTCAAGGATGGGTCATGTCGGCGGGGCGCGCGAGCTGATCAAACTCCTCGCCGCTCAAATATCCGAGTTTCAGACAGGTTTCCCGGAGGCTGAGCCCCTGGACGTGAGCTTCATGCGCGACCTTGGCCGCCTTGTCGTAGCCAATCCTGGGACTCAGGGCCGTCACCAGCATCAGCGAATTGCGCACGTATTCATCGATCTTGGCGCGGTTGAGCGTGATCCCGCGGATCATGAACTCGACAAATCCCCGGCAGGCATCGTTCACCAGCGTAACCGAGTGCAGAAAGTTGTGAATTAGCACCGGCTTGAACACATTCAGCTCGAAATTTCCCTGCGAGCCGGCGAAGGCAATGGCCGCGTTATTCCCGTGCACCTGCACCGCCACCATGGTCATGGCTTCGCACTGCGTGGGATTCACTTTACCGGGCATGATCGAGGAGCCTGGCTCGTTTTCCGGAAGCTGGATCTCCGCCAGGCCGCAGCGAGGCCCCGAAGCCAGCCAACGAATATCATTAGAAATTTTCATCAGCGAGCCGGTCAGCGTAGTGATCGCGCCGTGCGCATAGACCAGCTCGTCATGCGCGGAGAGGGCGGCGAATTTATTGGGATGTGAGCGGAATGGCAAATGCGTTATTTCGGCAATCTTTTTCGCCGCCCGCTCCGCAAATTCGGGATGCGCGTTCAGCCCGGTGCCTACGGCGGTGCCGCCGATGGCCAGATCGTAGACGCCATCGAGCGACTGTTCGAGCCGGGCGACATCGCGCTCCACCAGGCTGGCCCATCCGCCAATCTCCTGCCCAAACGTGAGCGGCGTGGCATCCATCAGATGCGTGCGGCCAATCTTCACCACGTCCGCGAACTCCTTGGCCTTCGCTTCCAGCGCCTGCTGCACGCGCTTCACCGAAGGAATCAGCGCGTTGTGCATGCGTTCGGCGGCGGCAATGTGCATGGCCGCGGGAAAAGTATCGTTGGAGGATTGAGACATGTTGACATCGTCGTTGGGATGGATCGGATTCTTCGATCCGAGCACTCCTCCGGCCAGCTCGATGGCGCGGTTGGCGATGACTTCATTGGCATTCATATTGGTTTGCGTGCCGCTGCCGGTTTGCCAGATGCGCAAAGGGAATTGGGCATCTAGTGTGCCGGAGATCACTTCGTCGCTAGCCTGAATGATCAGGCGCGCTTTTTCCTGTGGCAATTTGCCGAGCTCCTGATTCACCAGAGCGCAGGCTTTTTTCAAGATTCCGAAGGCCCGAATCAGTTCCGGCGGCATGAGGTCCCGGCCGATATTGAAATGCACCAGCGAACGCGCGGTCTGCGCGCCCCAGTAGACATCCGCGGGAACTTCGATCGGTCCCATACTATCGGTTTCCATGCGCATCGCCTTCTTTATCACGATCTCACTCATAATCTACGAGTCCCTTCTCGAGTCGGCCCGGTGCTCAAAAGCGACGCCGCGCATTTTCCGCGCACCGAACCGCGGTGCTCGACCACCGTGCGCGCGCGGCGTAACTTTGGCCAAAAATGCATATAACCACATATCGTAGGCGGCAATCAAATGAGTGTTCTCAAATCAATCGCCCAGCACCTCGATTGCCGAGACGCAAGCAGGCAGCGGGCCCGCGCGTCCGCGATCCCTGCAGGCCACCGCCGATTAGTAATTAGACGGCTAGGAAGCGACGTGATCGAGATTGCATGCAACGGGAGTTAAGTTCTTGGAATCATTCGGCCACGAACGAACGGCAGCGATTTGCATCGGGCCATCCCAGTCCGGGTTGAAGATAACCACGCGGACCAGCAGCGCGCCGCTCGCTTCTTGCTCGCAATATACGGAAAGCGAATTCCACATCTCCAGCGCACCGGCGCGGCGGATGCGCTGTTCGATGCGAAACCATAACAGATCGGCGTTGATTTCGAGTAAATCGGGAGCGCTGCTGGACGCCAGCCTCGCCGTGAAAAACCTCTCCTTCGCAGGGCCCTGATAAGTTCGGCTCTTCTCGACCACTGCCCTTCCTCCATTTGTGTACACTGTACTCCATGTATACACAACAGACAAGACGTTGTCAACTGCCACCTTTTACGGCAATATCTTGTCATGACCAAGACGAAAGCGGCCGAGACGCTTACCGTCCCTCTTAGCTTCCGCGTTTCGCCCGCTCATCTGGAAGAGATCGAACGAGCCACAAAAAAGGAAGTTCGCAAATATAGGACCGAACTTATCGGGATGATCTGGGAATGGGCCTGGAAGGAATATAAGCGCGCGGGATCACTTCGCGACCTTCTCGACGGTACGCGTGCGCGACAGTATTCCCGCCGTGTCTCCGAGGAATTGCAGGATGAGCTCTACACTGCGCTCGAAACCATTCTGAACCGGGCTCCGAGCGCGGTCATTGAAGACGTGGCGCGATCGCTCACGGCCAGAGCCGGCAAATACGGAGACGAACGGTAGTGGTTCGCGCGGAAAATAAAACCCGCGTGGGGTATCACTCCATCGGAAACTGCACAGCAAAACAAAAGAGCGGGCAAACCTTGATTTTGCCCGCTCGCGAATCTACTCACCGATCCGGTCAGCACAGATTTTGAATTCTGAGAAACGCCGCGTGTTGCCTCCGAATGGCGTCCTCGGCTTTAAGAAGCCTTCGGGTACCACTCCAACAGCCGCACTTCGATGCCAGTGCCTTCGAGCTTCTGCTTGAACGCGTTCACATCGCCGGATGGCTGGCCGCGATAGTGGTAGGGAATGACGATCTTGGGGTGAAATGCCTTTACCGCATCGGCAGCCTCTTCCGCAGGCATGGTGTAAGGGAGATTCATGCAAACAAAAGCCACATCGATGTTCTTGAGCGCCTTCATCTCCGGAATGG
Source organism: Acidobacteriota bacterium (assembly GCA_003223315.1). GTDB lineage: Bacteria > Acidobacteriota > Terriglobia > Acidiferrales > UBA7541 > Palsa-189. The sequence continues at coordinate 6,606 of QHYR01000096.1, read as the reverse complement.
CCTCGGTATCGCCGGAAATATAGAAGCGCTGGCCGCCATAAGCGAGAACGTACCCATTGCCGCGGCCCTTGTCGTGGAAATACTTGCCCGCCTCGGGGCCGCGCGTCATGTTGTACATGGGGACGGCTTCGATGGTCCACTTATCCCACTTTTTCGTCTGTCCGTTGGAGATCACTGCTGCCGTGGTAACAAACTTCTGCACCGCAGCCGGCGCCCAGATCTCCGTGCCGGCCTTGCTGATGGTCTTGATGGAGCTTTGATCCTGATCGACGTGATCGCCATGAATGTCCGTCACGAGAATCAGGTCTGCCGGCGGCAATCCGGTGAAGCTGGCCGGCTTGGCCGGATCGACATAGATATTTTTGCCGCCCGCCTGGATCAGCAGAGTGGCGTGATAAATCGGGGTAATCTTGACCTGGCCGGCGGAGGTGTCAAAGTTCTGCACCGGGCGCGTCTGCGCGTGCACGGAGATAACTAGGGTCGCCAGCGCGCCGGCCATTACAATTCTGGAAAGCAGCCATTTCATCGTTATTCGCTCCTCGTTCTGCGTTTGCTGCGGAAGCTGGGCGAAGGCCCGGCCCTGCAAAGCGAGCGCAAGCCGCCCGCCCTCGCAAGCCGGAACTTCTCGCGGCCACGATGCTAACACGCTGCGACTTCGCCCCGCAACGCAGCCCCAGCACATACCCTGAATCGACGCATCAGTGCACCCTGAGCGGCGAGCTCTCGCGTATCCCATTAGGGTGGTGACAAGGTTCATCCTCAAAACGCCCCGGCCGGGCCGGTCAGTTCACGCCTGCGAAAACAAGCGCCTGCTTCTGGCCGGCGAATCGTATTTCGAGCAGCGTGTGCGAGCCATCGGGATTATTGGTGTAAACAAAAGCGTCTTCCCTATATTTGGCGCCGCGGTCCACCCATTTGCCCATCGCCGTAACCATTACGTGGCCTGCTCTGACAAAGGTTACAGTGGCTTCCGGGCTGTGCGATACCCAGCTGATCTGATAAAACCCGGCGGTAAGCTTATTCCCGTTTAGACTAACTTCCGTCCGAAGAGGAAGGGTCTTGGCGTTGTTTGCCCATACTGATAAGTTCACGGCAAGCGCAATAAGAACGAGCAGACTCACTTTCATGGTGTTCATGTCTCCTCCTTGCGAAGTTTGTGCGATTCATCCTCGGTTGGCGCAGCAAAACCAACAAGACTCATATTGGCTGGCGTCCAAAATGGTTGGCGATCCAAATTGGAGCGCTTCCAAATTGGCGCCGCCGGGCCGAGACATCTCGGCGCGTTCGCTGCACTGTTAGGAGGGTAGTTGAGGCGTTCGTTGGGCTGCTATCCGCTTATTGCTTTCAAACTGGCAACGCCGAGCGGCCAGGCAGCCCAATCGCTGCTGCCCAATGGGCGCTGGAGGATGCGGCGCGCGGATCAGCTATGGGGCAAAATGGAGTAGAGCAAAATGGAGTGGAGCAAAGAGGTCATCACGCCTTTGTTGCCACGCGCGGAAATGATAATGTTTCTGCATATCTGCCAGAGTGCCGGGCTGACGGAATGGCAGACGTTCGGGACTTAAAATCCCGTGGGGATTTTCCTCGTGTGGGTTCGACTCCCACGCCCGGCACCACGCCTCTGTTCCTACTTTGCTCAGTTTCCATTCGTTCTGAGAATCGCCAGTGTTTATGGGCGTTTCGGAGGGCACCTAGAGCGGGGTTTCACTCCGCCGTTAAAGCCTCGGCTGCTGCGGCGGCGGGCGCTGACACCGCCTTAAACGAAGGTTGCTGCCGCGCGGCTATATCAGCCAGCGGGCAGTTCGGGGATAGATAGTTAAGCTTGCGCTGGATGATTTCTTCCGAATACTTGGACAAATAGTGCACGATCGTTTCGACGCGGATTTTGATACCGCCGCTGGGCTTGGTCGCATCGAGGTCTCCAAATTTGAAGTAGAGAGTTCCGGTGGCTTCCACGATCTTCTGTGAAGGCGTGTAGGTTGGCTGATCCATGCCGCACTCGTAACTCGACAACCGAACGACGCAAGTGATCCACGGGCAGCGGGTGGCGAACTTCGCGCCCCACATGATTTCGTTTGTGTTGCTGCTGTACGAGGAAGTCCAGACGTCGGAGATATCGAAGGGGTTCTTGATGCGCCCCATCTTCAGATCTGTCTCGAACAGCCAGTTCACCAAATCATCGTCGCCGGGAAGATATTGCAGCCAGAGGATGGGATATCCATGCGCCTGCAACTCCCCCTCGATTTCATGGCCGATGCCCGGGTCCATGTGATAGGGGCGGGCCAGCACAAGAATGCACGGTTTTCCGTTCTGGGCGCACCACGTCAGGATATCGCGGCTCCGCTGGCGGGCCTTGGCAGTGAAATTATCGAGCGCCTGAAACCCCGCCTGAACCGCACGCGCTGTTTCTTCCAGGTTCAGGTCGAAGACATCTCTGAGGGGCGTGAAGAGTTGCTCCGTGACCATGTGCCGGTCACCGAGGCTTACAAACGGAGATGCATAAACAATCTTATTTTCCGCGAATACGTCCCTCTCTTTAAGGAACCCGGCCTTGATCGTCTCCGGTCCAGCCATCACGCGCGTGCAGGTGACCGTATCCACTACATGGCCGTGCAGAAGGGAGGGCAACGAGTGAATCATCGGGCTCAGCAGGATGTTGATTTTTTTCTTCTGCCCGAAGACCAATTCCCCATAGTGGCCGCTGATGCATTTTACGGGATAACAGCAGTCCACCGTTCCGCGGCCTTTGCCGAACTCCCGCCCTTGCTCTTCCGATGTATCGGAGCTGAAGACAATGTTCTCCGAGGAGATGCCCAACTCCTTCAGGAAGCCGACCCAGAACTGATGGGTCGACCACACGTTCAGCACTCTCGCAATCCCCACGCTCAGCTGGGAGCGATCCTTACGTGGCGGCTCGACGGAAGGCTTCTTTTCGAACCAAGTCCGCAATGTTTGGAAAGGCATTTTTCGTCCTTTCAATCCCGGCCTTGACTACTTTCATTTCGTTCAGGTCTTCCATTAATCCTTTGGGACAGGAGTTGTTTACAATGACGCGTTCCCAACCCGAACTGAGCGGAACGTTGCTCCACTCACGGCCTTTGGCTCCTTCGAGTTCCACATCAATGAAGCTGCGCTGGCAAGTCACCGGACACCAGTGACAGACTGTGTCGACCGAAGTCGTGGTCTTATAGGAGAGCTTCTCGATGGCGTCGAAACCGCGAAACGCGGTGCGTCCGCCCTTCTCACGCCATTCCAAGGCCACCAGGGCAGCACCGATGGCGCCAGCCTCGCCCGAGTGAGGATGCACGACCACTTCCGCTTCGGGAATCTTGGACAGAATAAAATCCACTTGCGTCTTGACCACCGCCAGATTCTTGTGCGTTCCGCCCTGCAAGATATACTTTTTGCCGACCTGTTGAAGATTGTTCAAGCCTCCGGCATAGATCCAGACGTTCAGTGGAAGAATGGCGCACAGTCCCGCCAGGATTTCGTCCGCCTGCCATCCTTTGCGCTGCTGGTTGACGATGTCGCTCTGCAGGAAGACGCCACAGCCCATGGAGAGTTGCGGCATGGCGCGCGCTTCGAAGGCGCGGTCGGCCATATCGTTCATCGGAATTTGGAAACGTTCCGCCACGCCCTGCAGGAAAGCGCCATTGCCGGAAGAGCATTGCGAGTTCAAACGAAAATCCGTAACAGCGCCGTTGTTCAGAATCATGATTTTGACGTCCACGCCACCGACGTCACAGATACAGTCCGCATCTGGGAAGAAGTGCAGCCCCGCAGCGGCATGGGCGATGGTTTCGACGACAGGACAATCGGCGCCCAGAATGCCCTTGAGCAAGTCCTTTCCGTATCCTGTGATCGCGAGAGCGACGATCTCGCCTTCGCCGATAGCCGCTCGAACCTGGCGAAATAAGGATTTGGCATCCTCGATGGGATTTCCCCTGCTGAGCGCATAGCAGGAGAAGAGCAAATCCTTCTCCGGCGAGAGGCAGACGGCTTTGGCCGTGGTCGAACCAAAATCGCAGCCCACGACCACAGGCCCGAGCTTGCCGATGGGCGGGAGTACGGGCTGCGCGAGAGAGGAATGAATGTCCTTGGCGCTTCCCTTGCCGTTGCCATTGCTGTTGCTGTGGCCATTTCCGTCGCCGTTACCATAGCGAGCCTTGAAAGCGGCCAATTCCTGTGGGTCCTTCCACAGCCCGCCGCGCCCGAGCTTCTTTTTTTCTTCGTGCTGGCCTTCCTCGATCCACCAGCGCAACTTGTCCGTGCCTTGGTATACGCCCGTAGATTGAGGTTCCCGCAAGCCCACCTCGACGCAGCCTTGTGCTGCGTAGTAGAGGGCGTCGTCGGGGACGCGGATCATCGAGGTGGGGTCTTTGCCCTCTGGCATGGCAACCTTACGTTCCCTCCATAGCTTGGCGAGGTGATGCCGCCACGCTTCTTGCAAACCGGTAAAGAAGAGATTGGGGCCTCCCAGCAGGAGAATCTCTGGCATGGGCGTGTTCCCGCGGGTGAGCGTGGCCAGGTTCTGATAGACCACCGCTTCGAACAAAGAGGCGATGATCTCTTCGACGGATACCCCGGCCTTGAGCAGCGTATTGGCATCCGCCTCGGCGAAGATGCCGCACTTGCTGCTGACCTTATGCAGCGTGTATCCCTCATAGCGCATTTTCGAGAGCCGCTCGGGCGAGATCTCCAGCTTGCGCGCGGTCTTTTCGATGAATGTGCCCGTGCCGCCGGAACAGGCGCTCTGCATCAGCACCTGTTTGCTCTTGGTGCTTGCCTCACCCGTAAAGAAGATGGTCTTCATGTCTTCGCCGCCGATTTCGCTGACGAAGCGCACGGACGGGTGCAGTTTTTCCACTGCGGAAGCCACCGCCACCACCTCTTGAATCACCTTTCCGCCGACGAGAGGGGCGATGATTCCGGCGCCGGATCCGGTAAAGAAGATGCGGTCTTGTCCGGGCGTGAGGTGATAGTGGGTCTCTAGGTGCACGAGAAATTCCAAAACTTTCTCGGCCTGCTTCGTGTTGTGACGTTCGTAGGCCTGCGCCAATGAATGACTGTCACCAGATGCGAGCACATACTTGCAGGTCGTACTTCCGACATCGAGCCCGCAGATTTTGTTCTGGCTTGCGCCGCGCGGACTCTCCGCCGCGACGACCGTCTTCATGGCCACGGGATCTGCCGCGAGCGGCTCGATACTTACCAGCCGGTCCGTACTCATATTTTTAACTCCGTTAACGTTCGCTGTTCTGAAGCGCTGCAGTTAAGCTCGGGCTAGCCCTCGATCCTGGGCCAGATGGAGCACGTAATTCGCGGCCGTTCCTGAATAGCCACGGTGAGGTACTTTATACGTCGCGCGCTGGATCTCCGGATGGCGCTTCTCATATCTGCGAATCTGCTCAACCGTCAGCCCAGTTTTCTGCAGTACTTCCTCGAATTGCTCCTGAGCCCGGCGTTTGGCCTCCGTGAGAATCATCTGGCAGCGCGACAGGGCATGAACCTCCGAGTCGCCTTTGACCTCGATGGGCGCATAGAGCAAATCCGGATACTTCCCGATCACGTTGGCCATCGAGCCCACCGACATCGTGTTCGGCATGCAGGAGTATGGGGAAAGCTCGCAAATCATGTGCGCTTTCTTGTGGTGGTAGGCGTGAAGCGCTTTGCCGATCAGCATGTGGCCCTCACCGCCGCGCAACTCGAAGTGATAGAAGGGTTCGGCCAACTCGCGAAGCTCTTCCTGGTCGGGGAGTTCGTTTGGAAGACCCGCCAGCGCGTTGCGGAAACGGTTGTAGGTCCAACGATAGATCCGCTCGAGGGCTCGCAAGAGGGCTTCTTCCACGCGCGGGTGTTTGCTCGTCGAATGACGATGTTCCAGTTTGCGGATTGTCGGATGCAAGAGATAGTGCAGCCAGACGGCAACGGGAGGAGCAACTACTTCGGAGTCTTCTTGCTCGAGCCAGCGCTTGATGTTGTAGTTGCCTTCGCCCTCGTGGGTCTGGAGCCAGAATTCTCCGGTGATCTTCACTTTCGCTTTCACGCGAAGGCGATCGACTTCGATGCTGTCCCACATCTTGCGCACCTCACGCAGCGCGCGCGTGAAATAGTTAGTGAGGAGGTGCCAGGCCAAAGTCCCGTATTTCGCGCCGTGATCGGGCCGCTCGCGGAACACTCCATAGAGATATTCAACGCTCGCTTTGAGAACTTTGTCGGTCTCACCTGGATGGACTTCATAAGGCCGGGTCATGTACTCGAGATCGCTGAGGAGATCACCGAAGAGAATCCCCCAGATCAATCCGAGGCTCAGCGGCAAGTTAATCTCGAGCCCGCCGCCGTTCGCAGGCCCTTGGTCAAGTTCGTCCTGTGCCAGAAGAAACATGCGGAAATCGCGCAGGCCTAATCCATCCAGCGCCATCGAGTACGACTCGTGGTACTGGCCGAAACGGCAAGGTCCGCAGGCCCCCGCGGTCAGGAAAACGTACTTGTTGGCGACTTCCTCCTTGCCATGCGCCGCAACTTCTTTTTTCAGGAAGTTGACCAGGCTGCCGGTGGTGAAAATCGTGGGGCAGCAGGCCCCCACGTCGATTAATTCCTTACCAG
>QHYR01000095.1 GCA_003223315.1 Acidobacteriota bacterium | reverse complement strand
CCGGACGTGCGCCAATTCCGCGTCTTTGCGCAATCGCCGGCGGTGGAGGGCGGCTTCGAGGCGCTTTATGCGCAGACGGTGGATGAGGCGCTGCGCGGCACCGGCACCGAAACGTTCGAAGCCATTGACATGCTGCGCAAAGCCGATCCTTCGCGTTTCCAGCCGGAACATGGCGCGGATTATCCGCGCAATCGCGTGGGCCAGGCGCTGCAGCAGATAGCCCAGCTCCACAAAGCCGACATCGGGCTCGAAGTCACCTTCGTGGATACCGGCGGGTGGGACAATCACGTCAATGAAGGCGGGGCGCAGGGCCAGCTTGCGAATTTATTGCGGGACCTTGGGCAATCGCTCGCCGCTTTCGCGCAGGACATGGGCGACCGCATGGACGACATCGTCGTCGTCACCATGTCTGAGTTCGGCCGCACCGCGCACGAAAACGGCAATCGCGGCACCGATCACGGCCACGCGAACTGCATGTTTGTGCTGGGCGCCGCGGTGAAGGGCGGCAAAGTCTACGGCAAATGGCCGGGACTCGGCCCCGAGCACCTCAACGAAGGCCGCGACCTCGCCCTGACCAGCGATTTCCGGTCCGTGCTCGGGGAGATCATTTCGCGCCATCTGGGCTCGAAGGAGCTCAACGCGGTCTTTCCCGGCTTCGACAACGATCCGCGCAAATTCCCGAATCTGCTGAAGGCGTGATCCGAAGCATTTCGGAAAGACGAAAAGCAGATCCCTCGGTCCAGACTACGGACCTCGGGATGACAGCTTTACCGAACCGAGATTTTCGTCTCGACATCAAGCTGCGGCGGTGCGGGAGAGCCTTTGTCTCCTTCGGAGGTGCGGATGCGCATGCTGTAGAAAGAGCGGTAGACGAAAGTAAACGAGATCAGGAAGAAAACGGCCGCGAGCAGGTGAGTGAGCATGCCGCCCGTTTCCGCAGTTAATTGCACCGCCAACTCGACCGCAAGCAGGCCGAACAACGTAGTGAACTTGATGACCGGATTCAGCGCCACGGAAGAGGTGTCTTTGAAAGGATCGCCAACCGTGTCGCCGATCACGGTGGCGGCGTGCAGGTCGGTGCCCTTTTGCTTCAGCTCGACTTCCACGATTTTCTTGGCGTTATCCCAGGCGGCTCCGGCATTGGCCATGAAGATGGCCTGGAAGAGGCCGAACATGGCGATCGAGATAAGATAACCGATGAAGAAGAAAGGCTCGACAAAGGCGAACGAGAGCGCGGCAAAGAAAACGGCGATGAAAATATTCAGCATGCCTTTCTGCGCGTATTGCGTGCATATCTCCACGACTTTCTTGCTGTCGGCAACCGAAGCCCTCTCCACGCCCTCGAGCCGGATATTCGCCTTGATGAACTCGACCGCACGATAGGCGCCCGTGGTTACCGCTTGCGTGGATGCGCCGGTGAACCAATAGATCATGGACCCGCCGGCGATGATTCCCAGCAAGAAGGGAGCGTGCAGCAGCGAAAGCTTGTCCACGTTTTCGGTGAGGCCGGAGGTGAGCGCCATGATGATGGAGAAGATCATGGTCGTGGCGCCCACGACTGCGGTGCCGATCAGCACCGGCTTGGCCGTGGCCTTGAAGGTATTGCCGGCACCGTCGTTCTCTTCGAGCAGGTCTTTGGCGCGTCCGAAATTGGCGTCGAGGCGAAAATCTCGCTGGAGCTCCTGATGGATGCCGGGAAGCTGCTCGATCAGCGAAAGCTCGAAAACAGATTGGGCGTTGTCGGTGACCGGCCCGTAGGAGTCGACCGCAATCGTCACCGGCCCCATGCCCAGGAACCCAAACGCCACCAGGCCGAACGCGAACACCGGCGCCGCGATCATCAAATTGCCCAAACCCTGCTCTCCGACCATGTAGGCAATGGACATGAGCCCAGCCATGGCCAGCCCAAGGTAGTAGGCGGAGAAATTGCCGGCAACGAAGCCGGACAAAATCCCCAGCGAAGCTCCGCCTTCCTGAGCGGAAGTGACCACCTCCCTCACGTGGCGCGATTCCGTGGAGGTGAACCGTTTCACCAGCTCCGGAATCACCGCGCCGGCCAAAGTTCCGCAGGAGATGATGGTGGCCAGCTTCCACCATTGCGTGGTATCGCCGGCGAGGCTTGGAATCACCTGCCAGGAGATCAAGTAGGTGAGGAGGATCGATACGCCCGACGTCAGCCATACCAGCGAGGTGAGCGGGGCCTCGAAATTCATGTGATCGGCGTGGAGATAGCGCGCCCGGGCGATGGCGCCGTTGATGAAGTAGGAAGCCGCGCTGGCCACCAGCATGGCGATGCGCATGACGAAAATCCATACCAGAAGCTGCACTTGCGCCGCGGGGCTCTTCACGCCCAGCAGGATGAAGGTGATCAGCGCGACGCCGGTGACGCCGTAGGTTTCGAATCCGTCGGCGCTGGGGCCCACCGAATCGCCGGCATTGTCGCCGGTGCAGTCCGCAATGACGCCGGGATTGCGCGCGTCGTCTTCCTTGATGCGGAAGACGATCTTCATCAGATCCGAGCCGATATCGGCGATCTTGGTGAAGATGCCCCCGGCGATGCGCAGCGCGGCCGCGCCCAGCGATTCGCCGATGGCAAAGCCGATGAAGCAGGGGCCGGCGTAGTCTCCGGGAATAAAGAGAAGAATGAAAAGCATCATCAGGAGCTCGACGCTGATAAGCATCATGCCAATGCTCATGCCCGCATCCAACGGAATTTTGTAGATGGGATAGGGCTTGCCGCGCAGGCTGGCAAAGGCCGTTCGCGAATTTGCAAACGTGTTCACGCGGATGCCGAACCAGGCCACGCTATAGCTTCCACCAATTCCAAGAATGCTGAAAAGAAGAATGATGAAGACGCGAAAGGCGTCCATGTGCAGAAGCACGCCGAAATAGAGCACGATGACCACGGCAATGAATGTTTCGAGCAGGACCAGGAACTTGCCTTGCGTGATCAGATAAGTTTTGCAGGTTTCATAGATCAGTTCGGAAATTTCGCGCATGGAACGGTGCACGGGGAGATGCTTCAGCCGCTGATAAATCATCAGGCCGAAGACCAATCCAAACACGCAAAAGAGAATCCCGAAAAGCAGCAGCTTATGACCATCGACGCCATAAAAGGTTACCTGGGAAAGATCGGGAAGTTTCAAATTGGCCTCGCCGCTCGCTTCCGGCGCCTGCGCCCAGGCTACTATCCCGCCAAGCGGCAGCGCGGCCAGTACTGCGCCGGTTTTCAGCAGTCGCCGCGCCGCGGGCCGGCAACTCTTAACTCCCCGCACGAGCCGCCGGGCAGCGCTCGCGGCAAACAACCATACTTCTGCTAATTCCATGATTCCTCCGTCAAACCTTGCTCAGGGAGCTATCAGGCGTGTGTCCACCAGAAAGGCAAAAAGACACTTTATAGCAGGGTTTATCCATGGTCAAGAATGCGGCTCTCTTGGCAGGGCCAGCGCACATCATATTTTCCGTCGGGCTGAAACATCCGAGCGGCAGCGCTTGGAGTTGCGCCACGCGGCTCTGGAAAACCCCTCACCCCGGGGGCGGCCGCGATCGCGGCTCCGTGCAGGACTTTAATACCGTGAGTTTCAGCCAGGCGAGAGTATAGAATCTCGGCTTCAGCATGAATCGATATCATGTTCCGAGCTGGGTGCTAAAGGCTCTCGCTTTTTCCGGCAGTCTGAGCCTGTTTACGCTGTCCTTTTTGGATTCGGTCCTGCTTCCTTTGCCTTCGCTGAATGACCTGCTGCTGATTAATCTCTGCATTCAGTCGCCGCCGCGCATGCCTTTTTACGTCTTGCTGGCCACGGTCGGTTCAGTGAGCGGCTCGGTGCTGCTCTATTTCATCGCCCGTAAGGGAGAGGAAGCCGCCTTCCACAAAAAGGCGGGCTCGCAGGCGCCCCAGATTCGCGAGTGGATCGAGCGAAATGGTTTTATCACCTTGATTATCGCGGCCTTGCTGCCGCCGCCCACGCCGTTCAAGCTGTTTGTGGTGGCAGCCGGCGCCTTCGGCATGCCCTTCCGCGCGTTCTTGGCGGCGATGAGCGTTGCCCGGACCCTGCGATTTCTTGTTGAAGGCTATCTGGCCACGCGATACGGATCGCAGGCGACGCACTTTCTCGTGGAACATAGCGTGGCATTCGCCGTTTCCACGGTCGCCTTTGTCCTGGTGTTCTATTGGATCGGTAGAGTGTTGATGCGCAGAACCCCGCGGCAGAAGATTTGAGGAAAAGTCGCCGGTTCCAAGCGGCACCGCAGCCTATGTGTGTGAACTGTATAATCTTAATTTGAGCTCGATTTAATCCAACGGCTAGCCACGTGATGGTCAAGACCAAGAACGACAGCAAGCTCCTCGAGAGGGTCGCCAAATTGCGCGAGGAAATCCGCCTGCACGAGCACCGCTATTACGTGCTCGACCGGCCCTCCATCTCCGATGCCGAATTCGACTTGCTGATGAATGAGCTAAAGCAGCTCGAGGCGAAACATCCTGAAATCGTCACGCCGGATTCGCCCACGCAGCGAGTGGGCGGGGCGGCCCGCAAGGGGTTCGAAACACGTCGCCACAATCCGCCGATGCTGAGCCTGGACAACGCCTTTTCGTTCGAGGAACTGGACCGATTTGATCGCCGCGCGCGTGAAGTTTCCGGCCGGCAGGAAGTGGAGTACGTGGCCGAGCACAAATACGATGGGCTGAGCATGTCCCTGCACTACGAGAAGGGGCAGCTCGCCCTGGGCGTCACTCGCGGCGACGGCGTCAATGGCGAAGATGTGACGCCCAATGTGGCGACCATAAAGGCCATCCCGCACCGCGTAGATGCGGCGAAATGCAAACGGCTCGGCCTGGATGGTGATTTGGAAGTGCGCGGGGAAATCATCATGCCGCTAAAAGCATTTGCCAAGCTAAACGAACAGCAGGAAGAGATCGGCGGCAAGCGCTTCGCCAACCCGCGAAATGCGGCGGCGGGTTCCGTACGCGTGCTTGACCCGCGTATCACGGCTTCGCGGCAGCTCGACTTTTTTGGGTATTACTTGCTGGCTGGAGGACGAACGCCCTTCACGCGGCATTCCGACGAACTCGAAGCCATTTCGAAACTGAACTTCAACGCATTGCAGTGGCAGCGCTGCGCGTCAATCGAGGAAGTAAAGGAGTATTGCCGGAAATGGGAGGAGAAGCGCGAGAAATTGCCTTATGAGATCGACGGCATCGTGATCAAAGTAAATGAACTTTGGCTCCAGCAAGAACTCGGCTTCACCTCCAAAGCCCCTCGCTGGGCCACCGCTTACAAATACCCGGCGCGCCAGGAAACGACCACGGTCCGCGAGGTCATCTTCCAAGTCGGACGAACGGGCGCGCTCACGCCGGTCGCTTTGCTCGATCCCGTGGCCGTGGGCGGGGTCACGGTGAGCCGTTCGACATTGCACAACATGGACGAGATCGAGCGGCTGGGACTTGCGGCGGGGGACTCCGTCCTGATCGAACGCGCCGGCGAAGTGATTCCGCACGTCGTGAAAGTTGTGACGCAGGGAAAGGACCGGCGGCTTGTCAAGGTGCCGGAACTCTGCCCCGAGTGCGGCAGCCATATTCATAAGTCGCCCGACGAGGTCGCCTATCGCTGCGTGAACGCCGCTTGCCCCGCAAAACGCCGGGAGTCTTTGATCCACTTCGCCAGCCGTCACGCCATGAATATCGACGGGCTCGGAGAAAAAATCGTGGATCAGCTCGTTTCCACCGAAATGGTGAGGGATTTTGCGGGCCTCTACCATCTCGATGCCGATAAGCTGGCGGCGCTCGAACGCATGGCCGAGAAGTCTGCGGAGAATCTGCTGCGGGAAATTGCCGCGAGCAAGTTCAATGACCTTTCTCGGCTCATCTACGCGCTGGGCATTCGCTTTGTGGGCGAGCGCACGGCGCAGTTGCTCGGCGAGCATTTCGGTTCGATCGGGGCGCTCGCAGAAGCCGATGAACAAGCGCTGACCGAAGTGGCTGAGGTGGGGCCCAAGGTGGCCGCCAGCATCGTCGAATTTTTCTCGGAACGGGCGAATCGAAAAGTGATCGAGCGCCTACGCTCGGCAGGCATCGATCCGCATCATGCCCAGCAGGAGACCGTTTCGAATCGCCTGGCGGGAGAATCTTTTGTGTTTACGGGAACGCTGGCGCGGAGTTCGCGCGAGCAAGCGGGCGAATTGGTGGGCCGGCACGGCGGGAAAGTGGTGAGTTCGGTCAGCAAGAATACCGATTATGTCGTTGTGGGCGCCGATCCGGGATCGAAATATGAGAAAGCTAAATCGCTGGGCGTGCGAATTCTGACCGAGGACGAATTCGAGGCGCTGCTCGAGGGGAAATTGGCCCCTGCGCAGCCGGGCGCAGGGGAAAAGAAGCCAAGCGGGCGGGCGGCGAAAAAGGCGCGCCGCTCGGCTTGAAAAAGATGGGCGCGCTCTTGTCGCTGGCGGCCCTCCCGAGCCAGAATATGGCGTTCCTTCGTATGTCAGCTATCCCAAAAAGAGCGCAACGTGCTTTATGAGGTGCAACTTTGCCAGTTGACTTGCTAGCCGCGACGGACGCTGCGACGGATTTTCTGCGAAAGGCAGGGCATGTTTTTCCAAGACTGGAAAGCGCAGAGTTTGACCAGGCGAAGAATACGTGGGTTCTACGATTTGAGGTTGGGCTAGGGAAACCTCTGTCGAAGAAAGTCACGCTCGATAGTGCGGGAAAGGTCTTGTCATTTGAGTGAGCTCACCTACATTGCGCATCTCTATGAAACCAGGGATCAATACCGGGCGAATGCCGAAAAAGCCCTTGCCGCAGGCGAATTTCGCAAGGCTTCAGAATTGCTTTGGGGATCAATAACTCAGGAACTTAAGGCCTTAGCCGTCACCTACGGCGTCGTCATTTCAAGCCATCGCCAATTTTTCGAATTTCTGAAACAGCTGGCAAGTGAATTGAGGGACGCACAATTGTATCCGGAATTTGTGGAACTGAATGCCTTACATAAGAATTTCTACGACGAGACCATACCCTCCGACGTGTTCCCGGAATACTATCGAAGGTCAATCGAATACATAGAGCGACTTGATGCCTTGGTCAGAAGAGACAAAACCTAAACCAGAATGCGCCGTAGCAAGCGGGAATATAAGCAGATATAATCTGGAGCGGAGCGAGCGGGCTGGGCGATCGCTGGGCGAATCCTGAAAAGGAAGAGCCTGGAGGAAAGTCCGGACTCCGCAGGGCAGCGCGCCTGGTAACGCCAGGGGGCCAAACGCCGGTGATGCGGGCGTTGGGCCACGGATAGTGCCACAGAAAATAAACCGCCGGTGAACGCGGATCGATGATCAGCCCGAGGCCAAACCTCTGGCGGATCTTTTTCAATCGCGCCACTTGGCAAGGGTGAAACGGTAGGGTAAGAGCCTACCGCGCGGGCAGCAATGTCCGCGGCACGGTAAACCCCGCGCGGTGCAAGGCCAAATAGGAGGGGAGGGCCGGCCCGGCCCGTTAATGTGAGAGCGCTTCGCGGCGTTCTCACGAAACCCTCGGGTAGGCCGCACCGAGCCGTCGAGCGATCGGCGGCCCAGAGGAATGATCGCCTCCGCGACTGAGCACGGCGTCGCGGCTTCATGCCGCGATGGCTCTCAGCCGTGAAGACAGAATCCGGCTTATAGGCCCGCTCGCTCTAAAGTTATGTTGTTTTCGTTGAATCCTCTCGGAGCGCACCCGCGAGTTTACAATTTTCCTGCAATCGGCTTTCTCCAAGCCTTCCCCGTTCTCCATGATCCGCCGCGCTCGGCCCCGCAGTTCCGTTCGTTTTGCGATGTTCAGATGATCGCCAACGGCGAGGAACGCCTCGCAAGGGATGGCATCTGGGCATGGCCAAGAAAGGTCGGAATCTTAAGGTTTTCTTAATGTGAGACGCATAGAGTCAGGGCCGATTTCTATTCCTTTTCTAAAGTAGTGGGACTAATCGAAGTTCTTTTCTCTGAAGACGCCCAGGGGAAGGTGTCTTATGAGTTGCTCGATTGCTATTCGTTCCGCAGCTTGGGCCGTTCGGAAGCGCAGTCCTTCACTGGCTGGTCCGGAAGTGATTCCATTCATCCTTGGTCTCTTGTCCTCCTCTCGGGTTTTCTTATGCAGGCTCGGGGTCTCGCGTTATAGCGGCTCGGAAACGGGGAGATAGGAAAAATGGAGGTGTGTTCCATGAAGGGGAAACTGAGTCAACTCCTAGCTGTCGGTTGTATTCTCTGCCTTAGTGCACTGATTTCACTCCCGCTGCGAGCGCAGGTGGCTGGTGCCACGCTTACCGGCGCCATCACCGATGCGCAAGGCGGAGCCATGCCCAACGCCAAAGTTGCCGCGCGGAACATCGCTACGGGTGTGTCTACGGACACCACAACCAATGCTACCGGCTCCTATAGCATCGTGAACCTCCTTCCTGGGGATTACGAGGTGAACGTGTCGGCAGCGGGTTTCAGCACCATAGCTACCAAGGTGACGCTGACCGTCGGCGCGAAACAGGAACTGAGCACTTCGCTGCAGGTCGGCCAGGTCACTCAAGAGGTTCAGGTCACGGGCGTGGCTCCCATTGTGGAGACAACCAACGCCACGCTTAGCGGCCAAGTGGAAGGCACGCAAATCGTACAGTTGCCTTTGAACGGCCGCGACTGGGCTTCGCTGGCTACATTGAACCCCGGCGTAGCCTCGGTGCGGCCTCACGAAGAGGTCACCGCGCCTGGTGGCTCGACGCGCGGGCTCGGAATGCAGTTGGTCATTAACGGAGCTCGGCCCCAGCAAAACGTTTACAGGCTCAACGGCGTGGTCGTCAACGACTACTCGAACGCGGGTCCGGGAAGCGTACTCGGCGGAAACGCAGGTGTGGACGCGGTCCAGGAGTTCTCGGTATTGACCAACAGCTACTTGGCCGAGTACGGCTTTACCTCGGGTGGCGTGATCAACGCGATCACGAGGTCCGGTACCAACACGTTCCATGGAAGCGTTTATGAGTTTGTGCGCAACAGCGCGTTCGACGCGAAACAGCGCTTTGAGAACCCGAGTCCTCAAAAGCTTACCGGTGTTCCGAAAGGCGGTTTCACCCGCAACCAGTTTGGAGCGTCCGCAGGCTGGAAAGTCCTGAAGGACAGGTTTTTTCTCTTTGGCAACTACGAGGGGCTCCGTCAGGTGAAGGACGTGCCCCAGCAGGCCGCGGTCTTAACGGCGAGCGCGAGGCTGGGGATCATCAACGACCAAAACGGCAACCCCGTCCCCCCAACTTTGCAAGGCGTTCCGGGCTCGGGCGTCCCATGCCCCGCTGACCCGAATGGTATGACAAATCATGCGCCCGGACTAGCGGCAGTGTGCGTTGATAATTTTATTTTTGGCCTGATCGACCCTAATGGAACGCCCCCTGGGCGTCTCGCGCCTCTGCCCAATGGCCCCCTGCTCTTACCAAATAACAACGACGACGCGTACTTTTTCTCTGACCCCGGACAACGGGCCGATGACAACTACGGCACGGTCCGAGGCGACCTCAGAATATCGGACAAGGACAGCCTGGCTGCCAGTTGGTATCGGGATACCTCGACCTGGCAAAGGCCCAATGTGTACAATGACATGCTTAACGGATACCAAGTTCCGCACGGCGCCTATACGCTGGAGGAAACCCACATCTTTAGCTCCGCCATGGTCAATACCGTGCGATTGGGATTGAACGAATCAAGCCTCTTTAGCCCAGCGTTTTCTGCCTCTAACCCTCTGACACATGATACGACCCTCGGTATCCTGCCCGGGTGGGTTGTGGGAGGAACCTCTATTGGTGGTAACGGCAATTCGGGGAATAGTACACCGCTGAACGGCACCGAAGCGGGTTTTACCGGCGCTCCGGGTTTCAGTGCCCGAACTAGAAAGATTGAGTTGTTCGACGATCTGGCTCGTACAGCCGGGAAACACCAGCTGAAGTTCGGTTTTATGGACATAGGCGACCACCAGGACTGGTTGAATGGACCAGCGGGACAAGGCGGCAGTGGCCCAGCCTATGCCAATGTAGCGAACTTCCTGCAGAATATACCCAAGTCGGTCCGGATGACCGTACGTCCGCCCTTCACTCCTGCAGGTTCGGTGCATCACTATCGCTCCAAGATTTTCGGAGGATATGTCCAGGACGATTGGAAGATGCTTTCCAACCTGATGGTGAACGTGGGCTTGCGCTACGAAGCGTCAACGATTCCGTCCGAAGTCGACGACAAGATTAACAACCTGGAGACGCTCTTTCAAAATCTTCCCACTGGCGCTTGTGTGGCCAATACGTTTGGTATCGGTACCTGTCCTGGTTTCTACCATCAAACTTTCCAGCACAATCCGACTCTAAAGAACTTTGAGCCGCGCATCGGTTTTGCCTGGCAACCATTCCACGACGGCAAGACCTCCGTGCGCGGGGGCTTCGGCATATTTGATGTCCTGCCCCTTTCCTACATGTTTGCGCTCAATTCCTTGCAAACCGCTCCCAACGGCGCCGAAATTGACCTAAAGTTTTCAGGCATCGCAGGCCAAGGGCACTTCCCCACGCAGCTTGCCGCGGACACTACTAATCCTGCTCTGGTGTCGAATTCGGGTGCGGCCGCAAGGTGGACGTATGCCGACCCATTCCCGAAGCGCAATTACGTCATGCAGTGGAACTTTAACATCCAAAGGGAAATAACACCGAGCACATCGGTGACGCTCGCCTATGCTGGATCGAGGGGATTCCACAATCCGTTCCAGACCGACGACCTCAATACGGTGTTTCCGGTTCACTCTTCGGCTGGGTGGCTATTTCCAAACCCGGTTGGCAGCGGATGCCTCCCTGCGCCGCCGGACTGCAGTGCGACTCTCGCGGCTCTAGGCCTTCCCGCCACATTTAATTCTGGCGGTAAAATTAGCAACAACCCGGCCGCTATCGTACCCGGGCTGTTGATTAACTCGAACGTCGCCCAGATTCAGTCGACGATATTTACAGCCTCATCCTGGTATAACGCCTTGCAAGTCGCGGTTGCGAAGCGTATGAGTCATGGTTTCCAGGTGGGCGGTAATTTTACTTGGGGTAAGGCGATCGATGAATCCTCGAGCAGCTTCGCGGGCGACAACTACTCGAACAATCCCAGCGCGATCATCCCGTGGTGGGACTCGAGCGTCATCAAAGGGCCGTCGGACTTCAATGTGACACGCAACCTGGTCATCAATGGCCTCTGGCAGGTTCCAACACCGGCGTCGTTCTCCGGTCCCGCGGGATGGATAGTTAGGGGCTGGGGGCTGGGGGCAGTGTTCGAGGCCAGCGACGGCATTCCTCTGTGGCCCTTGAGCGGCCTCGACATTGACGCGCTGGGAATGCTCAACGGTGGACCCTATGATATTCCAAGTTACGTTTCTGGTTGCGCTCTGACCAATCCATCGTCAGGACGCTCAGGGGGCCTCCAATATATCAACCCGAGTTGCTACGTTGTGGCCCAAGCGCCTAGTCAAGCCTTCGCGACGGCGAACTGCGACCAAAATCCTCCGTTCGGGGCGAAAGGGAAACCGGTTCCGCTTGCCTCGCTTATCGCGCCTTCCGCGCGTCCGGCAACGGGAGGGGGGGCAGCGTTTGGCGTGTCTTCTCTCAGCTGTTTCAACCTTATGGGCAACCTGGGGCGCAATACGGTGATTGGGCCAGGGTTGCTCAACACTGATTTTTCCATGGTTAAGGACAATCACATCCGCGCACTGGGGGAGGCGTTCAATATCCAGTTCCGGGCCGAGTTCTTCAACATAATGAATCGCGTTAACTACGCACCCCCTATTGCTAATAACCTGGAGTCGCTGACCGGGAACGGAGCTGCGGCTTCGAATTTCGGCACGCTCACTAAGACCCAGGTAGATATGCGTGAGATTCAGTTTGCGCTGAAGATGATTTGGTAGCCGATATTGGAGGCAGGGAGCCGGGCAAGAGCACGCGGCTCCCTAGCTGCCAAGCTGGCGAGCCGAAGCAGATTCAAGCCGAATAAGCCGGTGAGAAGACGGCACCTGAAGCAGCAGCGCAAGCTCGGCAAATCTTCACATGCTTTGTCGCTGGAACCGAACGCGCCGTTAGAGGGTACTTGCTATTGGACGTGCTCACGCGCGTATATTTTTTCGCCCGCGCGGATCTCCACTCGCAGCCGGTTTTGAGGTGTTGGCAGCGGGCACGTCGTGTATGGATTGTAGGCGCAAGGCGGGTTGTAAGCCTCGTTGAAATCCAGCACCACGCTGCCATTTTGCGGGAGATCCGTATCCAGGAACCGCGCCGCAGGATAGGTTTCCTTGCCGCTGGTCAAGTCCCGGAATACAAAAAACAACTTCCCGGGCTCGTCTTCGGTGGCCTCCAGACGATACTCCTGCCCGCGCAGAGAGAAAGCCGCATAGCCTAAGATTGCCGCTTTATCGAAATCACCGAGGACGTTTTGAATTTCCACCTGCTTCGGCGGGGTGTAAGGCACATAACGCGCTTTCACCCGGTAGGACTCGTCTATGGGGAACCAATGCAAGCCAGTAAACTCCTTGCGCAGCTTGCTGTTCTTGTCTCGAAGCCGAATAGCAAACCGCTCTCCGCTGGCATGAACGTATAGCGTCAAGTCGCCGAGCCGTAACTGGTCGGACGGTGAATCGGGATGCAGTTCCGCGGATTGCACGCGTTTGCCGTTGAGCGTGATGGGCACACCGGGCCGCACTTGTACGATGATTTTGCGATTGTTAAAAAGGAACGACCCGGCCTCGGCTGGGGCGGCGTCTGGAGCCAAAACAATGTCATTCAGAGGGTCCGCACCGAAGCGATTTTCCCCCTCATGCAACCAGAAAAGACCCGCGACCGTCAGCCACCCGTCGTCTGCCTCGAGGCTTGCTTCGTAGCTCTGACGCCACTTGGCGACCGACGTCTGGTAATCCGAATGATTAGAGTCCGCAAAAAGGAGGACTGCGCCAAACAGAACGCAGAAACCCGCCGCGCGATATATTGTTCGTGGCTGCATGACAAAGTCTCGGCCAGCAAAATGCGCTGTCAGGATTCTAGCCGCATTGCTACGAATTTGGTACAACAGCGTCACTGCCGGATGCTGGGAGCGAGGGGACTGCGACTCCAGCGATGGCTGGGGTCAAGGATCGTCTTCTTCAGCTCTGGATCCTTCCCTACGGTGTGGTCAAAGCCGCCTTCGCTGCGGGCGACAAGACCAAGGTGTCGATTGAGAATAGAGCCACGGTCATTACCTTTCCCCTTTCTGGAGAACTGGCTGGCGAGCCGGCCGGTACGGGCGACACTCCGAGATAATCCCAGGCGGGAAAGACTACTGGACGGGCCTCTTCGCCCACGAGAAGCGGGCGACGATTGCAGTTACCACAAGGAACAGAATTAAAACTCCCCGGCCTAACGAGGAACTCTCGGCGACTCCATACGCCGCGGTGAAGGAGACCAGCGCAAAAACTAGCAATGCCAGCGTGATGCAAACCGATAAGAGTAGGGGGCCAAAACCCTGTGATTGTTGTCTCCAGACCCAACGCGAAGCACTAATCACGATGGCCAAAAGGACAAGAACGTCGGCGATGCTCAAGGCTATTCCCATGGAGGACCGGATTCTACGTCCGGCGGCGGAGGGAAGGCAAGCGGCATATTCGATACTGGAATCAGAGAGCCACATTGTGAAGCGCTCGGTTCCCGCGATCTTTGCCCGCTGGTAACCGGAGGCGGTAGGCTCAAGACGGCCGGCAGAAAGCCGCGTCGGCGATTTCTGGAACTGCGGCCGGAGGGGAAACTAATCGCACTGCCACAGCGCGATTGGCATTCGGTAAATCGTCCACACGCACCACTTCACCCAGGAATTCCTTGCACACCGATGTCGAAGACGAATAGGGAAATGTAAGAGATAGGGGCATCCCCACGTGGTAGTGATCCCGCGATGTGGTGAAGCAGAGTCCGTGGCGGTTTAAGTCCAGCGTAGTTGTAATATCTTTGATCTGCTGGTGCGAGGGGGAGCTTGGCCGGATGTGTACGGGAAGGCAGACTTTGAAGCGTTCTCGCGTCCTACGTTCTTTGCCCGGGTCGTGCTCGAAAGAGGTACGCTCATCGAGCGGAGCTGGCGGGACATTGCGCATTCAAGGCCTCCTTGCGATAGATTATTTTGACCTTAAATGTAGGCTATCGGCAGACTCGGTCATAACAGCCGTGACTTCTCATGCCAGGGATCACCGCGCGGTCAGAATTCCACCGAGACAGGACGTCGCTTTTGTTTGTTGAGGAGGGTCATCACCAGCTCGACGGCAATGCCGAAGCTGCCATCCGATAACGCATCGATCCGCACGACCTTGCCAAAGAAATGCACGTTACGTTCGGTGGCACGCGAATAGGGGAAAGTAACTACGAGGGACATGCCAACTTTGTAAGATGGAACTTTGGTCGCAAAGTACAGGCCGTCGCGGCAGGCGTTTAAGGTCGTAGAAACTTCTTCAACCTTATCGATCTCCCCGTTAGAAGAGCACACGTGAAGGGGTAACGAAACTGGCACGCGCTCTGTGCGGCGGCGGTCTTCGACCCATTCGGTAACGCTTACCGTCCCCAAGCTTTGGATGCGGTTCTCTTCACTCATGCCATCCTCGAGTTGTGATGTGAGTCTATTCTCAAGCACTTATCGCGCAACGGCAATGGACCGATTGTTCTAGGGCGGAATTCTCTCGTGCCATTACTTTCGTACCAGGGACTTTGCACGCACAGGGCAATACCTGGCCAGACCAACTCGGCCAGAGTGGCGGGCCCGGTGGCGGTGGGGCGCCCAGTGGCGCAGGCGGGCGTGGCGGCGCTGCCCCGCAGGGCGGCAGGTAAGCCGACCCAATGAGGCGCGGTGGCCCGGTGCCATCCGTGCGTGCCTGAGAGCCCACGCGCGCTAACAATCCACAAAGATATACCCCTCCGAAGGCAGCGCCAACCTGCGGCCTTGGCGCGGCCATTTCGGCCTAATTCCGGTTGCTTTCCAGCCTTCCCAAGCCGCCATGCTTTCCCCTGAGTAGCTGGTTGATACTAACCGCACACCTGTCCTTCGGAATCCCCTTCACCAGCTAGGTACTAGTACAATGGCGAAAGAGCTATCTGTCTCGCTGCTCTTCTGGGGAGAGGCAGGAATCCAACATAGCTGGAGTGTCCGAGCCATGAATTCCAAAACACTCGAAAAGCAGAGCTTGCTCGCGTGTGCACTCGTCTTTGGGTTGAGTTTCGGTGCGGCTCGGGCCTGGGGTGCCCAGGAGTCCACCTTCGACTGGCTGGCGGCAAGCGAT
>QHYR01000094.1 GCA_003223315.1 Acidobacteriota bacterium | reverse complement strand
GATAAATTTGGGAGCCCCGAACAGGGCTTCAATGTGGTCTGCACAACCTATCGCTTGACGGAGCATTACCACTATTGGACGAAAAACAATCCCATGAATGTTCAGTTGATTCCCGAGCCATTTATCGAAATTCCCGTGGAATTGGCGGATCAAATCGGTGTTCGTGGCGGCGAAAAAATCAAAGTAAGCAGCGCGCGCGGCACCTACGTCGCCAAGGCATTTGTCACACGCCGCATCAAGCCAATGACGATTGATGGGAAGAAGGTCTATCAAATCGGCTTGCCCATCCACCAGGGTTTTCGCGGCATCCAGGAAGACGCCGAGAGAAATGCGCGCACGCCGGCGAATGTGCTCACTCCGACGGTATATGACGCCAATGCATTCACTCCTGAATTCAAGGGGTTTCTGGTCAAGGTCGAAAAGGCCTAACGGGGACAGGCGATGAGCCAGGCAACTCTGGAAATCCGGGCTATTTCAGGACACGCCGGTTCCGTCCCAGGCGCGGGCGTGAGGCGCGAGTTTGAAGTTTGCAAGCTGATTGACACCACCACCTGTATCGGCTGCAAAGCCTGCGAGGTTGCGTGCCTGGAATGGAACGGCCTCTCCTTTAGCGAGACCACCTTCAACAATTCCTACCAGACCATGCCGGAAACGCAGTGGAACTATTGGAACCTGATCAAGTTCAACGAGCACGAGCGCGAGGATGGCACTCTGCAGCTTCTGATGCGTAAGGATCAGTGCATGCACTGCGAGGAGCCGGGATGCTTGATCGCGTGTCCCGCGGATGGCGCCATCGTCCAATACGTCAATGGCATCGTCGATTTCCAGCAGGAGCATTGCATCGGCTGCGGATATTGCGTCACCGGCTGCCCATTTAATATCCCGAAATTCAGTCCTACGGCGCGCAAGGTCTTCAAATGCACACTCTGTGTGGACCGGGTCACCCAGGGGCTGGAACCCGCCTGCATCAAAGCTTGTCCGACCGGCTGCCTGCATTTTGGCACCAAGCCTGAGATGAAAGCCCTCGCCGAAAACCGCGCAACGCAGCTTCGGGAAAATTCCGGCTTCGAAAACGCCGGAGTCTATGATCCACCCGGAGTTAGAGGGACTCACGTTATCTACGTCCTCCACGACGCCAGCAACCCCGAACTTTACGGCGGCCTGCCGAAGGATCCGCACGTTCCCTGGACGGTCAGCTTTTGGAAAGGGCCGCTGAAGTGGATCGGGAACATCGCCATGATCGGAGGTTTGCTCGGAGTCTTCGCCCACTATTTGCGGTTCGGACCGAAGGTTGAGTCGGCAGACGACGAAACACCGCGGCCGGGAGGTGCCGCGTCGCGTCCGGCCACGCGTGAGCCAGGAAACAGGCCATGAGTTCAACGCCACTCCTCGCGAATGGGCGAGTTCTTCGCTACTCGTTTCGCGAAAGGCTGGTGCACTGGCTTGCAGGGTTTTCGTACGTTTATCTCCTGTTGACCGGACTGGCATTCTGGTCCCCTTGGCTGTTCTGGATCGCGGTCGTGCTCGGCGGCCCTACGGTTTCGCGCGAGTTGCATCCGTGGGTCGGACTGATCTTCGTATTCGCCACATTCCTCATGTACGGTATGTGGGGCGGGCAAATGCACGAGACCGAGCCTGACAAGGAATTCTGGCGCGCTCTCGGGCATTACGTTCGCAACGAAGATGAGTTGGTTCCTTCCGCCGGTCGCTTCAATGCCGGACAGAAGCTGCTGTTTTGGGGATTTTTCTGGTGTGGAATCCTGCTACTGCTATCGGGGCTGGTTCTGTGGTTTACCCATCTGATTCCGTGGGGCCTTCGCTACGTCCGCTACACTGCCGTGCTCGTTCACGCGACGTGCGCCTTGCTTACGATTGGCCTGTTCATCATTCACGTTTACATGGGCACGGCCATGGAGCGCGGCGCCATTGGCTCAGTCATTCGCGGCGATGTCTCGGTCGGCTGGGCGAAACGGTATCACCGTGTCTGGTATGAGCACTTGCTGCGAGATGCTGCAGCCAGAAAATGAGAACGGGCAAGTGGGATGCGCGCATCCAGCGCGCAAACGACTTGGCTTCCACTCACGCATTCGCCTCTCAAGGACTCCGCTTTTATGAGCGCCTGGCTCGATTTCAGCAGTCGCTCTACGCAGAAATTGAAACTGAATGCTGTACGGGTAACGAGAAGCGGCTCTCCGGCACGCTGCGTGGCGAGTGTGATTTTTTTATCCTTTTACCGCGATTTGCTACGTTCGTTTCTGTGCTCGAAGAGATCGCTCCGTCTCCGCTCGCACGCGCGGCGCATGCGTTGCGCTTGCAGGATGCCAGCCGCTGGCGGCAAATTCTGCTGGAATTCTGGGAGCAATGCCCGGCCGTTGCGAATCTGCAACCTGCGGAAGAATTGGTTTCTTGGCTCTTCCTGCAGCCTTACGCCGAATACCTCGCGGATCATAGCGAATGGCATCCTCGAAACGGGACGGCATCGACGTGCCCGCTCTGTGGCAGTAAACCGCAGGTTGGCGCCCTCCGTCCCGAAGGCGACGGCGGGAAGCGCTCCTTGATCTGCTCGCTATGCGCGATGGAGTGGGATTACGGGCGCATCGCCTGCGCTGCCTGTGGCGAAGAGGATCCGCAGAAACTGCCGCTATACATCGCCAGCGAGTTCAGCTATGTCCGTGTGGAAGCCTGTGAGAGTTGCCACCGCTATATCAAGACGGTCGATCTGACGAAGAATGGCCACGCCGTCCCCGTGGTCGACGAGTTGGCTCTTATTCCCCTAGACCTCTGGGCCGCTGAGCGCGGTTATCAGAAGATCCGTCCCAACCTGCTGGGGGTCTAAATTGTCATCCGAAGCGGGGTTGCCGTGACGTCGACGCCAAACTGCCACCCGGGCTACATGGAATTGCTGGTGGACGTGGGGGGACTCGAACCCCCGACCCCCTGCTTGCAAAGCACCAACCTCGGCTCCAACAATTCCACTTAGAATTTTAACTACTAACGTTTCCAACATATCGGGGAATCTGCTTTCGCTCAGAAGCTAACCCCACTGAACTGAAAACGTTGGATTCGTGCACACTTCGTGTACAGTCGGGTCCCAATAGAATTCGAACAAGTGAACCCCTAATTGAGACACAGTTGTGCATCACACCTTGGTTCGAGGGAGTTTTGGTCTTAGTTCCGCCACGCATCACGCACCAAAGAACGCTATTGCCGCCGCTGCGGGACCCTTCGCGGATTCTGCTTGGCACTCTTTCTCAAACTTTTCGGGCGAACAATAGCCTAACGCCGAGTGTAACCGGATTTGGTTGTAGTACCGTTCGATGAACTCCTCGACCCGCTTTTCCAAGTCTTCGAAATCACGGTATGTGCTCGCGCAAATCTCTTCACGTTTGAGCGTTCTGAGAAAGCTCTCGCACGTGGCGTTGTCATACGGGTTCGCAGGTCTGCTCATGCTGGGCAGCATGCCATGCTCCCTTAGCTTTTGCAGGTACTCTCGGCTCGCATACTACACACCTTGATCCGAATGGTGCACCACTCCAGGAGGTGGCCTCCGATTAGCAATCGCTCGCTCCAACGCACAAATAGGAAGCTGGGCCTTCAGGCTTCGACCGAGGGCCCAGCCAATGATCTTCCGAGAAAAGACGTCCAAGACGACCGCAAGATACACAAATTCGCGGACGAGACGAATATAAGTTATGTCGGCAACCCAGAGTTGATTTGGTCCCAACACACTCATTCTGTTCGCCAGGTTAAGATAAATGCGTGCCGCACGAACCAAATGGTCAGGGGGCTGGAACCAGTCCTGCCGAACCGCCAGCAGATTGTCATCCCGCATGATTCGCGCTATCCGCTTGTGATTGACATTCCACCCTTGGGCCCGAAGCTCTTCTGTTACTCTCCTGTACCCGTACCGCCGCCGATGCTCAATGAAAACGTTCTGAATAGCGGAACGTAGCGCTAGCTCCTCTTCGCATTGCCAACTTTGTCTTAAGTAGCGATAGAACCCAGCGCGGCTTACCTCAGCCAACTGGCACATTCGCTCGACACTTAGGCCGCCTTGCAACAGGATCCTTGCCCTTATCTCGTCATAGATGCATTGTCGCCAGAACTTAGCTTCTGGTGACGTCGAGCCCCTACTCTTTGCAAGGCATGTCTGAAAAAATCCACTTCCACAGTCTTGTTCGCTAGCAGCCGTTTCAACCTGAGGATCTGTTTGCGCAGCAGCAGCTCGCGAGATCGCGCGGGCGCAGGATTGGTTTCGTCGAATCGATCACGCCAGTTATAAAGTGCCCTGCGACATACGCCCAGCTCTCGCGCGAGCCGGACGATGTTGTCGCACTCGCGCATTCGTTCAACAGCCTGCTGTCGAAATTCCTTGCTGTACCGCTGTCCTTTCTTTCGTTCCACTTTGCGACTCCTTTCCCATAAAAGCGTGCACGCCCAAACTGTCTCACTCCAGAGGTTCCCTCCAAATCGAGACAGCAAGAACCAACACTCGTAGGAAAGCATCTTCTTCTGCCAAGTGGATTACTTCCGGATTGCTCGTCATCCGTCCGCGAATTCAAGGGAAGCCCCTAGCCCGTCTGCCAATTCCACAAACTGGCAGACGGGCAGTTCTTCGTATCAGTTGCCCCTGGACATCTGCGAGGTCTGCTCCCCGCTCTTCGCTGAGTAAAGAATGAATTTGAACGGGTCGGTGTTTGGGTTCTTCTCCATCAGCTTGAGATAGACGAGCCGCTTGACCTTGGCCACGGAATCGCTGCGCTCGAACCTGGGTCCCGAGGATTCGAGGAGCGAGGCCGCAAGCTCGTATTTGCCGTCGGCGACAAGGCGCTCTACTGCCGTGGTGAGCTGGTTTTCGGACACGCCTAAGTAATCAGCCAGAAGTTCTGCGCGGTCCGCACGGCTAAGGTGGTCGAGACCTGTTAGGTCAGTTTGCCAATACCCGACGTTCTGGTCGAAAAGGCGATCGATGACGTGTTCGCGCATAACAAAATAAGGCAAATACACGTCAGGGTTGCCATGGAGCAGATCCGGAGGAATCAAATTTGCCTGCTGAATCGACGCCCGTGCATCTCCGTGGCGAATCGCAGCCAAAACCTGCCCACGCAGCCAGCAAAGGTCCTGCTTGAGCTGCGTCAGGATGGCTGGGGAGCTGAAATTCCGCGTTAGCGGCTCGTGGCCGTGCAGCAAGTGCTTTGGATTCCTCTGCACCACAACATCGATTGCATCGAGCAGTCCTTGTAGATCGCCTTCTGGCGCAAAGGGCGCCCCGAGATACGGCATGATGAAATCGCCCACAAACATGACACTCAGGTCCGGGAGATGAATGAACATGCCGTCGCGGGTTTCGCCTCCCTGCACAGGGATCAGCTCGATGCGCGTTCCGCCGATTTTCACTTCCGTCTGACGGTCGATCGTGACATCGGGTTTGAAGCTGCGTACGTCGCCGAGGCTGAAGCGCTCCCCGAAGAAGTATTTCGCAAATGTGTCGGGTGCAGCGAGATCGAGCGCAATTTCTTCCCGATAGTTGCTCCGGGCATAAAAACGCAGGAGCGGATTTACGCTTCGGAAATAGGCGTGGCCGCCAATGTGGTCCCAGTGAGAGTGTGTAATAAAAATGGTGGTCAGTGGCGGCAATCCAGGGGCATACGCTCGCAGGGCTTCATAAGCGGCCTTCGCGGAGTCTGGCCGCGTTCCCGCGTCGATGCCGATCAGCTCCCGCCCATCGGCCGAGACTACGAAATAGTATTCCGTGAACTCGAACCCTGTGAGCACGTACACGCGCCCCGGGACGGCTTCGGCAATACGCCGCGCCGCAAAAGTGTGGCCCGACGCTACATCCTCCGAGAAATCGCCGATCAGCGTAACCGGGCTGTTGAAATCCCTGTACCCGCTTCGCCGCAAATAGTCTTGTGCCTTGGTCTGTTCTCCGCGGGTGCGCACGAGTTTTCCAAGGTTGTAGTAGGCCTCCCGCAACCAGCCCGCTTGCGGCGCCTTGTCAGCGTGCTCTATGCACCAAGTAAGTTCGTCATGCGCTGCCTTATCCTGGTGAAAGAAGCCAGGAAGCTGCGCGTGGACGACGCCGGCAATCCAGTTGACAACGAAGACTTGTCCGCCGGAAAGCTGCTTGGCTTGTTCCAGTATGGCGATCGTCTCTTTCACGTAACCCACTCGACGCAACAGGGGTACCGAATGGGCATGCTGCGCGCGCAACAAACCGATGGCGCTCAGATACAGCGCCTTTTGCGTGTCTGTAAGGCGTGGCTCGAATTCCTTAAGCCGCGCCGACAAAAACTCCACGCCCTCGCCCTGGAGGTTGGCATTCGAATATTGCGCCATAAGAAGAAACAGGATTTGGGGATCTTGCGGCGGCCCCACGCTGTTGATGGCTTTGAAATACTCCAGTTCCGGACGAGGCGAACCAGAAACGGAGGTTTTCCCGGAAACGGAGCTGGCGGACGTTTCCCGCAAGCCGAGAAGCAAGATTCCGGACAACACCAGGGCAGCCGATAAATAGAAGAAGACCTTCATGAGCCCCTCCTTTCAAAATGCTGATCTCTACGGAGTGCCAGGCTTTCGCACCCTCCTAAGTTAGATGTATATACATCTATCTGGTCACAAGAAAAATCATGCCTGCGCCGCTGCTTCGGTCACTCGCGATACCGCTTCTTTCATGCTTTTCCAGCCCGCATCTCCCAGTTTTCGACGCAATTTTTTTTCGGCGCCCTCCCAATAGGGTTGAGCCTGCGCCAGCTGCCGGTTCCCTGCTCCCGTCAGGCTAAACAGACGCTCACGCCTGTCTTTTCCGCGCCGCACGCGCACCCAGCATTGCTTGAGCAGCAGCCGCAGCGTGCGCGTCAGTGTCGTACTGTCCATGGCAAATCCAGCGCTCAAGGTCTTTTGATTCGCTTCTCCCATCAAACCAAGCGCCGTAAGCAGGCCGAACTGCGTGATCTCGATTCCCGCCTTCGCCAACTCCTGGTCATAGATCCGGGTTACAACGCGAGTGACGCGCCGAAGGCTCTGACACGCGCACGGTAGGTCAAAAAGCGCGGGGGCGGCTTTTCCTTGAGCTTCTATTTTCATACTATATGTATATACATCTAGCAAACGCCTGTCAAGCATCCCTTTGCTTTCATTCGACGGAGACCAGTTGGTGCGCTAAGAAGTTAGGACTGTGGGCCGACAGGCCTAATGCTATTCACTCATCCGCAACCACGGTTGCTGATGAATGGTCGGGAAATCGGAAGTAATTTGAAGAACGGTCCCGCTGGGAATCGGAAGCCCCGCGCGGCAGCCGATTAAGGAGATGCTTTCTCACGATTGGCATCAGATTCTATGCTATCGGCCACTGAGATATCGGGAACACCCTACCAACCCAAAGCTCTATCCCGGAGGAGCCTAGGCTGGTTGTTGCCTGGCTATCGCAGGAACACCCGCCAATAGAAAAACTAAGCCTTCCGCAGTGGTGGGATGGGTGAAAATAGTTTCGCGGAGTGTAGTGTAGGGCAATCCGCCCACCATTGCCGTTTGAACCGCCGCCATCATCTCGCTCCCCTCAACGCCCAGCACGGTGAATCCCAGAATGCGGTCGCTTTGAGCGTCAATGAGCATTTTCACAAAACCACGGGTTTCGCCAAGAGCGACGGCTCGCAGTACTGCGGCCATTGGCATCTTCGCTAGGCGATATGCGATGCCCCGTCGCTTCGCTTCAGATTCGTTCAAGCCGACCCGTGCGAGTTCGGGATCGGTGAACATACAGAACGGTATGAGGCGGTCTCGCGTAGTGCGGCTGCCCCCATTCAGGTTGTCGCGGACCACCCGGAAATCGTCGAAGGCGACGTGTGTGAACTGCGGGCTGCCCGCACAATCGCCCATCGCCCAAACGCCCGCCGCGCTGGTCTCCAAGCGGTCGTTCACTTTGATATACCCACGCGCATCAAGGTCGACCCCTGCCGCTTCCAGGCCGATCCCCTGGGTGTTGGGCGTCCGCCCGGTAGCGATCAGCAGGTCGGTTCCCTCGATCTTTTGTTGCCTGTCTCACTCTAGGGGTTCACTCCAACACCCCTGGGCGATGAACATTATCTCCGCCGCCGCCGCGGCACTTCTAAGAGGAAGACACTCGCTGCCAGCGCGATTGTTTCCGGTTTGGCCGTCGACCAGAATCGATGGCAAGTGCGGAGATCAGTTCCTACAACCGGACTTCTGGCCCGGAACAGTTTCTGAGTGCGCCGCGACTCAGGCTGAAGCGGCAATCGCAATCGCCACCTCACTCCGTCGGTAAACACTAGCTGGCTTCCCGTTACTGATCGGTTTGAGTCGAGAGGCTCTGATCTGAATCGCTCGGCCAGATGTCACAAATTCGGAGAAAATGCCACTGTGGTCTACAATCCTTAAATGCCGAATGCAGTTCAATTCGTGTAATCCCGACGTGTATGGAGATAATCGATGATTCTACGTTTCCTCGGCGTAGCCCTTTTTGCAGTGACAACAGTTTCAACCCAAACTCCCCCTTCCTTGCCCTCTAGCCTTCAACAAAGAACCATACACAGCCCGGAAGGGGCAGACATTTTTGTGCGTTCGGGCGGAAGCGGGCCCGTAGTGGTGCTCATCCATGGGTACGCTGAAAATAGCGACTCGTGGGCTCCTTTGGCCGCCGATCTCATGAAGGACCATACGGTAGTGGTGCCCGACCTCCGTGGCATTGGGCGTTCCTCCAAGCCTGCCGATGGCTACGATAAAAAGACTCAGGCCAAGGATATTCGTGCCGTTGTGACTGCGTTGGGATACGACAAAACATCTGTGGTTGCTCACGACATCGGCAACATGGTGGCATACGCTTATGCTGCGACTTATCCCGATAAGGTCGAGCGACTGGTTGTTATGGACGCACCCATTCCCGGGATTGATCCCTGGAACGAGATTCTCCTAAATCCCGGCGTTTGGCACTTCAACTTCCATGGACCAGATGCGGAACGGCTGGTGGCGGGTCGGGAGCGTATCTACTTTGACAGAATATGGAATGACTTTACCGGCGATCCGGGTAAGCCGGACGAGGCCACCAGAAATTTCTTTGCCGCTACTTACGCGCAACCAGGTGGAATGCGGGCCGGGTTCGCGCAGTTTGCGGCTTTCTCCCAGGATGCGAAGGACAACAAGGTCTTCGAACAAACGAAGCTGACGATGCCTGTGATGGCGGTAGGTGGGGAGAAGTCTTTTGGCGCCCTCCAGGCCGTAATCATGCGGCATGTAGCGACGAACGTGCAGGAGGAGGTCGTGGCGGGCTCAGGACATTGGTTGATGGAAGAACGACCAGCTTACACAGTCGCGTTGATTCGTAAATTCCTTGATGGTCCGCTGGTTGCTCATCCAGTTGCAAGCAGTGCTGACGGCGGCGCAAACGAAGAACGACTCACTCCTACAGAATACAAGTTCCCGCAAGTGGGCAATCCGGGCACGGGAAGCTCAGGCGTTGGCGGAATCCAGACCGTTGTTCTGAAGGGCAATCCAGACCAAGCGGGCGTATATACCATCATGCTTCGCGTCCCGGCACATACGCGCATCGCTGCCCACTCCCATCGTGACGACAGGGTTGCGACCGTAATCTCCGGCACATGGCATATCGGCTACGGTGATAAGTTTGACGAGGCGAAACTGAAGGCTCTGCCACCGGGCAGTTTCTACACCGAACCGCCATCTCGGAATCACTTCGCAGAGACCGGTGACGAACCTGTTGTTGTTCAGATTACTGGGTTCGGTCCGTCTTCGACCGAGTACGTGGATGCCACACAAGACCCGCGTAAGCCAGGCAAGTCAAATTGAATCATCAACAACACTCGAAAGACTAGAAAAGTCGGTTGGTCTCAACATTTGTACTGACAAACGCGGTCGTCGTCACTTTACTCCCGGAAGTAATCATTCGACAGATTTGGGAGCGTACTAAAAGTGTCTCAGTTTAGGGGCTCTTGTTCTCGACGCGGTCGATTGAAGTGAACCGCTCGTGACCGAGCGCGTAGCGGGTAAACTCCTTGAGGCTACGAGGGCTCCCGTCGTCATAGAGTTCAGCGTCAGGCTCAAAGAGGGCCGACCAGCTTTTCCGGTCGCCATTCTGCAATGCTTCGGTGGCGGCCTTGATGATTGGATTCGTGAGTGCATCGGTCTTCATTGGTCATCCTCTTTTCAGCATCTGGCCCGGACTCGTCAACGTTAGATCGTGAGCTTTGTACGGAGTTGTGCTTTTGCTCACATTCTGAAATGTAGCTTCAGCTTCTTCCAGCGGATGAATTTCGAACTGTCCTGTTCTTGTGCAATCATCTTTGATCTCCCTGGCTTCTGGAAGTAAGCGCCCTGGGCGTCAAGACGTCCGCGAGTCCGATGCGACGGAGTAGCCGAGACTCAACAGCGATCCACTTCACGTGTGGCTGCGCGAAGCGATGCGATCAACAACTGACGCTCTCAATAAATAATCCAAATGGGGTCGAAGATTCCATTCAGATCGAAGAGGCCTCTACCCGGTGGGTCCTGGTGCGTAAGTTGCCGACACGCGCTGGGACTGAATTCAGTGCGATATGCATGGCGATACACAATGACGTTGTCTGCGACCTACTTCCAATGACTCGCAGTGCCGTCCGTGCTCTTCCATATCGCTGAGAGTACCTAAAACCGCTAGCTGTCGCGGCAGAGTTCTCTCGACTAGGCGGCTACTCGAACCATCGGGAAGCTGAAGCGCAGGACCAAACAATTCAGATGGTTGCAAGCCTCCGCTATGGAACAAACCAACTCATTCATTAGTACTACTCTCTCCCGCATGTATACCTGTATGTCCAGCGGTGAGGTGCTATGCTGTCTGTTCAGCCGCGAAATAGTGAGCCCGGTCAAGATCAGTAATGAGTCCGGGCCCGGTTGGGCGCCATCCAAGTCGTCGCTGGGTTTGCACGCTCGAACCTATAAGGTCGCGACCAACGAACATCCCTATCCAGCCAAAATGGGCTGCTGCCTCCTCAGCGGATTTGGGCACGACCGGTACGTTCAGGGCGCGGCCGATGGCCTCAGCGATGTCCCGGACCGGCACTCCCTCTTCGGCGACCGCGTGATACCTGGCCCCTACTTCCTGCTTCTCGAGCGCCAATCTGTAGAGGCGGGCAGCGTCGAGGACGTGCACGGCCGCCCAGCGGTTGAGTCCGTCGCCCACATACGCTGACACACCCTTCTCGCGAGCCACCGCGATTGCATAGGTAACGAGACCCTGCTTGATTGTGTTGTGAACCTGGGGAAGGCGCACCACCGACGCGCGCACGCCACGCTTCAGCAACGTCTCAGCCGTCGCTTCCGAGACGCGCGGATACGAGGGAGAAGAAGGGAGAGGAGCGTCTTCCTCTGTAGGCGTGCGCCCCTCTGCCACCGTCGCCAGCCCGGAGGTGACAAACAGTGGCCGGTCGGAGCCTTCGAGCGCCGAGCCGAGAGTCTCGATGGCGCGCTTGTCGATCTCGCAGTTTGCCTGAAAGTTTGAGAAGTCGTGGATAAAGCCCGTGTGAATCACGCCATCGGACATCGCTGCTCCGCTGCGCAGGCTTTCGAGGTCTTTAAGATCGCCTCGATGCACCTCCGCGCCAGCCGCAATAAGAGACTTGGCGCCCGCATCCGAGCGAGCCATGCCGAGCACTTGATGCCCGGCGTCGATGAGTTCCCGAACGATGGCAGAACCAATAAAGCCCGTTGCTCCTGTAACAAAAATCTTCATAAATCGCTCCTTTGCGTCAAGTTATCGGAATACGAAATTATTGGGTGGACTGACTTGCTGCCCGAACAGTTTCGGCAATCGCGTTGAGCGCAGCGATCGCATCCGGCGGCAGTTCGAGTGCTGCAGCACCGAGGTTGTCTCGGAGATGGTTTACGGAAGACGTGCCGGGGATCGTCAGAATGTTAGGAGACCGCTGAAGAAGCCAGGCAAGCGCGACCTGCATCGGAGTTGCTTCGACGGACGCCGCTACCCGATCTAGTTCCGACGATTGTAACGGCGTGAATCCTCCTAACGGGAAGAACGGCACATAAGCTATGCCTTGCTTCGCGAGAGCATCTACGAACGCGTCGTCATTGCGGTGTGCCAGATTGTAGAAGTTTTGGACGCTAACGATCTCTGTGATTCTCTGACCTTCCTGGAGTTGCCGGGGAGTGACGTTGCTGAGGCCGGCGTGACGAACCAGCCCCTGACGCTTCAACTCGGCGAGCAGGGTCAAGGGTTCCTCGATGGATCCTTCCGATGGTGCCATCATTCCGCCGACTCGAAGGTTGACAACGTCGAGCGCATCGACACCGAGATTCCGAAGATTGTCGTGAACGCCGTCGACTAACTCTTTGCGCGAAAGCGCGTGAAGCCATGATTTGTCTTCACCCCGCCGGGCGCCCACTTTGGTTACGATGAACAGCCCGGCCGGATAGGGATGAAGTGCCTTCTTGATAATTTGATTGGTCACATGCGGGCCGTAGTAGTCGCTCGTGTCGATGTGGTTCACGCCGGCGGCAATCGCCTCTTGCAGAACCGCGATCGCGCCGTCAACGTCCCGTGGAGGTCCCCAAACTTCAGGACCGGCGAGTTGCATCGCGCCGTAGCCCATCCGGTACAGGCTGGTTGAGGTGCCGTGAAGTGTGAAAGTGCCGCCAAGCTTCGTAGATTTCGTCATTGTGTCTTTTCCTCCCATCTGCAGGTCAGCTCAGGTAAAATGGAGACTGCCTCCGGATTCTTAGATTAACGGAGGCTGCCTCCGGTTGCAAGTTGTTTTGAGGATGCCCATGAATCGTTCCCAATCTGCCGGCCGAAAGCCGCGGGCCGATGCACAGCGGAATCGCGAGCGAATTTTGGAGGTGGCCAAGCGGGCTTTCACCCGATCCGGTGCAAGCGCCAGCTTGGACGACATCGCCAACGAGGCAGGCGTCGGACCGGGGACTTTGTATCGCCACTTTCCTACGCGCGAGGAACTTCTACAGGCGGTTTATCGGTCTGAGATGGAAAAGCTGGCCGCAGCAGAGGGGAAGTTCACTCAAAGCATGCCGCCGATTGAAGCGTTGCGAGCCTGGCTATTGTTGTTCGTTGATGCCATCGAGACGAAGCAGATCATCGCCCCTGCGCTGAATACTCTGATCGGAGATCCCAAGAAAGTGTTCGCAGCTTCCTACGCTCAGATCCATGAAGCGATTCGTGCCCTGGTGAAGCGCGCGATCAAGAGCGGCGATATACGCAGGGACCTCGACCCAATGGATCTCCTTCGGGCTCTTGTCGGCGTCGCTAACGTGGCGACCAGCCCTGACTGGCAGCAAAGCGCCAGGAGACTCGTCGATATCCTCATCATCGGTTCGCGCCCGATCACGTAGCTGGAAGGATCGTCGGAGTCCGCTGCCTGCACACACCGGGCCTTTGACCAGTTTGTGGAATGCCTTAGCCGTGATTCGTACCGGGAAACGTTAGAGCTCTATCGGAGGCGCGTAATCACGAAGGCGTCAGGTTGGGGAGGTGCTCTGCGCGCGTTCGATAGAGCCGTTTGAAGGTGGCCGCTGGCGATTGCGGTGGATGCGGGCTAATGGCTGGACCCGGTCTAACGGCTATGGGAATTGAATCTTTTTTCGTTTGCAGCCTATTGATTTTGCTTGGCTTAGGAAAATCAGAGAAAAGCGCAAACCGCAGTTAAAAGCGTTGCCTTGCGGCATGACGTGAGAAGCATAGCACGCGAAGCGTCCGCCGCGCCAGCGGCTACGTTCAAACGCCCTAGTGTTGACGGAACCGATCAACTCGGAAACTATTGTCCGCGAGCACTTGGTCGTGTGGTTGACCTCAAGTGTCAGACTCCCCAGAAATGGGGTTCGGGTCCTTAGCCTTCCAAGTAGATGACCATACTAAACGCGGCGCGGGAGGCCGCCAGTATGGGACATCGGAAAAAGTCAAGCAAACGCTTGAGGGCTAAAACGATACTTCGGCTGCCCGACTTGGAACAGTCGAAGAACGCAGTTCTGAACTCGCTCGCAGCGGCAAGTTCGCAAGAGTCGTATGGGCATGCCATCGATGAATTCATCTGTTGGTATTGTTCCGAGCCTCGCCTGGCTTTCAACCGGAGTGTAGTCCTTCGTTATCGATTCTTTCTCGAACAGAAAAACCTGGCGCCATCAACAATTAATGTGCGCTTAGCGGCTGTAAGACGACTCGCGCATGAGGCAGCTGATACGGGACTTTTAGGTCCCGAACTCGCAGCCGGAATCGGTCGTGTTAAAGGTGCAAAACGCTTGGGCATTCGCATCGGAAACTGGCTAACCGTCGAACAGTCCAGAACCTTGCTCGGGGAGCGGCAAGGAGACGGCTTGCGAGGCAAGCGTGATCGAGCAATTCTGGTACTGCTGATTGGATGCGGTCTGCGACGAGCAGAACTCGTTGGACTCGGACTGGAAGATTTTCAAGTCCGTGAGGAGCACTGGGTTATCGCCGACCTGATTGGTAAGGGAAAGCACATTCGCACTGTTCCAGTTCCGGCGTGGACAAAGCGTTTCGTCGATGAGTGGACCGATGCAGCTAGTATTAGTACAGGTGCGCTCTTCCGCCGAGTAGGCAGGCTAGGAAAGATATGGGGCGCAGGCCTCACACCGAAAGCCATCTGGCACATCGTCAAAGCGGCCGCGAAACGTGCCGACATCAAGAATCTCGCTCCGCATGACCTACGGCGCACTTGCGCGCGACACTTGGCTGGGGGAGAACTTGAACAGATTCAGTTCTTGCTTGGCCATGCGTCCGTTCAGACCACCGAGCACTACCTGGGGTGCAAACAGAAACTGCGACATGCGGTGAATGACAACCTGGGTCTGGAAGGCGTTTAACCGAGTATGCATGGCCTCGAACCGGACTTCTGGGTGTTGGAAACGTCGAATTCAGGTTAGGGCGTTTACCAGAAGGGGAATCCATATTCGTGGAAACCAGCACCTTGATCCCCGTTTGCAGCAGCACCAGATCATTAAAGTTTCGCCCGTTCAGGGGCAGCTCTGAAAGACGTTGCTCGTTAACCAAGCCGCCCAGGCTCCACTCGTTGTTTCCACCAACGGCGCACCGGCATGGTTTGGCTAGCGCCGCGCGGATCGACGCTAGGGTTGGAGACAGATCGGTCGACCGGACGGAAATCTTGCCGACGGATGTTGCCCGGTCCGGCAGGCGCCAGATCGGGCAGGTTGTTTGCTGAACCGATTGCTATGGGGAGGGCGGCCGTTGGACCAACTCGATGCGGGTGCCCCACGGATCAGTGATATATGTGAGCGCGACGCCAGTCGCCTCGTTCTTGCGGACTGGCTCATCGAGCTTGATGCCCTCCGCTTCGATCTTCTTGACG
>QHYR01000093.1 GCA_003223315.1 Acidobacteriota bacterium | reverse complement strand
GGATTATTACGAACTGCTGGGCGTGGGCCGCAAGGCCAGCCAGAAAGAGATTCGCCAAGCCTACCGAAAACTTGCCCGCAGGTATCATCCAGATCTGAATCCCGGCGACAAATCCGCGGAAGAAAAGTTCAAGCAGGTACAGGAAGCCTACGATGTCCTTTCCGATAGCAAAAAACGGCAAATGTACGATCAGTTCGGCTTCGATGCCGAGCGGAGAACCACCGTTCCGCCGGAACAAGACCCAGGCGCGCATTTCGACTTTGGCGGCTTTGATTTCGGCGGCGGAAGCGGCACGAACTTCCGCGATCTATTCAGCCAATTCTTTCGCGGCGGAGCCGGAGCGGCAGTTCCCGAAGAGGAACCCGGTTCGGACCTTGAGTACGGAATCGAAATTGATTTTTGGGAAGCCGTGCGCGGCACGGTAAAGAAGGTGACGATTTCGCGCCTGGAGACCTGTGCCACATGTGGTGGTTCAGGGACGGTGGGCTCGCCACAGACTTGCGAAGTCTGCGGAGGAACAGGGCATGTTTCGCAGGTCAGCGGACGCATGCGTTTCAATGTCGCCTGCACGCGCTGCGGAGGCACGGGCCGAATTCGCTCCATGTGCCGCGTTTGCGGCGGCGAAGGCCGCGTACGCCGGGCGGAGACGATCGACGTTCGGATTCCCGCCGGCGTGCAGAGCGGTTCGCGGGTACGCGTGCCCGGCCATGGCAATGCAGGCACTCATGGCGCTCCCCCAGGCGATCTTTACTTCATCACCGAGGTGAAGCCGCATCCCTACTTCGAGCGGCGCGGCGATGATCTTTACACCGTGGTGCCGATTACGGTTTCCGAGGCGGCTCTGGGAGCCAAGATCGAGGTGCCTACCCTCGATGGGCGTTCACTTCTGCGCGTCCCGCCGGGGACCAGCAGCGGCCAGAAGCTTCGGCTGCGGGAAAAAGGTGTGCCTTCGGTTCGTCAGCCCGGCAAACGGGGAGACCTGTACGTCGAGCTACAAGTCGTTGTGCCCAAGCCCATCGATGAGCGCGTGCGCAATTTACTCCGCGAATTGGCGCGTTTGGAACCGGAAAACCCGCGACAAGATCTTTTCGCGCGTGCTGGAACGTAGCGGGAGGAGAAGTCCATGCCGATGCGAACGCCGAAAAAAAGAGGCCGCGCGGGATATATGATCAGCGCGGTGGCCGAGCTTTACCATCTGCATCCTCAGACCTTGAGGCTTTACGAACGGGTAGGCCTTCTCAAGCCGTCGCGATCGGAAGGCAATACCCGCCTTTACACGGATGCGGACCTCGAGCGCCTGGAAGTGATTCTCACCCTCACCCGCGAGATGGGCGTCAACCTTGCCGGTATAGAAATCATATTGAACATGCGCGAGAAGATGAGCGAGATGCAGCGGCAGATGACGGCTTTCACAGAATTCGTTCAAAATGAGCTTTCGCGCGGTTTGCATTCCATGCAACGCAAGCCCTCGCGAGATGCCCTGGTGCGTGTTCCGCCTCCGCGCGTGATCCGGGTTCACAAGTAGCCGCTCCTACGTTTCGATCCCTGTCGTTTCGTTTTTCACATTTCCTTTTTTTCCACGTCCGTACTCACTTGCGCCCTGCGCGGCGGTAAGCCTATGCTCTCGAATCATGGCCCAATCGCAATGTCCTTTGTGCAGCGGAACTGGCTGGCGCTTGATAGAGCGGGTAGACGCGAATCAAAAGGCCGAGCGCGTTATCCAGCGGAAAGACGCCACGCCGGGAGCTTCGGTCGGACCGCCCAAACTCACCTGGGCGGTCCCCTGCGATTGCTCGCAAGCTGACCGCGCCATCCGCAGCTTGGCACGCGCCCGCATACCACGGCGTTACGAACACTGCGATTTTGAAAATTTCGAGACCGACGTTTGGCGACTCCTGTCCAAACAACCTTTAGCGGAGGGTAAGGCCAAAGGAAGGACCCCGGACAGCAGCCTAGCCAGCGCGAAGACAATAGTTCAAGGCTTCGCGCGAGAATACCCCGCTGGCTCAGAAACGGGCCTATTGCTCATGGGCCCATGCGGAGTTGGCAAGACCCACCTGACGGTCGCTGCGCTCCGGGAATTGATGGGGCGGGGTCACGAAGTGCGTTTCTATGATTATCGCGAATTATTGAAAGATCTTCAGGCGAGCTACGATCCGGACCACCCCATCAGCGAAATGGGCGTTCTTGAACCCGTATTGAAAACCGAAGTTCTTTTGATCGATGACATCGGCGCGAGCAAACCGTCTCAATGGGCTCTCGATACCATCGGGCATATTCTGAACAAAAGA
The DNA here is from genome assembly GCA_003223315.1 of Acidobacteriota bacterium. GTDB lineage: Bacteria > Acidobacteriota > Terriglobia > Acidiferrales > UBA7541 > Palsa-189. Next base: position 28,007 of record QHYR01000093.1, on the reverse strand, counting down.
TACAACGACAAGTTGGCGACGTTGCTGACCACAAACTATCTAGATCCCACGGAGAACGAACCAGCTATTCCGCCGATGCCTTCAGGCCAGAAAATCACCGTGATGCGGGAAGAGACGCTGATCGACCGCCTCGGCCAGCGCGTGCGCTCGCGTCTCCACGAGATGTGCCGCACGGTCGAGATCTTCGCTCCCGATTATCGCCGGGAGTTTCGCGACGCGAGCCAGGGTCGCTCCTAAAATCGAAGTGCACCGAAGGACCTGGTTTCATTGACATAGGAACTGGAAGCCGGTATGATCGCGCCTGATAAACTCTTGTAGCGGAGTGGTTTTTCCTTCCTTGCTCTAGGCTCCATGAGCGGGATTCCGTAAGGAAGTTCGCCGCACGAAGGGGTAAACTATTCCCCGGGGAGGCCCGTAGGATGTTTGCCGATTACGACATGCCAGGCAGCGAGCCTTCCGGCGCGCCAGCGTCGTTTGCGGCTGCTCGAGCACCTGAGTCGGAGGTGCGCGCCTTGGCTGAGTCGAGCCCCGGGGTCCACTCGCAGACACCCGGCCCGGAAAGTGATCCTTCCGCTGCGGCAGGCGAGACCTCGACGGCAAGCAGCTTGGCGAATACGTCGGATGGGGGATCTTCGGAAAATAACGCCCCTTTGTTCTCCCAAGCGCCTGCTACCGAAACACCGGCTGCGACTGACGCATCGGCCGTGACGCCTTCGAGCGAAGAACTCAATCAATTAATGGACCAGTATGCGGCGCCCCAGCAGGCTCCTACAGAAGGAGAGATTGTCCAGGGCAGGGTCGTGGCGATCGCGGACGTTGGCGCTGTGGTGGATATTGGCGGCAAAACCGAGGCGCTGATTCCGGCAGGCGAATTCATGGAAGCCGATCAGCCCATTCGGCTCGATCCGGGACAAGATATCGAAGTTCAACTCACGGGGGAGCATAAGGACGGATACCTTGTCGTTTCCTACCAGCGCGCCCGCCGGCGCCGGGTGTGGGCCAATCTCGACAAGGCTTATCACGATAAGTCGACGCTCACCGGGCGCATCGTCGACCGCGTTAAGGGAGGCTTGGTTGTCGACGTAGGCGTGCGCGCCTTCCTGCCCGCCTCACAAGTTGATCTTCGGCCTGTACATGAGTTGGAAGACTGGAAGGATCGAGATATCGATGTCCGCGTTCTCAAGCTCAATCGAAAGCGTGGGAATGTGGTGGTCAGCCGCCGCGCCATTTTGGAAGATGAGCAGAAGTTGCAGCGGCAAAAATTGATGGAATCAATCACGGAAGGCCAGATCTTCCACGGAACCGTCAAGAGCATTACCAGTTACGGCGTATTCGTAGATATCGGCGGGGTCGATGGCCTGTTGCATGTCTCCGATCTTTCCTGGGGCCGCGTCACCAACCCGGTCGACGTGGTTCGGCCCGGCGATGAGTTAGACGTACAGGTGCTCAAGTTCGACCGCGAAAAAATGCGCGTCTCCCTGGGGCGGCGCCAATTGCTGCCGGATCCGTGGGTCACGGTTCCGGAGCGATTTCCCGTGGGCGTTCGCGTCCAGGGCCGGGTCGTCGGCGTCGCAGATTATGGCGCCTTCGTGGAACTCGACTCGGGCGTTGAGGGTCTTGTGCACGTCTCCGAAATGAGCTGGTCAAAGCGCAAGCTGCACCCCTCCAAGTTAGTGCAAGTCGGAGACGCAGTAGAAGTCGTGGTCCTCGAGCTGCATCCCGAGCAGAGGCGCATCTCGCTGGGCATGAAGCAAGCCCAGCCCGACCCGTGGGTGCAATTCGCGCAGAAATATCCGGTGGGCTCCCAAGTTACGGGAAGGGTCCGTAATCTCACGGATTTTGGCGCATTTGTAGAAATCGAGGAGGGCTTCGACGGGCTCATACACGTGAGCGATATCAGCTGGACAGGGAAAATAAAGGATCCCGCCGAAGCGTTGAAGAAGGGCGACACCGTACAGGCGAAGGTCCTGAAAATCGATCCCGTGCACCGGCGCGTCTCTTTGGGTATCAAGCAACTGAACGACATTTGGGCCAACTGGTTTACCTCTCACAAGATCAATGAGGTCGTTCGCGGCAGAGTTTCCCGCTTGACGACGTTTGGAGCGTTCGTCGAATTGGCGGATGGAATCGAAGGCTTATGTCACATCTCGGAAATCGAGGATCGTCGCGCGCGGGATAAGGAAAAACAGCCTCAGCGGCAAGGCGCTTCGACTTCCGTCCTGGCGCCGGGCCGTGAGTACGAATTCAAGATTGTAAAGATCAATCCCGACCAGCACAAAATTGGCCTAAGTTATCGAGCGGCAGTGCGTCACGCCGAGCGGCGGGAAATGGAGGATTACAGATCGTCAAAATCATCACCGACGGCGACAATAGGAGACGCGATTCTGGCCAAACGCGAGAGTCTCTAGCCTTCGAAAGCTATGATAGTGTCGTTCGTGCGGCTTATCTTCTAGGTTAATTTATTCGGACAGCCTGGCGCCGAAACAGCTTGTGGCAGTTTTGGGTAATGACCCGAATTCTTCGATTATGGGGGAATTGACTGCGATGAATGACACGACCATGACCAAGGCCGATCTGGTCGAAGAGGTCATCCGAGCCACCGAGTTGCCCCGCAAAGAATCCGAAGCGATTGTCGAGACCATCTTCGATTCCATTATCCAGGCATTGCAAACTGGGGACAAAATCGAGATCCGTGGCTTTGGCAGCTTCCGCACTCGCCAGCGTCGCGGCCGTGTGGGCCGGAATCCGAAGACGGGCGCCAAGGTAGAGGTTCCGCCTAAGCGCATCCCCTTTTTCAAGCCCAGCAAAGAACTTAAGGATTTCGTCAACGGCGAAACTGCGGCGGCGGCCGCTGCGGTTCCTCCCCATACGCCCCCGCAGTAATCTCCGTCATCATGGATTATCTCTGGACGCCCTGGCGGTACCGCTATATCGCCGCTGGCGTGAAAGACGAGCCGTGCATTTTTTGCGCCGCAGCGGAAGGGCGCGATGATGCCCAATCCCTGATCGTCTTGCGCGCCAGGAAAAATTTCGTGATCCTGAACCGCTACCCCTATACCTCGGGACACGTGATGGTGGTTCCTTATGCGCATCAGGCCACGCTTGCGGCTTCCGAGCCGGAAACTCTCGCGGAAATGATGGCGCTGGCGCAGCGGATCGAAAAAGCTCTTGCAAATCTTTATCGCCCTGACGGATACAATCTCGGAATGAACATCGGGCGGGCCGCGGGAGCCGGCATCGCCGGGCACTTGCATCTGCACGTTCTGCCGCGCTGGATCGGGGACACGAATTTCATGACCACGGTAGGTGAAACGCGAGTTCAGCCCGAGGAACTCTCGACCACCTATGAGCGATTGCGCGGCGCTCTGAGCGCTTGAGCCGGGCGAGCACATAGCCTCCATGGCTGCCTAGCGCAGGCGCCTAACGGAGCATTTTCTGCCTCACCGTGGTTTGCATACTCCCCTCGTCCCCGCCGCCCGTGTATGCTGAATCCATGATTGGGCTCGACCGCGAAATCAAGTTTGACCCAGTGCGGGCAGAAGAGTTCTTTGAAAGCTTGCCGGCGCGCCCCGCAATCGTCCTACTCGAGCCCCGCGAGGCGCTCGCAGGCGCACGGCCGGTGCTTCTGCGGACCGCCGATTTGAAGCGGCGCATGCGCCTTCTACTGTGCGAGCCCGACGCCACCTCCAAGCGCCTGAATCTTAGGGAATATGCCGCCGCCATTCGTTTTCGACTTACGGGTTCCCGGTTCGAGCAGGCCCTGGTGCATTGGCAGCAGGCGCGAGTTCTGTGGCCCACGAACTATCGCCAACGGCTGCGTCTCTACTCACCCGCTTTCGTGAAGCTCAATCTGGCGAACCCTTACCCGCGAGCCTATATCACTCGGCGTTTAGGTGCCGCAGGCTTATACCTGGGCCCGTTTTCCACGCGCCGCGCAGCCGAAAGCTTCCTCGAATCGTGGCTCGATCTATTTCGGATCCGGCGCTGCCAAATCAAAATCCGCCGCGATCCAAAGTTCCCGGGATGCATATATTCAGAGATGAAGATGTGTCTGGCGCCGTGTTTCGGCGGATGCACGCCCGCCGAATACACCGACGAGGTTAGCCGCGCCGCCGCGTTCTTACGCTCCGGCGGAGCCTCGCTCACGGATGCGCTTGCCCAGGAACGCGAATCAGCCAGCGCGCAGCTCGATTTCGAACACGCCTCGGCATTGCACAAGCGCCTGGAGAAAGTCCAAGAATTGCGCCGCGCTCTCCCGGAACTGGCTCGCCCTATCGAGCAGCTCCATGCTGTAATCCTGGTGAGGGCTGCAGGGGAAAATGCGGTTGCGCTGTTTACAGTGCGCGGCGGAACGATCGCAGATCCCTTCTTCCTCCAATTCGGCGAGTTGGCTGGCCAGCCCCGATCTGCCGAACAGATCCTTCGCGAATTGCTCGAGCCCGCCACGGCGCAGCCAGATGAAGCGAGTCCGAAGCGAACAGCCTCTGGCGCATTTGCGATTCAAGAGCTGGAAGATCACCTGGCGTTGTTGGCGCGCTGGTTCTATGCGACTCCGCGCGAGGGTGAAATCTTTTTTCAGGAGACTCGCCCTGCGGGTTGGCCTTACCGGCGCATTCTTCGGGCCTGCAGACGGTTACTCGCGCCTGAGGATAGCGAGAAGGGCGATTAACGAATCGATATCTCGATGTAGCCGCGTCGCTCCGCAGGCTTCGCGTTCCGCTTGCCAATGAGAGGCCAATCTCGGGCTTTCCCGTTGCGATTTTACCTTTCAGATGTTAGCTTTCTGTTGAACGGGTACGCCCTTGCCCGGGGGAGAAATGGCCGATATTACTGAACGCCGCACCTCACGGCGTTTCACTATGGCGCTTCCTCTCACCCTACGCTTGTACAGTTCTTCAGGTCCCGTAGAAAAACGTGGAGAAACCCGGGACGTCAGCTTTCGTGGATTATATTTTTGGACCGAGGAAGAGTTAGAGGCCGGTATCCGCATCGAATTTGTGCTCACCCTGCCAAAGGAAATCACCATGACGCGCGACGTCAACATCCATTGTTTCGGCCGCGTCACCCGGGTCGAAGCGCAGCGGCGAGCGCGCGGAGTGGCCGCGCGTATTGAACGTTACGAATTTCTTCCCGCATCGGCATAAGCATCACGTCATTGGTTTCCTGCGAACCGCAGTACAATGCTCTCCGAGAAGGTCTTGAGCATCAACGCGCCTTCAGCTGATTGATGCCCAAAGCGTGCTGCAAAGAGTTGGCTTTGGAGAAAACGAAAGAGGGATGATGCCGCGGCGAAACCTCCGCGAATCACGGATGCAGGCATGCGGCGGCTAACTCTGCTCGTCAATGCGGACGATACTCTTTGGGAGAGCAACGTCTTTTTCGAGCACACCCTGGAACGCTTTTTCTCGCTGGTCGAGCCCTTCGGTTACGCCCGCGCCTACGCACGGCATATCCTGAATGAGACCGAGCGGCAAAATATTCAGCAGCATGGATATGGCGTACGCAGCTTCGCTCGGTCTCTCCAACAAAGCTACATGAAACTTGCCGGCGGACTGGCCCAGCGAAGCGCCCTCGAAGAAGTGGCTTCTATGGCGGCCGAGCTCGAGCATACTCCGCCACGCGTACTCGACGGCGTGCCGGAAACGCTTGCCTATCTCTCCAGCCGCCACAGGATGATTCTCTTCACCAAAGGCGAACCGGCCGAAGAAGCTGCCAAAGTCGAGCGTTCCGGATTGCAGGGATTTTTTGACTCCATCGAGATTGTGGCGGATAAGACCATCGGCGTGTACCGGGATCTGATCGATAAACATCACGTGGTCAAATCGCACGCCTGGCTGATCGGCAGCAGTGCGCAACAGGAGATCAACCCCGCTTTGCAGGCTGGACTCAATGCCGCCTTTGTCCCCCATGCCGCTAGTTGGAATAACGAAAACGCCGAACTGCAGAGCGGCGCCGGAAAACTCCTGATCGTTTCCAGTTTTCGCGGATTGCGCGATCATTTCTGAGGCCAAACAAAAGAGACGCCCGCAGCCCTGCATGAAAATGCCTCAGGCCGCGAAGATCGGCTTGTAGAAGCTCAACGCTGTGTCTCCTTGCTCCACCACGCGCGTTCGTTCCAGGTGACCCGCAATGATCGGAAGATCGGTTTTTCGCCGATGTTCGGCGATGAAGCGGCCGCTTCGCGCAAGCAGTTCCGATTCCCCTAGAAATACAAGAATGTCTTCGTAGGCGCGCCTGTTCGCATAAGGTGGGTCGGCGAAGACGAACTCAACGCGGGCGCCGCTTTCGGCCAGCCGCTCGAGGGCATCCATCGCGTCCACGCGAAGGATTTCCGCACTTCCCGCGAATGTCTTACGACTGGCAACTTGCACGCCCGTCGGAATGCCCAGCGATGCCAAATTTCGAGAGATCAAGGCAGCGCCGGCGGCATGATTCTCTACGAAGACAGCGCCACGCGCGCCGCGGCTCAGCGCCTCGATGCCTACGGCGCCTGAGCCTGCAAAGAGATCGACAAACACCGTCCCTTCGATTGCCGTGCCTAGAATGTTAAAAAGGGTTTCCCTCAGCCGGTCGCTGGAAGGCCGCAAGGCTGTTCCGCGCAAACTCTGCAGACGGCGGCTGCCATATTTTCCCGCGATCACGCGCATCCCACGTGCTCTCCAAGTTCTATGCGCAACTCCCCGGCTTCGCTCCCTAGCCCACGGAAGCAAGCTGATACCGCCGTTGCCAGCCCGGATCGAGCGTTTGGAACAGGCGGAGACGCTCCTGTTCCTCTTCCGGATTCTCCAGCAACAAGAAGGCTTCACGGCGCGCCAGTTCCAGCAGTTCGCGATCGCGCAGCGGATTCGCAATATGGAAGCCCAGCGAACCGTGCTGCCGCGTGCCGAAGAATTCACCCGGCCCGCGCAATCTCAAATCCGCTTCGGCAATAACGAAACCATCGTTTGTCGCCACCATCGTCTCCAGGCGTTCGCGAGCATCTTCGGAAACGTTTTGGGGGGCAATCAAAAGGCACGTGCTCTTTTCCGCGCCACGGCCGATTCGCCCGCGCAATTGATGAAGTTGCGACAGCCCAAAGCGTTCCGCATGTTCGATCACCATGATTGTGGCGTTGGGGACATCCACACCGACCTCTATTACCGTTGTGGAGACGAGGATCTGCAGGTCGCCGCGCCGGAAGGTTTCCATCGCTTGCTCTTTCTCCTCGCTCTTCATTCGGCCATGCAGCAAACCCACCCGCATGCGAGGGAACACGGATTTTTGCAGACGCTCGTATTCTACGATCGCCGATTTGAGCGAAAGCTGAGCCTCGTTTGACTTGGATTGCTCGATTACCGGATAGACGACATAAGCCTGACGGCCTTTCCTGAGTTCCCGCGCGACGAAATCCCACACGCCCGGCAGATGTTCCGGCGCAGACCAGCGCGTTTCGATGGGCGTCCTGCCGGGCGGCATCTGATCGATCACCGAGACGTCGAGATCGCCGTAAAGCGTGAGTGCCAGAGTTCGCGGAATCGGCGTCGCGGTCATCACCAGCACGTCCGGAGCCACGCCCTTTTCCATCAGGCGCTTGCGCTGCAAGACTCCAAAGCGGTGTTGCTCATCAACGATCACCAGCCCCAAGCGCGTGAATCCGGCTGGCTCCTCGAGCAAAGCATGTGTCCCCACTACAAATTGCGCTTCCCCCGCGCGCATGCGTTCCAAGACTCCCTGTTTCTGTTGCGCCTTTAGGCCACTGATCAGCAGCTCAACGTTGTAACCCGAAGCCGCAAAGACGCGGCGGGCCGAAAGGAAGTGCTGCACGGCTAAGATTTCAGTGGGCGCCATCAAGGCGGCCTGATAACCATTCTCGATGACGATCGTAGCCGCTTCCAGCGCGACAATCGTTTTTCCGCTGCCTACATCACCCTGCAAAAGCCGATGCATGGATGTGGGTTTCTCCAGGTCTGCGGCAATCTCCGCCAGCACTCGTTTCTGTGCATCGGTGGGTTTGAAAGGCAGAATGCGTTTCAGCGCTTCGCGCACGCGTGGCTCGCGAACGCGAAAGGAAATGCCCGGATGTCGCTCCACTTCTTTCCTGCGCAACGCGAGACTCAGCTGATAAAGGAAAAGCTCCTCGAAAATCAGGCGGCGGTGTGCCGGAGAGCGAAATTGGTTGAGAAGCTCGAGGGGCACATCGGAGGGAGGAAAATGCACGAAGCGAAGGGCGTCACCGCGGGCAGGAAAATCATATCGCGCGAGCAGCGAGGCGGGCAAAGCGTCGAGCGGCGCTGCGAAGAGATTCTGCAGGGCGCCGTAGATAATCCGCCGCAGTACACGCGAGCTGAGGTTGTCAATCGCTTCATAGATGGGTACGATCCGGCCCATCTCGGTGGAATCCGCAGCATCTGCGCCAAGCAGCTCGTACTGCGGATTGATCATTTCGATTCGGCCCGGACGGCGCGGATCGAGATCCGCTTTGCCGTGCACGACCATTGCCTGGCCGATGCGGAAGCGCCCTTGCAGATAGCCGCCGTGAAAAAATCTGCAAGCTAAAGTCCCGGTCGAATCTCGAATGACCAGGTGAAAGATAGCTCCCCTGCCGCGGCTAAAGCGCGCAATGCCTTCATCGGCCACGGTGCCATGAATCGTGTAAGTACCGCCCGGAGCGATCTCCTCAATCCGATTGAAGCGAATGCGATCCTCATAACGAAACGGCAGGTAAAGCAGCAAATCGGCGACCGTATAAATGCCCCGAGAAGCGAATAGGGCCGCGCGCTGCGGGCCTACGCCCTTGAGATATTTCACTTCGGTCGCGGAAGTTACGTTCATCGCGCCTTATATATACCACTGCACGCAAAAAGCGCCCGCGCTTGCATTCGCATCGCGGTATACATAGATTGGCTGCGAGCGCATTTATCGTACTGCGGCATCCGCTGCCCGGAGATATTTTGTCGTCCACGCAGACAACCCAAGAGTTCAGGTTAAATGTTCTGAGCCGGCGTGACGTGCGGGTTCTCCTGCTCTGGCTGCTAGCCGCGCTCCTGGGCGCGTTCGTCGCTTACCGCTATTTCTTCCGCGCTTTTCCCGAAGCCGCCGTAGACTTCAAAGTGACGCGAGGCGTCGCGCTCGAGCGCGCACGCGCATTCGCCGCGGGACAGGGCCTCTCGCTTCAAGGTTACCAGTCCGCCGTCGTGTTTGACGTTGATGACGATACCAAGACCTATCTGGAACGTGAGGTTGGGCTGGAGCAAGCCAATCGCCTCATGTCTTCACAGGTCACCGTCTGGTATTGGGAAGCGCGCTTCTTCCGCCCGCGACAAAAAGAAGAGCTTCGCGTGCGCGTCGATCCCCGGGGCCGCATCGTCGGTTATGAACACATTCTCGAGGAGGCGGCGCCGGGCGCCCGCTTGAGCCGCGCGGATGCTTTGAGTCGCGCTGAGCAGTTCCTTACTCAAGCGCTGCACACGGATCTTGCGCCTTACGCCCTTTTGCCCGAAGAAGCCAACTCCATCGCGAGAACGAACCGCACCGACTGGACTTTCACGTGGGAACGCTCAGGCTTCCGCGTCAAGGACGCGCCCTATCGATTGCAGGTCACAATCGAAGGTGATCGAGCTGGCGGTTATCTGGAATTCTTGAAAGTTCCGGAGGCTTGGCAGAGGACCTATGCGCGGCTGCGCTCGTCGAATAATTTCATCGAAACGATCGCCTTGATTCCTTACGCCATTCTGCTCGGCGCAGCGCTTTCGGTGCTGATCATGCTGGGCCGCCGCGGTTTGGTTCAATGGAAATGGGTGCTGGCTCTGGGGCTTTTCATCACCGTTCTGTACTTCGCAATGCAGTTAAACGAGTGGCCGCTCCTTCGAGCCGGCTATGATACCAACGACTCTTATGCCAGTTTTGTCGCCACTGAAATCGCTAAGGCGCTCGCGGGGAGCTTTTCACTGGCGTTGCTCGTGGTCATCGCTGCGGCGCCGGGCGAGCCGCTTTATCGAGCGGGTCAACCAAAGCAGCTGCGCCTGGGCAGCGCATTCACCTTAGCCGGTTTTCGCACGTGCCAATTCTTCTGTTCGGGTTTTGTCGGCCTGTGCCTGGCCGCCGCGCATATTGGATTCGTCGTAGCCTTTTACGTCGTCGGGCGAAGGTTCGGCGTCTGGGCGCCGCAAGATTTGCAATATTCCGATACTCTCAGCACCGCTCTCCCCTGGATTTATCCCCTGACCATCGGCATCTATGCGGCGGCCAGCGAAGAGTTTTTGTTCCGCATGTTCTCGATTCGTTTTCTGATGCGCGTGACGCGATCGAAAATCTTGGCCATCGTGCTCCCGGCCTTCGCCTGGGGCTTTTTGCACTCGAATTACCCGCAAGAGCCGCCTTATATCCGAGGCATTGAGGTCGGAGCAATCGGCATCGTTGCAGGATGGGTCATGCTGCGCTGGGGAATACTGGCAACGCTGACATGGCACTACACCGTAGATGCGTTTTTGACGAGCCTTTCGCTGATACGTTCCGGGGATCTTTATACGCGTATCTCGGGAGGCTTGGTTGGTTTCGCCGCGGTAATCCCAGTCGTTGTGGCCGGTCTTCTTTATCTCAGGCGCGGAGCGTTCGCTGACGAAACGGATTTGCTGAACGAGGCCCGGCCATTAGTCGAACCAGCTACGATAGCTGAAGAACCGCGCGGGGCGGCCCAGCCGCCTGCCCGTTATCAGCCACTGACCAGGCGCGCGTTGGTGGTGCTGGCTGCCGCAGGCGTGCTCGGATTCGTATCGCTCTGGATGATCAAGCCGCAGCGCATCGGCAGTTTCGTTCGATTCCCGTTAGATAGCCGCGAAGCCGCCGCGAGGGCTGATGATGTGCTCCGGCAGCTTCGCGAGAATACGGGCTCCTACCACCGCGTGGTCACAATACAGTACACCTTCGATCCATTGGTAAACGAATATCTTCGTCGAAATATCGGTGTGGAAGCTGCCAACCGCGTGTACCGCGATGAAGTGCCTTCGGCCTTCTGGACCGCGCGCTACTTCCGAGATTCCCAGAAAGAAGAATATTTCATCGTGCTCCGGCCTGACGGAACCCTGCATTCCGTCCACCACACGCTGGCTGAAGCTGCGCCCGGCGCCAATTTGACGAAGGAAGAAGCCCAAGCCCGCGCCGAAGCCTTTTTGCGTGATTCAAAGGGAATCGATCTCAGCGGATGGAAACTCGTAGAGTCACAATCCAAGAAGCTGCCGTCGCGCACCGACCACAGCTTCGTTTGGGAAGAAATGCGGGCCTTCAACGCCTCTCCGCCCGGAGCTGAAGCAGCACATGTGCGCCTTTCGCTTGTCGTCCAGGGAGATGAAGTTTCAGGCTATCGCATTTTCATTCATCTTCCCGAAGATTGGGTGCGCAAGCAGAATGAGGGCACTCTCGCGAATACCGCACAAACGGTCTTATTGCTGTCGCTCGTTGGCGGCTTCGGGCTCGCTGTGCTGATTATCTTTCTCCGAAATCTGAAGAGTCCCCAGATCGCGGCGGTCCCGTGGCGGCGAATTTCCCTGTGGTCGCTGGCCGTGTTGGCAGCTTCGCTGCTCCGCTTCGCCACTCTCGAACCGCAGTATCTCCTCATGTATCGAACCGAGCAGCCCTTTGCGACGTTTGTTGGATCGCTGCTGATCGGCCAGGCCTTGAGCGCAGTGCTTTTCTATTCGGCCGCCATACTCCTTTTAGGCTTGGGCTTGTTTTTTCTCGTGCGCGGCTACGGTGCTGATCGCCTGCCCCTCTCGCGTAGCCTTTCTCGGCCTTACTACCGAGACGCGGTTCTGGTGACGCTATCCGGCTGGGCTATTTTCGCCGGACTATATCGCCTGCGGGATCTTGCCGGCACGCTTTGGCCGGTCGCGCGCTATTCCTTCCCCGCAAGTGTCCCAGCGGGTCTGGACACGAACTGGCCCGCTGTCAACGCGCTCACGAATGCGGTAACGTACAGCTTCTTAACGGTTGGCATCGTGGCCCTGGTGTTGGGATTCGCCGCACGGTATGTTCGCTCGTGGCGGATGCAGATAATTTTGCTCGCAGCGCTGGCCATTTTTTCCGTGCCGCGATGGGGCAGTGCGGGCGATTTCATTCAGAGTGCGCTATTAGATTTTGTGGAATTGGCAGTAATCTGGTGGGGGGCGAGGCATCTGGTGCGGCTGAACTTTCTCGGATACTTCGTCCTGGCGCTGCTGTTGTCATTGTCCCCTGCAATCGAGGGACTGATGCGACAGCCCGACACGTATTATCGAACGAACGGCATGGTATTGATCGCTGCGATCACAATTCTGCTTCTTCTGCCGCTGGCGTGGTGGCGTGGCGCGGCACACCGCCAGGAGCCTGCGAATAAATTCGTCGTTCCGCTATAGAAAGGCTCGGGCATGCGCGGCCGGGAAGAGACGAATTCGGAAATGTCGGGCAGGATCTCCACGGCGCGCCGCTGGGCCGAGTATCTGTTGGCCGTGCTCGGCGGGAATATAGTCTATCTCGCTATCGAGCCGCAGTTACCAATTCCCTTGCGTCATCGCATGTTTCAAGTCGATTTGGGTTTGGCTATAGATTTCTTGATTTGCGTGGCCTTGTACGGCCTCATCCGCCTGGTGCGCGGTTCGGGCGCTCACCGCGGCTAGCTTTCTAAAACTTTACTTATTCTCATTTTTCCGGCGCGATCCCGGGCTCGCAAAATAGAGCAAAACGCCCAGGAGAATGACTCCCATTCCGATCATCATCCCATTTGTTGTTCCCACCCGCTCGCTTTGGGTCCGAACCAGGCTGAGAACAAGCAACGCGCTGGGCGGCGCGCTGATGGCAATTGTGGCTAAGATCCCTCCCGGGATCCGGTAGGGCCGCGGCAGATTCGGCTCGCGAATCCGTAAGGCAATGAGAGCGCCGAATTCCAGCAGAATGCTCAAGCCCGTCAACAAAACGTCAAGGATGAGGAGCCGAAAAAATCCCAGCGGCAAGCAGGCCGCCCAGGCCACCGCGCACACGATGATGGCCACCCAAGGAGCGCCGGTCTTCGGGTGATGGCGCGTAAAAGTTCTCGGAAGATATCCGTCCCCTGCCATGACTGCTGGCAGTCTCGTAAACGAAAGCATCAAACTTGCGAACGTTCCCAAAGCCCCGATCATCCCGGCCACCGCGACGGCCAGCGCCAAAGTCGAACCGCCGAGCGCCTGCCCTGCATCCACCCAGCCACCGATAGTCCAACGGGATCCAAGGTCGACTCGCGCCGCGGCCACAGCCATCACCGGGAACAAATAACTGGCGATCACTAAAGTGACGGAACCAAACATGGCCAGCGGGTAGGTGGTTTGCGGCCGCTCCACTTCATCTGCAATCGTGGAAAGATTATCCCAGCCCATGTAGTTCCACATCGCAATGACGATGCCGCCCTCCAGATCAAAATGCTGGATCGGAGCCAACGGCGCGACCCCGGGCTTACGTGTCGCAGCGATAAAAATGATGGCCAGAAAAGGAGAAAACAATAACGCGTTCAGCCATATCGACCCTTCGCCTACAGCCCGAGCACCCAGGATGTTCCAGCCGGCACACAAGGCGATAAGGGCCAGTTCCAGGCCAACGGCCCGATAGCCGGTGGTGAATTGCGGCGCAAACCGGCCCAGGTATGCGACGAAAGCCGTCGGATAGAGGGCCATCTCAAAGACGCTTCCTGTGAGTGTCAGCCAGGATTCCTGAAAGCCCCAGAAGGGCCCCAAGCCCCGCCGTACCCAAACGTAGAAGCCGCCTTCACAAGGTAATGCTGCGGCGAGTTCGCTGACCATCAGCGCCGTGGGTATGCTCCACAGCACCGGAGTCAGCAGGAGAATGATCAGTGTGGCGCGATACCCGGCCTTGCCAATCAGATCTTCGAGACCATAAGGCCCGCCTGCTACCATGAAGTAAGTGGCGGCGATGAGGGGCAGAAGCGTGAGTTTCCGCGACCGGCGCGCGGGTCCGTCCTTACCTGCGGAAAAGGCACGGTCGCGTCTCACGTCTCCGCGTTATACCACAGTGCTCGGCCTCATTTTGCGCTCATCGAAAATAAATGCCCTGAATTCAATAAGAAACCCATGCTTACGTTTTCGCTCGTTCCTGCGTCTAAGTTACTGACGGCCTAAAATAAGATTTATCGGTGGCGCCTGGGATCTGCCAATGAGCCGCGTCATCTCGAAAGATCGAATTCTCGGTTTCTGCTTATGTCGGACGTAATAGTCGGCTCGCCGCCTGAGGCATTGCCGAGTTCCGGGACGACTGCAGTTGCGCCGCCCGGCTCCTCGGTTCTTTCAGCTGCGGACGACCGGATACTTATTGAGCGCGCGCAAGCGGGTGACCGCTCGGCTTTCGAGCTTCTCGTGCAACGCTATGACCGGCAGGTCTTGCGCCTCGCGCTCAACGTGCTAGGCAGCGCGGAAGATGCTCGAGACGTCTATCAAGAGGCCTTCCTGAAGATCTATCGCAATTTGCACCGCTTCCGCTTCGAATGCGCCTTCTACACCTGGATCTATCGAATTGTGACGAATATTTGCCTCGATCATCTGCGCCGCCGCCGCAGTCACCCGGAAGAACAGCCGCCCCTTCTGCGCACGGTCTCCTCTGGGGAGCGCCGCGACGCCGATTTCTTTGATCACCAGCAAGAGACCGGGATGTATTCAGATCCAGAGCGCCAGGTCTTGGGCCACGAAATCGGACGCCAAGTTGAAGCTGCGCTCCAAGCGCTCTCACCGCGCGAGCGAATGGTTTTTGAGATGAGGCACTACCAGGGAATGAAGCTGCGCGCCATCGGCGAAGCGCTCGGCACCACTGAAGAAACCGTGAAAAATTCGCTCTTCCGCGCCACGCACAAACTGCGGACCCGGCTCGAGGGCTTGAGGTAAGTCATGGTCGAAGAGCTCCACTGCTCGAATTTCGAGGATCGCGCGATCCTCTACGCGGCCGGTGACCTTATCGAGGACGAGCGCGCCGCAGTTGAGGCGCATGCGCGGCGGTGTGCGACCTGTGCGGCTGTCCTTTCTCACGAAATTAGTTTGCGGAGGGCCATTGCGGCGCGTGTGCAGCCTGCCGATACACTGGATCGCTCCGAACTGCTGCTGGCGCGTTGTCGCAGTGAGCTCTTCGAGGCATTGGACTATGCCGCTGCACAACCTAAGCGGACTTGGCGCGCGCTTGTGACTCCGTGGCGATTGGTGGGCGCGTTTCGCCACACATTTGTTTTTCATCCCGGATGGAGTGCAGCCGCACTGCTGCTTGTTGGCGCGCTTGCGGGCACGGCAGCTCGCGAATGGTATCGTCAGATCGCTTTGCCAGTTCCGGGAAATCCGGTGATCACTGTCTTGGCACCCGCGCCCCTAACGGAGCAGGAACTTGAGACCATCGATCGGGATAGCATTCGCCTCGAACCACAAAGCGGTTCAACCAATCCTAAAGTGGAACTGCAAGTGCGTTCGCCGCGGCCGCGCGTCGTCCAAGGAACGCCCGATGACGCCGAGATCCGGCGTGTGCTGACCTACGTGATCGGACACGGCGGGCAATTTGATGACGGCGTACGGCTCGATTCCATCGACGCGCTGCGGCCTAAGGCCGATGATCCCCAAGTGCGGGAAGCGATGAGCGAAGCTCTCCGCCATGATCCGAATCCAGCCGTGCGCTTGAGGGCCATTGAAGCTCTTCGCGGCGCCGGTTCAGCGCCGGACGTGCAGAGCGCCATTCTTGAGGCCCTCTCGGATGACGATAATTCCGGCGTGCGTATTCAGGCTTTGAATGCGCTTCTTGAGCGAATGAGAAGCCACAAATTCCCCAGCGTCTCGCTGGATAATCGTGCTGTGAGCATTTTGCGCGACCGCATGCGCAACGATTCTAATCGTTATATTCGTTCCCGCAGCGCCGATGCGCTGGGACAGCTCGCGTCCATGGACGAAGACTCAGTTTCGGGAGAGGGGCGCCATCCTTGAGATTGGTCAAACACGCGAGATTCCGCCCCGCGATCCGCACGCGCTGGGCTGCGGTTCTCATGGCGATTCTGGCTTCCCCGCTTTGTCTTTTATTTGCGCCTAGTTCCACAATTGCTTTCGGGATGCCGCAGCCCGGGCATGCCGGGAGTCACTGCGCCGTCCCCGCAGGGCGCGACGCCGATCCGCAGATTTCTCTTTCATCCTCTGCGTCAGCAGAAAGCGCTTCGCCCTTTTCCAAAAATGTGATCCCCACGCGCGAGAACCTTCAACTCACGGTCAAAGCGATTTGCGCCAACGTAGAGATCTTTACGGACGCTGCCAATCAGGTGAGCTATAGCCTGCGTGTAGATCCAAAGATGGCCGGGGCCGAAGTGGATGCGCTGCTCCGGGATTTTTCGCTTACTGCCCATAACACGCCAAGCGGCGTTGTGCTCATCAATCGCGGCGGAGCGGAAAACGATTGCCGCGTCAGTGTGACTTACGAAATTCACGTACCGCGCCGTTACGATCTCGATGTCGCCGTTCAGTCCGGCAATCTCGTCACTCAGGAGATCGATGGCGTCGTTGCGTTTGCGACGGGAGGCGGGAACATTCGGGCGGGTCGTGTGGGAACCAGTGACGCCGCATCCAGACGCCCTGCGGGCGCAGCATTCGAAGCCCAACTGGAAACAGCGGCCGGCGATATTTCCATCGGTGATGTTGCCGGCGGACTCCGCGCCGCAACAGCAGGGGGCCAAATCTCTGCAGGTGATGTGCATGGGCCGGCGGTGCTGCGCACCGGAGGTGGCGACATCCACGTTGGTCACGTTTTCGGCGCTGCGCGCTTCACCAGTGGGGGCGGCGATATCACTGCCGGCAAAGTTGATGCCGGCGTCTGGGCGGATACCGCTGGAGGGCGAGTCGAAATTGGCGATGTGCGCCGAATAGCGGCGACTGCGCCACACCTCCATTCTGGCAGGACAGCCGCGTTTCCGGCTGTGGTGCTAGGTGCCCGTTCTGGCGACGAACAAGAAATCGCTGCGATGCGCGACTTGGGTATTGGCGAATTGGGCCGATTCATGGACGTTTTCCTCTGGGGAGCCATTCGGGTCGACCCCGCGGACCAGCAGAAGCGCCTGGTCAAGTCAATTGCGCCGGAATATCCCGACGTGGCCCGCTTGGCCGGCATTGAGGGCGATGTCACCTTGCGTATCTTTGTCGGCCGGGATGGAACGATACGCGATGTGGTGCCTGTTTCGGGGCCGCCGGTCCTCGCTCGCGCCGCCATTCACGCGGTGGAACAGTGGCGTTATGTGCCGGCGCTCGTCAATGGACGCCCCATGGATGTAATTACGAGCGTCACGTTCGCCTTCCGTTTGCATCCGTGAGGCTGGCGATACTTCGCTTGCTTACGTGACACCCTTGGGCACGTCCAATAAGAACGGAGGTCTGATTCATCATGGCGAAATTAGTTGCAAGGAAATTCCACTTGACTCTTATCGCGGCCAGTGCAGTTTTGCTGTGCGTTTCTGGCTCGATGACCCTCAGGGCACAAGAGCGCCGGACCCCGCCGGCCATCCGTGGGATGCAAATGCCCGAGACGGGCTGGCTTGGCCTCTCGATTGAGGAAGTCAGCGCGCAAAAAGCGCAGGAGCTTAAGCTTCCCGGCGTTTATGGCGTGCTGGTTCATGAGGTCGGCGCAGATAGCCCCGCGGCGAAGGCCGGTCTCAAAAATGGGGACGTAATCACAGACTATGATGGCCAGCGCGTCGAGGGGGTGCTCGAGTTTCGGCGTTTGGTACGGGAGACCCCGCCTGGCCGCACCGCCAAGATGACCATTTGGCGCGACGGCCACTCGCAGACGATCTCGGCGGAGGTCGGCAAAAATGAAAATCCCAATGGCGACAATCGATTTCAAAGCATGATGCGGCGCTTCGGCAATCCTGGGCCAAACATGTTCGGATTTGGCGCGACAATGCCGGCCGCGCCGGTACTCGGGATTACGGGCCAGGATCTCTCCGGACAATTGGGCAAGTATTTTGGCGCTCCCGATGGCGAGGGCGTCCTGATCATCAACGTCGAAGCGAATTCGCCAGCGGCAAAAGCCGGGCTCGAAGCCGGCGACGTGATTACGAAAGTAGAGGGAGACCGCGTGCGCACCCTCGGCGAATTGCGCGACCAGTTGCGCCTGAAGCGCGAAGCCAAGACTGTGATGCTCAGCGTGCTTCGCAAGGGAAGCGAACTATCCGTTAATATTGAGCCACGCAGAGGCCCATCACGGGGCGCGGCCCACAGCATTCCTCTTTAATTCTCCGAGACGGCACAGGGCCGCTTTCGGCGGCCCTTTTTATTTTTGACGTCTTTTTGACTGCGCCCGGAAAGTTTGCTACTGCCGGATGATGACTACCTTCGCCGCCGGAACCTCCAGCCGAATGAGGTGGAATTTCGCGTCAAAATAGAGTTCGATTTCAAGATCAGTTGAATGCACGCGCAAGACTTCCAGATTCCCGCCGTCGACGCTCTTCTCGCCGAGTGACTCCACATCGATGCTCCCTGGAGTTGCGTCTTGCGGGATCAGGACAGGAAAGCTCTGGGCTCCCTTGGCGTTCCAATCGTAGATTCGTCCCAGAATCGCGTATTGCTCGTAGAGATTGTTATCGAGCACGGCGATTCGGGGTGAAGTGAATTTGAAATCCCGTTGTACGGCCTGTTTGGCCCCGGAAACATTGGCTGACGTTTTTGCCGTGCCGTTATCGAATTCTACTGTGCCCGAGGCTTTTTTGGCGGCTTGCGCGCTCCAGGCGTAACGCTGCGGCACGCCCTCTGCGGAAATCCGCAGTTGGCCTGAAGTGCGCATCTCCACGCTGCCGGGAACGCGAAGGACCGTCTCATCCTCCAGAACCCAGGCATTTCCGGAGGGCTGGAAACTGAATTCCTCCGTGCCGGCCTCATTGTCCTGTTGCAGAATGCGGAATCTTCCCTTATCTGGCGTGAAGCGGGAATCCGCTGCCGGCCGAGGAGAAGGGAGCACACGGTCCGCCGCAGTCAAAAGCAAAGCGATTACCCCTAACGGCAGGCACCACAGCAGAAAACGAGCTTTCATGGTTTCACCCGTCGTGCGGAGAGTTCTTCACCTAGGTTCGTCAGGCGCTTGGCAAAAGCAGGCAAGGCGAGAATTCGCGCCACAACGCTGGCCGGATCATCGTCGCCTGCGACACGGTAATCCGCCTGCTCATAAAAGGGCAAGCGCGCCGCCAGCAGAGTTCGGAAGCTGGCCTCATCGCGGAAGAGAGGGCGATTGTTCATCGTGGCGCAGCGTGCGAGCAGCAGGTTCGCCGGGCAATCCAGCCAGATAACCACCGCGCCGAACCCCCGGAGTCTCTCCACGATCCCGGGTTGCGCGTACGTGCCTCCGCCCAACGCCAGCACGATGGGTTCTCCTGACTCGGCCACCCGGCCCAGAGCTTTCTCCAACTGCTCTCGCTCGATCTCGCGGAAAGCTGTTTCTCCGCGCCGTTCGAAAATAGCGGAAATACTAAAGCCGGCGGAATCTTCGATGCGCGTGTCGAGATCCTCGAAGCGCCACCCAAGTTGCCGCGCCAGGGAAACACCCACTGTGGTCTTGCCCGAACCCATGAATCCCGCCAGGCAGACCAGACGCTGATCAGACCGGCGTCCCGCGCCCGGATTGGATTGTGGAGAGGAGGCTGGCAACACCGGCGCGGCGTCTTATTCTCGCTTGGAGATTTTGATCGTGCCGTTAAAGGAGGAAAGCTCGACTTTGGCCCGCCCGTCGTTCATTGTGCCGAAAAGGCTCTTCGCCAGGCCAATACGCGGCGGGGGCATATTGTGGCGGTCCGGAACTACCGGCGCCTGATTGATGACATTTCCATAAAGAGAAGTCGCTCTGACGTCAAACGAATCGCTGCTGGAAAACCGCACTTCAATCGTGCCGCTGTAGTTCTTCAGCACATAGATTCCGCGATTCATGAAACTGCCGTCGAACAGGATATTTCCAGAGGAGGTTTGTACGCGCACGTTGTCCATGGTCGGCTGCAGAAGCTGGAAATTACCGCTGATGGAAGTTCCATCGAACCGGCCCGCGCAACGTGTGCAGATCGTCGATCCACCGATGCTCTTGACGACCAGATAGCCCTCCACATCCTGTAACGCCAGATCCGCAGCGACGGTATCGAAAGACATCTCCCCGTGCACACTGTCGACGGTCACGTTTCCGGAATCGCTGCGAACCTGAAGTTCCGATTCCACAGGCACGCTGATATCGTAGTCCGCGCGGAGCGCATCGGAATTGCCGCTGCCGGAAGTCACCCGGGTGGCGATCTCAATGCGATTGCCAACCTGTTCCGTATCAGTTTCTACGTTCGTGCTCCCTCGTTGCCCTACGATCATGACCTCTTGCTTGTCCCAGGCTCTTACCTGGATTCGCCCTGTGGCATTTTGCACGGTGACGACCGGCTTGCCTTGAACGGTGAAGTGTCGTTCGAAGCGCCGCGTTTGTGCGTCGGCCGAGATTGCGAGAAACAGCGCGAGCCCCACCGTACCGGCAATCCCAAAGCGCACTGCCGAACCTACCCGGCCTTTCATTGGCCCTCCAAGGCGCTGCGGTCCGTTGCCGCCGCTAGTAAGACGGCCTTTTGTTCATAAGCCCCATAAAGATAATCGCGGGCCATCGGGTCGTCGGGTTGCTGGCGAACGGATTCTTCACACACAGCGATGAGATTATCAACGATACCAAGGTTCTCGCGCAACGAGCTCGCCAGCGCTGGATTGCCTTCGGGCAGCGAATCAAATACTCGCTTGAAGTCGCCGTCAAGCGTTTTCCCCAGATCCGTTGCCACTAACTTCGGCCGCCCGGCGGAAATGCTCAAATGCACCGGCAGCGCGGCGCTTGTCCTGAAATCACTCATCCGATAGCCCGCCAGCATCGCTGCAATGAGCAGCAAGGAAACAGAGGCTCCGGCCAGAGTCCACCGAGGCGCCGCCCCAAACCAAGTTGCCAGCCAGCCCCGTTGTGCCGGCCTTTCTCGTATCAATCCTTCCGATTCCAGCTGTTGGCGCAAGGAGGTCCATAGGTATTCGGGAGGCTCGACCTCTTCGCTGCCCCACTCCATTCCCGCAGTGTGAATAGCCTCGATATCGCTCCACAGCACGCGGCAATCGACGCAGCCCTTCATATGCTCGGCGGCCGCGGCGGATAGCGGATCGCCCGGCTGCTCTTCCAGCATCCGCTCGAATTGCGCGCATTGGATCGGGCTCATGGGTTAATCCTTCCGCGTCGCGACCTGTTTGGCTTGCTACCTATTCAGCTCTTAACGACCGCCGCCCGAACCGCCCTTGGCGGCTTGGCGCTCTTCGCGCGCGCGATTGCGTTCAAACTCCTGCAATAGCTCTCGCAATCGCATGCGCGCCTTATGCAGTTGCGATTTTGAATTGCCGATCGAGCAGTTCATGATCGAGGCAATCTCATTATGTTCGTAGCCCTGAACGTCGTGGAGCACGAAAACGGAGCGGTAACCTGGTGGAAGTTGCTCGACAGCACGTTCAAGATTTACCCGATCCACAGACCCCGAGAGCCGCAGATCAGGTCCTCCGATATCTTTGCGTGGTCCGCCGGCGTCCTCGTCCGGCTCGGTCACCTCTTCGAGAGAGGTCTCCGCGAGGGTCTTCTTGCGAAGACGCATCAACACCACGTTCACAGCCAGGCGATGCAGCCAAGTGGAAAACGCCGACTCACCCCGGAAGGTTCCAATCTTACGAAAAAGCTGCAAGAAAGCTTCCTGCGTAAGGTCTTCTGCTTCCGCCGTGTTTCCCACCATCCGCAGGCAGAGCGCATAAACGCGCCGATTATGCAACCTATAGATGCGTTCAAAAGCCTCGGCGTCGCCCTGCTGTGCCCTTCGGATGGCCTCCGCTTCGCCTAACTCGCGAACTTCAGTTGGTCTCGTTCGGGCCACCGGTCCCGTCGGGACGCATCAGCTACTATCGATGCCATCCCTGCTCCACAAGGTTGTCTACTCACACTACTTATTATCCATCAGGGTCGGATGTTCTCGGCTCCTGCGCGGGGTCTGGGGAAGAGCAGGTCGTTCCGGCGTCGCTTGGGCTGCCGTCTTGCGGCAGGCCGGTTCCACTTTGGCGATAATCTGCGCAGAACGCCGATTCTGGTTCAGGGATGGCTTGGGAGTGAGCGAAACTACCGTTTGGCGAAACGCCGGCAACTCCTCGATGGGCAGCACGCAAAAAAACGACTTCAACACGATGGTCGTCTCGCGAAGGCTGGTGTTCAGGTCGTAGTCAAGAACCTCCAAGCGTGTCCACTGCTTCCGCCACGATACAGCTATCCCTTCGGCGATGTCCCGGGCCGTTTCACGTGCTTCTCGCTGCAGCCCGGCGACAATTTCTTCCAGAGCGCCTAGCTTGCGGAAGAAACGCGTGCGCGCCCGAAAGCGGATAAGCGCCAGCAGATTATTGGCTCGCGCAACCTGCTGGGCGCGTTCGCTTCGGAAGAAGCGGGGGCGCAACGGCGCCGTATTGGGGAAGGTGCCGAACTGCCGGCTGTGTTCATAAAGCGAACGCAAAGTCCCCCTCAGCCGGCCCGCCAGACGGTCGAATAGTTCGGCGAACATGCGAGCCTGTTCGCGTGCGGGCGCAAGCTTGCCCTGCCGGCATAAGTTGAAGGCGTCGTTTAGCGTAACGCTCAGGATTCCGTAAGAAATTTCCAGTTCGCTTAGAGTGGCGTCAAAAAGACGGTCTTTCTCTTCCGGTAACCAAGCCACCCAGTCTTCCTGCACGCTGGCCGTGCGGCGAAGCCCGCGATTGGCGATGGCATCTTCCAAGCCGCACCTCCGCGTGACTGCGATAATATCACAGGCTCCTTAACACAAGCGTTTTCTTGACGCTCCGAGAAACCCATCGGTATACTGCGGGAGAAGCATAAACGGAAAGCCTCCTTGCCCTTCGAGCCGCTCGACCAGTACCTCCAGCGCAAGAAAAAGCTCGCCGAAGTCAAAGCGCTAGGCGACGATCCCTACCCTCATAAATTCGAGCAGAGCTCGACACCGGCTCAGATCGTAGCTGCCCACGCCCGGAGCCACGCCGCAAGCTTCGAAACTGAGCGCGTAAATGTGCGCACTGCCGGCCGCATTTTGACCTTGCGGCTTCACGGCAAAGCCGGCTTCGCGCATATTCAGGGAGATGGCGCCCGCCTGCAGCTTTACGTAAAGCTCGATGCGGTCGGTGAGCGAACCTTCCGTCTCTTTCAATTGCTGGATATGGGCGACATCGTCGGTATTTCCGGTCATTTGTTCCGGACAAAAACGAATGAATTGACCGTCTGGGTCGATACGCTGAAGTTACTCTCCAAGGCTTTGCTTCCGCTGCCGGAAAAGTGGCATGGTTTGGCGGATGTCGAGCTCCGGCACCGGCAACGTTACGTCGACCTCATCGTTAACTCCCGCGTCCGGGTGACATTTCTCCGGCGCGCCGAGATTCTGCGTGGCCTGCGCGCCTTCTTCGATGCGCGCGGCTACATCGAAGTCGAAACGCCGATGATGCAGACCATCGCCGGCGGGGCCGCTGCACGCCCTTTTATCACGCACCACAACACCTTCGATCTCGATCTCTACCTGCGTATCGCCCCGGAGTTGTATCTGAAGCGCCTGCTCGTGGGTGGACTCGATCGCGTCTACGAGATCAATCGCAATTTTCGTAATGAAGGCGTTTCCAGCGAACACAATCCCGAGTTCACCATGCTGGAGTTCTATCAGGCCTATAGCGACTACCGCGACCTCATGGCGCTTACCGAGGAGCTCTTCGCCTCCCTCGCGCAAAAAATCTGCGGCTCCACGCAGGTTACCTTTGGTGAGCATAAACTCGACTTCAGCCGCTGGCAGCGGCTTTCCATGCGCGAAGCAATCGTGCTTCACTGGCCTCCGGATGCCGCACCATCGCCTTCGTCCGCGGACCTGGCCGCCCCTGGCGGACCCCGCGCCATTGCTGTCCGTTACAACGAGTGGCGACAGAGGCAGGTGCTGCTGCCGTCGGCCGCGCCTCCCGTGCCGCTCCTGGACGTCAGCTCCATGTCAGATGGCGAAATCACCGGCCTGCTTTTTGAAACGCTGGCTGAGCCCAAACTGATTCAGCCAACTTTGCTTTACGATTTCCCTACCGATATCTCCCCCTTGGCAAAATGCCGTCCCGACGACACGTCCCTCGTCGAACGATTCGAGGTTTTCGTGGCCGGGATGGAGCTGGGAAACGCCTTTTCCGAGCTCAACGATCCGGAGGAACAGGAACGTCGCTTTCGCGAACAGGTTGCGCGCGGCGGTGAGGAAGTGCCGCGCGAAGTCGATCTCGACTACATCCGCGCGCTTTCCTACGGTTTGCCGCCCGCAGCCGGAATGGGCATTGGCATCGACCGGCTGACCATGCTCTTCACCGATTCGCATTCCATCCGCGAAGTCATTCTTTTCCCGCTCTTACGCCCGCAGGCGGATTCCAACCAATGAGATTTGCCTGGCTCGTGGCGAGGCGATATCTGAGATCGCCAAACAGGCCGGCCGTGCTTCGCCTGGTCACCGTGCTGGCCGTTGTAGGCGTCGCTGCGGGCGTGGCCACGCTGGTGATCGCACTGGCCATGAATAGTGGATTTCGCACCACTCTGCAGGATCGCCTGCTCGGCGTGACCGCCCACGTGAGCATTTCCCGTCCCGGCTCGGAGGCCCTCAGCAACTACACTGAGCTCGCCGAGCGCCTGAGCCACGTTCCTGGCGTTAAGGCGGTAGCGCCGGCCATCTACATCACCGTGCTCTTATCCTCGGGTGGACGCGCACACGGTGTCGTCGTAAAGGGCGTCGATCCCGCACTTGAACAAAAACGCAATGAGGCGCTGCAAAGGATTGTTGCCGGCACGGCAGACCTTGCTCCGGACCCCAGTGGCTTCGGTTCCATCGTCGTGGGAAAGATGCTTGCCGACGATTTGAAATTGCGGCCAAATGACTACGTCCTGCTGACCAGCCCGGCCGGTCATATGACCCCGTTCGGAATGATTCCTCGTTCGCAGCGGTTCCGCATCAGCGGCATCTTTGATTCGGGCTTCTATGACTACGACGCGAACTGGGGGTTTGTCACCCTGCGCTCGGCGCAGAACCTTGCCGGTGTCGGAGACGTTGCCAGCGTTCTCGAGTTCCGCATCGCGGACGTGGATCGTGCTGAAGAGCTCGGAGCTCAGCTCACCCGCGAGGCCGGACCGGGTTATGTGGCAACCACGTGGATGGACGAAAACCGCGCTCTGTTTCGCGCGCTGCGCCTGGAAAAATTGGTTACCGCGCTGTTTATTGGATTGATCACGTTTGTTGCTGGCTTGAATATTCTCGTGGTCCTGGCGATGACGGTGAGTGACCGCGCCCGTGATATTGCCGTCCTGATGGCCATGGGCGCTCGGCGCCAGCAGATTCGCCGGATTTTTGTTTTATTGGGGATGATTGTTGGCGGTTTCGGAACAGCGCTGGGCCTGATTGCCGGTTATTCCCTGGCTTGGGCGGCGGGTACCTACAGGCTGATTCCCCTCGATCCTCAGATTTATTCCGTACCTTTTGTGCCTTTCCAGCCCAATCCAAGTGACGCATTATGGATCGCCGCCGCTGCCTTGGCGATCAGCGTCGCTTCCACACTCGTACCGGCGCGTTCGGCGTCGCGCATTCATCCGGTGGAATTGCTGCGCTATGAGTGACTGCCGTTACAGACTCTTCCGCCCCGAATTACGGTCGAACTTTGGTGCGTCGCGTGCTCCCTTGCTTGTTTGGAGGACGCCAAGAGCCGATTTCCAGTGCTGGAAAAACCAGATCGAGGTTCCCGGCCGTATGGCAATTACCGTGAATACAATGGCTTGTGAGGACTGCTCACGGCATTCTCGGTAACTTGAGAATGCCGACGGCAGTTTTAGGCAGAAAAGGGGAAAGATTTTGCACTCAGACGATTTGCAAACTGCCTGGGCTTACTCGCATGGACAGTAATCTGGACGCGGAATTTGGCATCAAACAGAGTAGAGACTTCTCGGCGAGGGAACAGTGAACGAGGTGCAAGAAACAGTAGCCCGCGATGAGAGCGCCTCAGAGGGGTTGACTCCAGGCGGCGTGTGGTTGGAAGCCCGCTCCCTCCGCAAAGTCTATGGGGCGGGGGCAAGCGCCATCACGGTCCTGGATGGAATCGACCTCTCGCTGAGCCAAGGAGAGATGGTCGCGATCGTGGGGCCCTCTGGTTCTGGAAAAAGTACGCTACTGCACTTGCTTGCTGCGCTGGACACTCCAACGAGCGGTACAGTATACTTTAACGCGAAAGCGCTGGCGGCGCGGCGAAGCGATTCGCTTGCAGAGTTCAGAAACCGGCGGATCGGATTCGTTTGGCAACGGCATCATCTGTTGCCGGATTTTACGGCAGCCGAGAATGTGGCGATGCCCTTGCTCATGCGTGACGCCGGTTATGGCGAAGCGCTCCGAAACGCCAACGAATTGCTAGTCGAAGTCGGATTGGCTTCTCGGGCGCGGCAGAGAGCCGCAGACTTGTCGGGGGGGGAGCAACAGCGCGTGGCCATTGCGCGAGCGCTCGTGACCAAGCCGGCTGTGTTGCTCGCCGATGAACCCACCGGCGATCTCGACGAACTCAATGCCGTCGCAATTATGGATTTGATCGAGCGCTTGCATCAGAAACACCTGCTGGCTTCTATCCTGGCGACGCATAATCCTGTTCTGGCCAAGCGCTGTGGCCGCGTTCTGCGATTGGAGCATGGCCTGCTCCGCCCAGACGCGGCTTACCAACAGGCCCCTTTACCGGTAACCGAGGGAGAAAAGAGCTGAGCCGTGTTTGAACGCTATACGGAAAAGGCCCGTCGCGTGATCTTTTTCGCGCGCTATGAGGCCAGTCAATACGGAAGTCCGTACATTGAAACCGAGCACCTGCTGCTCGGTCTGATGCGTGAAGACAAGGCGCTAGCCAATCGCTTTCTGCGCACCCATGGCTCCATCGAATCGATTCGCAAGGAGATCGAATCCCGCATTACCATTCGCGAGCGAATCTCGACCTCGGTGGAAGTGCCCCTCAGTCAGGAGTGCAAGCGCATCCTCAACTATGCTGCCGAGGAGGCGGAACGGCTCGGCCACAAGCACGTGGGCACCGAACATCTCCTGCTCGGGATCCTGCGCGAGGAAAAATGTTTTGGCGCGGAGATACTCGCGGAACGCGGCCTGCGTTTATCTTCCCTCCGCGAAGAGCTCGCGCGCAGTGCGGGAGAAAAAGTCCAGGTGAATCGGCCCAAGGAAACTTCCCTCCTCGCCGAGTTTAGCCGCGATCTAACGCAGGCGGCGCTCGAGGGGCAGCTCGATCCGCTCGTCGGGCGCGAAAAAGAAGTCGAGCGCGTGATCCAGATTCTCTGCCGCCGCACCAAGAATAATCCCGTGTTGATCGGAGAGCCCGGTGTGGGCAAGACGGCGATCGTGGAGGGGCTCGCGCAGTGCATTGCCGATGGCGATGTGCCTCCCTTCCTGGCCGATAAGCGCATTCTCTCGCTCGATCTTTCTTTGATCGTTGCCGGAACAAAGTACCGCGGGCAATTTGAAGAGCGCCTCAAGACCATCATGAAAGAATTGATGGAAAGCCAGAACGCCATCGTCTTTATCGATGAGCTGCATACGCTGGTCGGTGCGGGTTCGGCCGAAGGCTCGCTAGATGCCGCAAACATTCTGAAACCTGCTTTGAGCCGCGGCGAAATTCAATGCATCGGCGCCACCACTCCCAGCGAATATCGCAAATCAGTGGAAAAAGACCGGTCTCTGGAGCGCCGCTTCCAGGCCGTGAAGGTCAATAGCCCCACGGAAGACGAAGCCATTCGCGTTTTGCAGGGTGTCCGCGAGCGCTACGAAAAATTCCACGCCATTAGCTACACCGACGAAGCCATCCAGTACGCCGTCTATCTTTCCAGCCGTTACATTCCCGACCGTTTCCTTCCGGACAAAGCTATCGACCTCATCGACGAAGCGGGCGCGCGCGTCAAACTGCGCCAGG
>QHYR01000225.1 GCA_003223315.1 Acidobacteriota bacterium | reverse complement strand
GACGCCATATATATCGTTTTCAATGAGTTCAAATCCGTATTGGCGCAAAATTTGAAGCTCGAGAAACTGCTGCCGATCGAGGGCGATGCAGGCCAGGCGAGCGAGGGCGCTCAGTCGAAGCTGGCGGACACGGGCATCGACTATCTTTACGAGCAGCCGCCGGCCGAGCTTTTCGGACGTTTGCTGCCTCGCTATGTGCAAGTGCAGATTTTTCGCGCGCTGGCTGAATCCGCGGCGGCGGAGCATGCTGCGCGCATGACGGCTATGGATTCGGCGACGAATAACGCCGGCGAGCTCATCGATCAACTTACGCTTTATATGAATAAAGTCCGCCAAGCCGCGATCACCAAGGAAATCATCGAGGTCGTGAGCGGCGCCGCATCGGCCGCCTAGCGCGGATAGACGATAGACGAAAGTATTCGCAAGGAGCGAACATGCCGGGTGACAAGGAAAATGTGGGCCGCATCGTCCAAGTGATCGGCCCCGTGGTGGATGTGGAGTTTCAGGAACATCATCTACCCGAAATTTACAATGCCGTGCGCATCATCAGTGAAGGTTTCGATGTTCCCGAGCCGATCGATGTAATTGCGGAGGTGCAACAGCATCTCGGCGAAGGGCGCGTGCGCGCCGTGGCCATGAAACCGACCGAAGGAATCGTGCGCGGCATGAAAGCCATCGATACGGAGGGTCCCATAACCGTGCCGGTGGGCCGCGCGACGCTGGGACGTGTGCTCAATGTCCTCGGCGAGCCCGTCGACAACTTAGGTCCCGTGCCTGCCAAGATGCGCTACCCGATTCACCGCTCCGCGCCCTCGCTCGAGGACCAATCCACGCAACTCGAAATGTTCGAGACGGGCATCAAGGTGGTCGATCTGATGGAGCCCTACCTGAAGGGCGGAAAGATCGGCCTTTTCGGCGGCGCCGGCGTGGGCAAAACGGTGATCATTCAGGAACTAATTCACAATGTGGCCATGAAGCACGGCGGCGTCTCCGTCTTCGCCGGAGTGGGCGAGCGCACGCGCGAAGGCAACGACCTGTGGCTCGAGATGCAGGAATCCAAAGTCGTGGTAGCCGGCGATTCCGAAAAATCGCGCGCCGCCCTGATTTATGGTCAGATGACGGAGCCCCCCGGAGCGCGCTTGCGCGTGGGACTCACCGGCCTGACTGTCGCGGAATATTTCCGCGACGAAGAGGGGCTCGATGTACTGCTCTTCATTGACAATATTTTCCGCTTCGTGCAGGCGGGCTCGGAAGTTTCGGCGTTGCTGGGGCGCATGCCATCCGCAGTAGGCTACCAGCCGAACCTGAATACCGAGATCGGCGAATTGCAGGAGCGCATCACTTCCACCAAGAAGGGTTCCATCACCTCCGTGCAGGCCATCTATGTGCCGGCCGATGATTACACCGACCCTGCTCCCGCGGCCACGTTCACGCATCTGGACGCGACCACAAACCTAAGCCGGCAGATCGTGGAGCGTGGCATTTATCCAGCGGTTGATCCGCTGGCGAGTTTCTCACGCATTCTCGATGCGCGCATCGTCGGAAAGGAGCACTACGACGTCGCGCGTTCCGTGAAAGGCGTGCTGCAGCGCTACAAAGACCTGCAGGACATCATCGCCATTCTGGGCATCGAAGAGCTTTCCGATGAAGACAAGCTCACCGTGGCGCGTGCGCGCAAGATCGAGAAATTTCTTTCCCAGCCGATGTTCGTCGCGGCGCAATTTACCGGCCTGGAAGGCAAGTACGTCAAGATCGAAGACACGATTCGCGGTTTCCGTGAAATCGTCGAAGGCAAGCACGACGAGGTTCCCGAGCAGGCCTTCTACATGGTCGGAACGATCGAGGAAGTGCGCCAGAAGGCGGAGAAAATGGCGGCTGCGGCCTAGGCCCTTCTGCCAGCCGGCCCCACCGCAGCTACCTGAATCCAGTGGCCGAAGGTCTCATGCTCGAAGTGGTTACGCCGGAACGCGAAGTCGTCCGGGAATCGGTGGCCGAAGTGCAGTTGCCGGGGTTCTCCGGTTATCTGGGAATACTTCCGGGACATACTCCCTTGCTTACGGAATTGGGAATTGGCCCGCTGATCTATAAAAAGGGCTCGGAACACGGATATGTCGCCGTGATCGGCGGTTTTGCCGAAGTGCTTCCTGAACGCGTCACCGTCTTGGCAGAGGCGGCCGAACGTTCCGAAGAAATTGATGCCGCACGGGCGCGCGCGGATTTGCTGGAAGCCGAAAGGAAACTGACCTCGAGCGGCAGCGATCCAAATACGGATTGGGATGCGCTGCTGAAGTCCGTCGCCAGCGCACGGGCACGGCTCGAGGCGGCATCCCATGGCGCTCCAGGCGCGAGCAGGGAGACATAAGCCGAGAATGGAAGCGATTCGCCTTTACACAACGCGCTGGTGTTCCGATTGCTGGCGAACGAAACAATTCTTGGACGAGCGCGGCGTCTCCTATGAAGAAATCGATGTGGATGAGGACGCCGAAGCCGAGGAACTCATCCTTCGCGTCAACGAAGGCCGCCGGAAAATACCGACCATTGAAGTAGACGGCCGATATTTCGCCTGCAGCCCCTTTGATCCCGAGCAGCTCGCCGGAGAGCTAAAGATTCCGCTGAATCCCTAATTCAGTCCTACTCCCCGTGTTATCACGCCTGCTACTTGCAGATGATCGTCCAGCAAGACCAGATCGGCATCGGCGCCCGCAACCAGACAGCCTTTGCGTCGCTCGAGACCGAGCAAGCGAGCCGGATTGGAGGTAAGCATCGGCAGAACTTCGCGCAAGGGAATGCCCAGCGTAATCATGTGGCGCACTGCGCGGTCGAGTGTAAGCGTGCTGCCGGCCAGCTTCCCATCGGAATTGCGCGCGACGCCGGCTTCTACGCGTATGTCGCAGGTGCCCAGTCTGTATTCGCCGTCGGGCATGCCGGTGGCGGCAGTGCCATCACTCACCAGGATCACGCGCTGGGGCCCTTTCGTCGCCAGGAGAACCAGGATGGCCGCATCATCGACGTGCACGCCATCGACAATCAATTCGGCTGTGACGCTGGGGGAAGTGAGGACCGCGCCCAGCACGCCGGTCTCGCGATGTGAGAAGGGTCGCATGGCGTTAAAAACGTGAGCCGCATGCTGAGCGCCGCGCGATATCGCCCCCAAAGCTTCGGCGTAGCTGGCATCGGTGTGCCCGAGTGAAACAACTACGCCTGCTTGGCGAGCCTCGGCAATCAGGTCGGCTGCTCCCGGTAGTTCGGGAGCCAGCGTCAGAATGCGCGCTGCACCCTTGGCCGCAGCCAGGAATCGCTTGAAGAGGAAAACCGAAGGCGCCACAATCCATTCCGCAGGATGAGCGCCGCGCCGAACGCTGCTGATGAACGGGCCTTCGAAGTGCACGCCAAGAATCTCGGCCGAAGGTGTAGCTCCCGCGCCCTCACGCGCCGCGCGGTCCATCCAGCCGGCAATCGCTCCCACGGCTCTGGTGGTCGACTCCTCGCTGGCGCTGACCGTCGTGGCCACCAGTGAGGTTGTACCCCGAGCTGCCACCTTCGCCGTGATGGCCGACAGCGCTTCAGGGCTCGGATCCATCAGGTCATACCCAGCCGCGCCGTGAATGTGCACGTCTATAAAGCCGGGCGCAATGGACAAGTCGCGCTTGTCGTGGGTATGCGCTGATTCCGGAATTGTAATTTCATCCCGGCGCCCCACAGCGGCGATCTTGTCTCCATCGATCAAAACCACCGCGTCGGCAATTTCCTCCTGAGGCGTCAGAGCGCGGCGCGCGAAAATGGCCTGCAGAGCCACGGCCAGTCATCGTACTGGAAATCGTGCGCTGCGCGCCACTAAGCAAGGCTTTCGGCGCCGTTATGGCATTGAACGTCAGCTGGAAGTGGACATCAGGAGTTTGGATCGCGTGAAAGAGCCCAAGGCGGGGTCCTGGAGGAAGCCTTCATCTCACGAGCCGCCAAAACGAAGCTCAAAAGAAGGAGGGCCCCAACCGGCGACCCTCCTCTTTCTAGCTCTTTAAATGAGCAGCCCAGCGTTTCGCCAAGCCGCTGGCCAAGCGTTCAGTTGCCCGTCCTAAATGCTGACGCTTGTGCGGACTGCGCCTTGGGGATGCTCATGTATCCGACGACTTTGTCTTTCCCGATCTGGTTGACCACGAGCTCCAGAGGCACGCGGGTTCCGCGCGTATAGAAGTAGATGGGTTCGTCGATAGCGCGGTTCTTTTTCTCCAGACGCAAATCGTCGACGTAGAGCGCCACGGTGAACTGATTCTTCTTAACATTCGTGCCGCGGAGCTCGACCATGAGATCGCCCACCTTCGAGCGATTGCCCTTGCCGGTGAGGGTGAACTCGAAGTAATCGCGCTCCCCCACCCGGCGGAGCTGATCGATCTCGTCGTGGTTGCGTGCGATGAGCGTGCCAAATTCGGTGCGGGTCATATCCAGATTGTTCTTCGTCGACGTCAGGTCGCTCCTTACGCCATTGATATCGCCGCCCAAAGACTTGACGTCCTCCGCATTGGCCTTGCCAGCGAGTTCCGACTGCACGCTGCTTAGCTTCTTGGAATAGTCGTCGCGAATCTGGCCGTTCTGGCGCCGCGCCGTTGTAACCTCACCTTGAGTCATCTTCATCTTGTCAGTCACGGCGACCAGTTCGTTTTGGAGTTGGGTGTTGACCTCTTCCGTCTGGGTCAGTCGCTGATTTAGGGCCTGGAGATCCTGCCCTACG
>QHYR01000248.1 GCA_003223315.1 Acidobacteriota bacterium | reverse complement strand
AGGGTGGGCAAGGCACACTAACGGAGTACGGTTATGCCGGGTACGATCACGGATGAAATCGAGATAATTGACGCCGGTCGCGGCGGCGGCAATGACATTCCCGCGGGCGGAGATGACGACGGGGAAGGCCCCGGCGGCGGCTCCCCAGGTATACCGCAGCGCGCCTACTTCACGGTGATTCAGCTCGGACTCGCCGGAATCGTCATGTTTTTCATGGCCCTGACCAGCTCTTTTCTGGTGCGCAAGGGCTTGGGTAATGACTGGGTCACGTTCAATTTTCCACGCATCCTCTGGCTGAATACGCTGATTCTTCTGGCCAGCAGCATTACCATTCAGATTGCTCGGCGCCATTTGCATGAGGATCAGAGAGCCGCTTTCAGGCGGTGGTGGAGCGTAACTACGAGTCTGGGGATTCTGTTCTTGGCAGGTCAATTCATTGCTTGGCGTCAACTGGCGGGTCAGGGCGTTTTTCTCGTCACCAATCCAAGCAGCAGCTTCTTTTATGTCCTGACGGCGGCACATGGCTTGCACCTTTTCGGCGGAATCCTGGCCTTGCTCTACGTGTCGCATCGAAATTGGCAGCGGGCCCGAATTTCGCAGGGGACCGCCGCCGATGTGGCGTCAATTTATTGGCATTGCATGGATGGCCTGTGGGTGTTTTTATTCGCGCTTCTCTATCTGGGACGGTGAATCGTGGCTGAAACGAAGACCGTAGTCGGTGTGCCGGTCAGCTCGCCTTGGGGCGGCGGAGGCTCACCTTTTGCCATTAACTCGAAAAAATTCGGGATGTGGCTTTTCATCGTCTCGGACACGCTGACGTTTTCGGCGTTGCTGCTGGCCTATAGCTACAGCCGGTTGGCGAATCCGAATTGGCCCCGCCCTTTCGAAATTTATCCGGCAATTGCCAAATCCACTTCCATGACGCTGATTCTTCTGGCCAGCAGCTTGACCATGGTGCTGGGAGTGTCGGCTGCTCACCGCAACGATCGTGCCAAGACGGTTCGCTGGCTGCTGCTCACCGCGCTCGGCGGAGTCGCTTTTACCGTTCTTCACTTGACGGAATGGTTCAAACTCTTTGGGGAGGGCTACACCCCCTGGAGCACTCCGCAGGGCGTGCCGCTGTTTGGCGCCACGTTCTTCGGCATCACCGGCTTGCATATGACTCACGTCAGCATCGGCGTGATCTATCTGATCATCATGTCCATCGGATATGGAAAAGGAAAATTCACCTCCGATGACGTGGAGGTGAGCGGGCTCTATTGGCACTTCGTCGACTTGGTGTGGATGTTTGTCTTTCCCATGATTTACCTGATGTCGGTAAGTCTCACAGGCTAAATTCCAGCGAGGAGCGCATGAGCGCACACGGAAGCAGTTCGGAAGTCCACGCCGTCGGAAGCACGCGGCTATTCGTGATGGTGTGGGTGTGGCTGGCGGTAATCACGTTCATCGAGCTGTTCCTGGCTTACGAGCGATTGCGTCCGGACTTGATGCTCACGCTTCTCGTGATTCTATCTCTCGTGAAGTCGGCGCTCATCGTTTCCTATTTCATGCATTTGAAATATGAGAAGATAGGCTTGGCGCTGCTGCTGATTCCCGCAGCCATATTCTGCATCTGCATGATCATCATTTTCTTCATGCCCGATGGCGCGCGGCTTTTGCAGATGCGCTTAACACCGTGAGGCTCTTGAGGGGTGGAGAAAACATGAAGTTCCCGTACAGATTGGCTGTTGCCATCGCAATCGCGGCGCTTGGCGTCGCTCCCGGCGCATGGGCGCAGGGCTGCGTCCTCTGCTATACCTCTCTGGCGTCCAGCGGCCCCACGGCGATGCACGCCTTCCAGATAGCGATGTTTGCTCTTTTGATTCCGGCGCTGTTGCTGTTTCTTGGTGTGTTTCTGCTGATTTTCCGCCGCGCCCGGACAAAGTCCCCGGCCCGCGCTATCCAGAGGAATCGGATTTGGCGCTGGCGCCTTTCTCCCTCCAGCGCCAAGCCTGTGGAAGGCCGCGCTTAGCTGCGAAGCGCGCTTCAAAGCACTTCGATCACCGAATCCGCTACGCGATCTATCTGCTCGTTTGTCATTTCCGGATAAAGTGGCAGCGACAACACTTCGTGAGCCGCGCGTTCGGCCACAGGCAATTGTCCGGCCTTTCCACCGAGCGAAGCATAGGCAGGCTGAAGATGCAGCGGGAGCGGATAGAAAATCGAAGAGGCGATTTCTCGTGAAGCGAGATGCCTCGCCACATGGTCTCGCCTTGCCGCCGGATTCCCTCTCTGGCCGGCGATTTGTACCGTGTACAGATAATAGCTGTGCACGGAGTCTGGCTTATCGACGGGCGTTCTGATCCCGTCCACCTTGGCGAACCGCTGGTTATATCGCGCGGCATGGGCCCGGCGGGCAGCAATCCAACGGTCGAGGTAGCGCGCCTTCACGCGCAGCACGGCTGCCTGGATGTCGTCGAGACGGCTGTTCCAACCTGGCTCCGCGCCAAGGTAACGGCCAGTTTGGCCGTGGTTCCGGAGTCTCGCCAGGCGTTCGGCAATCTCTTCACCGTCAGTAAAGACCATCCCCGCATCGCCGAATGCGCCCAGATTTTTGCTGGGGTAGAAGCTCGTCGCCGCGCAGGCGCCGAATGATCCTAGCTTTTTTCCGTTGAGACTTGCTCCCAGCGACTGCGCGTTGTCTTCGATGATCACAATTCCATGCCGCGAGGCGAGTTCCAGCAAGGGTTCCATTTCGGCCGCGCAGCCATAGAGGTGCACCACGATGATGCAGCTGGTCCGCGGTGTGGCAAGGGACCGGACCGATTGGGGATCAATGTTCAGTGTCTTGGGATCGCTCTCGGCAAAGACGGGCCGCGCCCCAGCCGCGATTACGGCGCCTGCCGTGGCCAAAAATGTGAAGGCCGGCAGGATCACTTCATCGCCGGGTTTGACGCCGCAGGCACGCAGGCTCAGCGCCAAGGCGTCCGTTCCCGATGCGACGCCTACCGCAAACCGGCGCCCGCAATACTGGGCCATTTCTCGTTCGAAGGCCTCCAGTTGCGGTCCGAGGACAAAGGTTTGTGTAGCGAGAACTTCGTCGATGGCACGACGGACCTCTTTTTCGATGGTCGCAAACTGCGCCCGAAGATCGACCATCGGAATCGCTCCCATGCCCGTGCCGGCGGCTGTCTTTGTGTTCGCTTGCGAGTTGAATCTCAATGCGGCGTTCAGCGCAGACGGCCGGGGGGATCGGCAGGGGCGGGGATCAGTGGGTGGGCCGGCGGTGGAGCGTTGCTGGGCGAAATCTTGGAGGGCGCGGGCTGCGGAATGCCAACCCCTTTATTGAGGTCCAGGTGCTCTTTGGCGCAGCGAGGACAATAGCCCTTGCCGGTATCTTCGTCGCGCAGGCTGGCCAGTTCGTAACACCCGTGGATACAGTCGCAGTAGCCAGTCGCCGATGCGGTCTTGATGGGAACCAGTGCCATGGGCGTACAGTCCTCCGAAGGAGAAAAATACCACATTTCAACAGGGGTTTGCGCAAGCAGGCCGGTCAAACCAGCACGGCGCAAGTGGCCAGACGGAAATTCTGCTGCGCGCTTTCGCGCAATTCCAGCCAGATGGATTCAGGAAGAGAGAGAAAGACCTCCACCACGTTTGGATCGAACTGCGTGCCGCTGCAGCGTTTCACCTCCCGGCGGGCATGGTCGACGCCCAAGGCTTTGCGGTAAGGGCGGTCGGATAACATGGCGTCCACGGCATCGGCGACCGCGAAAATCCTCGCGCCCAGCGGAATCTCATCTCCCCGCAGGCCTCTCGGATAGCCCGAGCCGTCATAAAATTCCTGGTGAGAGAGCACGATTTCAGCGGCCTCCCGCAGAAAGGGAATGCGCAGCAGCATCTTGTAGCCGATTTCGCAATGAGTGCGCATGACCCCGCGCTCCTCGTCATCGAGCGGCCCCGGCTTTTGAAGGATACGGTCCGGAATGGCCATCTTCCCGATGTCGTGCAGGAAGGCGGCGCGGGCAATCTGCGGAAGCGTTTCCAGGGGAAGGTTCATCGCCTTGGCCATGGCCATGGTGAACGCGGTTACGCGTTTGCAGTGGCCCACGGTTTCGGAGTCCTTCAAGTCCAGCGCTCCGCCCAAGGCCTCGAGCGTTGCATCATAGGACTGCTCGAGCTCGCTGAGGGCGTTTTTCAGCTCGCTCGTGCGCTGCCCTACCAACTGCTCCAGATTTCGCTGGTAATTGCGATTTTCGACCAGCAGGCGGCGATGTTCCAGCGCTCGACGCACGCTGAGAAAAAGCTGGTCCTTCTCGAACGGTTTCAAGATGTAATCGTAGGCGCCGCAGCGAATCGACTCGAGTGCGGTGGACACGTCGTGCATGGCCGTGACCATGATCATGGGGAGCTCCGGATCATGAGAGCGCAGCCACGAAAGCAGTTGCAGGCCATCCATTTCCGGCATCAGCATGTCGCTGAGGACCAAGTCGGTGGAATTTTGCTTCAGGTGCTCAACGGCCAGCCGACCATTCCCCACTGCAGAGCACGCATATCCCTGGCTCTGGAGCATGGTCGAGACGACCTCGCGTATCGCCTCTTCGTCATCCACGATAAGGACTAGGCCTTTACTCACTTCCGGGACCCCCTGGAGAGCCGGGACGGATGCATCAGCCATTATAGGAAGCACACCAACGGTTGCTCCACTGCTGTTCCGTCATCGGTGCCGAAATTGCTAAGTGCGTGTATACACAACTCATAACGATTGCGCACAGTTTTTGCGGGCATTCAGGCGAATGGCGGCCGCTAAGGGTATACTAGTGTCGTCCGGTCGCATTTCCTTGATCTAGCCTTTAGGGAAGAAGGCTAACTTCGCTTAACTTATCTCCAACACTTATGGAGAAGAGACAAAAGTTCATCGTGGCCCTGTGCCTGATTGCCCTGGCAACCCTGCCTTGCCGGGCACAACAGGAGAACCAACCGGGCGGGCAGCCTCAAGCTTCGGGCAGTTCCGATGCGGAGTTCCTGCAGGCCGCCGACGAAGTCCTGGCGGAAATGAGCCGGCTGCTCTCGCTTCCGGTTCGGGAGCCGCTGAAAAAAAGCGTACGCTCGCGTGAGGGGATCCGGCAGTTTTTGATCCGCCAGATGCGCGAAGACAAAGATGATGCCAAGCGCAATGCGGACCAGAGAGCCCTGGAGGCGCTGGGCCTGATTCCCAAGGGTTATCCGCTGGATCAGAAGTTGCTCGCACTGCTCACCGAACAGATCGCCGGACTTTATGATCCCAAAGAGCGCGAATTTTTCATCGCCGACTGGACCCAACCAGCCGAACAGCGCGTGATCATGGCGCATGAATTGACGCACGCCCTCCAGGACCAAAATTTTCACGTGGAAAAGTGGGAGGATGAAGTTAAGACCAATGATGACGCGCAGCTCGCGCGAGAATCCGTGCTCGAAGGTTCGGCCACCATTGCAATGTACGATTACCTCTTGCGCAAAACGGGCAAGACTACGCGAGACATCACCGATTTCGATCCCAGCCTGCTGATCGGCGACCCGAACGATAGCCCGGAGTTTGCGCAGGCTCCTGCGGTCATACAGGACGAAATGAGTTTCCCCTATCTTTCCGGCGCGACTTTTGTCCAGCGGACGCTCAAGCACTGGAACGACTGGCCCGATCTGCACCGATTATTTGAAAATCCGCCCGTTTCAACGCAGCAAATTCTGCACCCCGATCTTTACTTCCGGGGCGTTATGCCCGTTCAAGTCGATCTCACCCCGATTACCAAGGCCGTTCCGCACGGCTGGAAGAAGCTCGATGAAAATGTCATGGGCGAATTCGCGATTAGCGAAATCCTGAAGCAATTCCTTGGCAAAGAGCAGGCACGTCAAATTGCGCCTTCCTGGACCGGCGATCGCTATGCCATTTATCAGCGCGAGTCCGGGACGCAAACGCTTCTGCTGATGCGCCTGAAACTTGCGGACGAATCCGCGGCCACGCGCTTTTTTGGCGCTTACCGCAATTTGCTCGAGAAAAAGGACGAGAAGCGCACGGCAACTTCCCGGCGGCAGAACTTTTTCTCCTTCAACACGCCTGACGGTGGCGTTTTCCTGCGCTGCTATGGCGACGAATGCCTGATTGCAGAGGGCACAACCCCAGAAGTGTTCGAGGCGATGACTCGGGCCATCCATTGGCCGGCGGCGCCTCCGGCCGTTCCGGAGTCTGATAAACCGGGTATCACCGTGAAGCTGCGAATCGTGTTGCCCGTGAACCCGGCGGCCTTCCGAAACCACGCTTCGCCGCAAACGCCACAAAATTCGTTCGAGGCTCTGGTCCCCTGACGTCAAAGCAATGAGTTGGCACGATGACTCGGCGCGATGAGCTGGCTCATGAAATGCTTTGACCTGACTCGCGTGCCCGAACCCGAGGTGATGGACGATTCGAGCGAAGTGCAGGCCTATTCCTCCGCAGCGACGGACGCCTACCTCAGCAGGATTGACGACACCTTCGTGGAACATGCGCTTCGCCTGATTGGCTGCGTCGCTGGCTGCGCTCTTGATATTGGCTGCGGACCGGGTCAGATTCTGATGAAGCTCTCTGGGCGATTGCCGCAATGGAAACTTCTTGGCATCGATCGCTCGCCCACCATGATCGGCCGCGCCAGAGAAAGTCGAGATTCGCGTATGCAGTCTGGCGCGAGTCGTGGCATGCCCTCTGCTGCCCGAAGAGTCCACTTTCTCGTGGGCGACGCCAGCTCCTTGCCGTTTCGCGATTCCAGCTTCGAGCTCGTCCTGTGCAACTCGGTGCTGCACCACATCGGGGATCCTTCTCGCCTATTTGCCGAGATTCGTCGCGTCGCCAAACGCGGCGCCGCGATCCTGCTGCGCGACCTGCGCCGGCCATCGCGAATTCGCTTTCCGTTTCATGTGCGCTGGTATGGACGCCACTACCAAGGACTGATGTATAAGCTTTACCGCGACTCCGTGCGCGCCGCCTACACGCGCGAAGAGCTCTCCGCAATGTTGCA
>QHYR01000247.1 GCA_003223315.1 Acidobacteriota bacterium | reverse complement strand
GGTAGCCGTAATCGAGTAAGACTGGTTTAGCGAGCCGGCCGTGTACTTGAACGTGTAGCCGCTCTTGGTCCCAGCCGCGAGCACAGAGTCAATCAAGTCTGCCGAGGTGGAACTGGCTGTGCCGCCAGAACCCATCGGCCCCAGATTCGAAAGCGCTGATGGAAATTGGTTATAGCTGGTGGAATAGGCGATGCACGCTGTGTTCAAGGTGCGCAGCGAGCCCACCGCCGAAGCCTGATTCGCGGCGATTTTCGACCGCAAGAGGTTGGGGATGGCGATGGCGGCGATAATCAGAATAATCGCCACCACGATCAAGAGCTCAATTAACGAGAAACCCTTTTGTTTACGCATGTTTACCTCATCTTATTTATGTGCACGCCGGCCCCCATTGAGGGCCCCCACGGGTGGCTTATTCGTCACATGTGGTGGAGGCCTCTTGGTTTCAGCACATTAGGAGCACGCTTGAGTGCATTCCATGAATGCCTCATTAAGCCAGAAGGAACCGCGAATGATGAGAAATGTCATAAAAGACGCCACAAAATGTCGCGAGAGGACCGATTTGAGTCGCTGGCCAAGCTGCGGAAGCAAAGCGGCCAGTCGCGGCGCAGCGGCGGGAGCTTCTGCCAAGTCGCGGTCTGAGAGATTGCCCGGCGAGCGCATCACGTGTATATTCGCGGCATTGGCGAGGCGCGAGGGAAATTCGCGACCAAGGGGGAAGAGCCGATGAAAATCCTGGCATTGCTTCTGCTTGTCTCGGGTGTGGCGCTGGCCCAGGCGCCGGCCGTCCAGGCCCCCACCCTGAAGCCCGTCGGAACCGTCGACGACCTCATGATAAGTTTCATCTGGCCCGCCTCGGATGAAGTCTTCTACATCACCACGCGCGATCTCCCCAAGACGGAAGAGGAGTGGCTGCACTTTCGGGGCAGGATGCTAATGCTCGCGGAATCCGCCAATTTGCTCATGATGCCGGGCCGCGCCTGGGACAACGATCAGTGGATGAAAGACGCGCTGCGCCTGCGGGATGCCGGGACGGCCGCGTACGTGGCGGCAAAAGCCAAGGACGTCGACAAAATCGCCGCCCTCAGCGACCAGATGTACGCCGCCTGCGTCGGCTGCCACAACGACTATCGCCCCAATTACCGCAAGCGCCCCCTAACGCCGGAGCCTTTGCCGTAACAATCGCGCAAGAGAGTGCGTGGTTTCGCACGTCAAAAAGTAATCACGGCGTTTTTTCGGCTTAAAAACGTCCCCAAAAAAGGCCCAAAAAAGGAATTGACGCCATATGAAGCTCGGATCGAGGCATACGATCGTTGGGTTGCTGGGAGCAGCCGTCCTCTGCCTGCTGAACGGCCCGCTCAGCGCTTTGCCGGCCAAGGGCCAGACGGCGCCAGCCGGCCAGCCGACAGGAGCCAAGCCGCCGATGGCCGAGGACGTCTTCAAAAACGTCCAGGTGCTCAGAGGAATTCCCGTGGACGAATTCATGGCCACGATGGGCTTCA
Organism: Acidobacteriota bacterium; assembly: GCA_003223315.1. Classification (GTDB taxonomy): domain Bacteria; phylum Acidobacteriota; class Terriglobia; order Acidiferrales; family UBA7541; genus Palsa-189. The sequence continues at coordinate 3,330 of QHYR01000247.1, read as the reverse complement.
TCGCCGCCTCGCTGAGCCTGAACTGCCTGGATTGTCACACCGAGGACAGCGGCCGCGACCCCGCGAAGTATGCCGAAGACACGCCCATCAAGCAGACCGCGCGCAAGATGCTGCTCATGGTGAAGTCGATTAACGCGCAGAATTTCGGCGGCGTGCGCACCGTCACCTGCTATACCTGCCATCGCTCCGACGTGGCGCCGCGGTTCACGCCGAGTCTCGCCGAGCAATACGGCACTCCGCCCGACCGCGATCCCAATGACATCGAAGTTGCCCAACAGCCCGATCCCAAGGCGCCCACCGCCGAGCAAATCCTGAATAAGTACATCCAGGCCATCGGCGGAGAACAGCGCCTTGCCGGGCTCACCAGCTTTACCGCCAGCGGAAGCTACTCCGGGTACGACACGGATTTCGCCAAGACACCGGCGGAAGTCTATGCCAAAGCGCCGGGGCTGCGGACCACCGTCATCCATCCGCCCATTGGGGAAAGCACCACCGTTTTCGATGGACGCAACGGCTGGATCGCCGAGTCAAATTCGCTGCTGCCGCTGATCACCCTCACCGGAGGCGAGCTGGATGCCGTCACGGTGGAAGCGGAGTTGGCGTTTCCCGCCAAGATCAAACAATACCTCACCGGCTGGCGTGCGGGTTTTCCGCCCGCAACCCTCGGCGATGAAAACGTGGTGGTCGTCCAGGGAACGGCGCCGGCAGGCTCTCGCGTCAAGCTCTTCTTCGACAAGGATTCGGGCCTGCTCGTGCGCCTGGTGATGTTCACCAACACGGTCCTTGGGCTGAATCCCAGAGAGATCGACTTCTCCGATTATCGCGATGTCGCCGGAGTCAAAATGCCTTTCAAGTGGACTGCGGTCTGGACCGACGGGCGGTCAGAATTTGAAATGACCGGCATCAAGCCGAATGTGCCGATCGATGCGGCGAGGTTTGGCAAACCGGCTCCCGCGTCGGTCAAAGCTCCCACACGCTGATCCTGTGTATCCACCGGGGCTGACTTTGTAGCGGCCGCCTTTAGGCGGGCCGGCTGTTGTTTTTCGTAGCGCCGGCTTGCCCTGAGCCTCGAAGGGCTTTAGCCCGGCATCCTTCCTTTGCTTTTTGGCCCCCTCGACGCGCTCAGGACGAGCCGGCGCTGCAAATCAAGCCGTAACGGGCGAGGTGCGGTGTTCGATCTGTTCCTGGATCCGGCGCCGCAGCAAGAGAGGATCGGCAATGTTTTGAAACGGCTCCCACGATCCGCCAATTCCTCGAACGGTCACGCTGCCGAAGCCCAGCCATCGCTCGAGAATTCCCTGCTGCACGAGAACGCTCTCGATTTTGTCCAGAAACATCTCGTCGGTGGAGACCGATACGATCCCCTTGCGGCAGATCACGCGCTTGTTCGTAACCGCGAATTCAAAACCGCGGCGGCGCACCCAGCCCCAAAAGAAAACGATCGCGCCAAGCGACGGCATAATCAGCGCGCCGATCCGCAAGTCTTTATTGAAGGCGAAAGCGATTCCCGACAAAACCAGAAGCCCTGCGGCGAAGGCCGGACCAACGAGCACGATCCAATGGCGGCGCGTGGTATGGATGATGCGCTCGCCTTCGGTCAGATTCTCCTCGACGTATCGCATGATTTCTCCTTGCCTTTGCAGGCGCGCTTGCTGATTCTGTCCGTGGGTGCCCTTGCCAGGCGGCAGTCTTGCCGGTGTTAACAGGGTTAACTCGGGAGCGAGAATCGTCAATCGCTTCCTCCCGCCCCCGTTCCCAATCAGGGAATACGCATTCTGGTAAAGCCCTCCCCGCCGACTTCTTTATGCCAAGCGCCGTGGACTTTGTTGACGCCGCGAAGCTCATCCTGTAGGTAGACTTCGCGGCGGAGAGCTCTTTTGTCGCTCGACAACGTTTTGCGGGGGTGGCCCCCCATGTTTTTCGCAAGTGTTCATTCTGCGCGGGTTGTAGGCGCGGTTTGTGCAAGAACTCACGATAAGCAGCTTAGCGAGTGCCCGCGCTGGCGAGAGCGGAACTCATGGCCAAGGTGCAAGATGTAGCCTAATGCAAAGCTGCTGCTTACTCCCTCGGACGTACCAATAAACAACCGCCGAAGTCATCGAAAGGCGGATTTATATCGCTGAACAGGGCCATGCCGTCGCGCATTCTGGTTACTGTAATGCGTTGTTTCCGGTTAACCCATCGCAGCTTTTCTTCGACTGCGTCACCATTCTCTGTGAGAAGTCTTAATTGATACTCAGAATCAGCGACATCCTTGGGTTCAAAGGATATTTCGGTCTTGAAATACTCGGAACAGTCCCAATGATCTTCTACAGTGAACACCAAAGCAGTTCCCGGGGACGGATTAAATGGTAGCGGGTAAACGACTGGAATAAAGACTCTCTTTTGCACTAAGGGGGCAAAGTCTGAGTTACTATGCGTCAAGTCCAATAAATTTACAGTTACGTTGCGTGCAGGCTCTTTTGTGGCATTTGCCACGCCCAAAATTTCTCGACCGCCATCGATGGAACCATCTGGACCCGTACCTCTGTAAAAAAAACCGAAACAAAATGGCGTATGTTCCCGCTGATACTGCCACTCCTTTGACACTGTTATTCCTGAAATTAGAATCCAGATAGAAAATCCAACGACCGCTCTCGACCGAATTTCTAAGCGGCGGACAGCAATCTTCATTATCATCAATCGAATCGTGAGCAAGGCTAAGGAACCCACAAGAATTGCAATGATGAGCGGATTGGGAAGTAGATGAATCACGGGAGCAACAGCCGCCAGTACAAGCCCCAGCAAACCAACCACATCAAGCCCCTCGCGCCATCGGTCAAGGGGTTCTTTCGCTTCAGGTTGCATTTCTTGGGCGTGCAACTGCTGTTGTTTCTCCCATGCAGAGTGCAATAAACGCCCAGGATTGCTACGATTACCTTTGCCCATTGCGGAGTGAGTATATCCCGCTGTTTGCGTGAGGTATACAATCCCGGGGTCAAATTGTGTGTCGGTCTGAAGGTTTGTGAGTTTTCGGTAACTTCCGAGTAGCCGACAAACCGTCCAATATCCGGCCATCCTCAAAAGCACTGACTTTATTGCGCCAAGTGACGACAAGCCGAATTTGAGACCGAATGCCTTCCGCGAATCGTCGGATCAATCGTCCGGTGGGCTTTCTGCTCTACTTCTTCAAGCCTGCGTTCCAATTCGTCACCATCGTCAGCGGCGGCGGCGACACCCCGTCCGAGCCGTTCAGAGGCTGTCAGTTTCCGCGGTCTTAATGAATTTGTAAGGAGCCAACTCGCGCAGAACGAGATCATTGAAAACGCTCCGCGAAAGCAGGTGAAGCTG
>QHYR01000246.1 GCA_003223315.1 Acidobacteriota bacterium | reverse complement strand
CGTGGTAGCGCAACGCGGCTTTTCTGCCGACTTTTCTCCCTACACAGCTAAGGCTTCGGGCTGATGTCGTCGATCTCGGCGAGCTCTTCCGGCGCGAGCACGCCATCGGCGGCTTTGGCGTTCTGTTCGACCTGTTCCGGTTTGGTCGCGCCAGCGATCACACTGGCCACCGTCGGCCGCGCCAGCAGCCAGCTGAACGCCAGTTCGAGCAGCGTGTGGCCGCGCTTGGCGCAGAAAGTTTCGAGGCGCTCCACAATTTTCCAATTCGATTCGGTCAGATAACGGTCTGCGAGACCTTGGAGCGCCTGAAAGCGCGTATTTTCCGGGGCGGGTTTGCTGCGCGCGTATTTTCCCGTGAGCAGCCCGCTGGCCAGCGGAAAGTACGGCAGCATGCCGAGACCGAATTTCTGCATGGCCGGCAGGAGTTCGCGCTCCACGCTGCGGACCAGGAGGCTGTACTCATTCTGGCAGGAAACAAAGGCGTGCAGATTATGGTGCTTGGCGGTCCATTGCGCATCAACTAGCTGCCAACCGGTAAAATTCGAGCAGCCGATATAGCGCACCTTGCCGTCGCGGATCAGATCGTCGAGGGCTCGCAGGGTCGCCTCGATGGGCGTCGCAGGATCGGGAAAATGAATCTGGTAAAGGTCGATCCAGTCCGTGCGCAATCGCTTCAGGCTCGCCTCGGCTGCGGCCATAATGTAGCGACGCGACGCACCTTTCATGGTTCCGGCGTCGTTCATGGCCCCGCCAAATTTCGTAGCCAGCACGACGCGCTTGCGGTTCTCGCCCAAGACTTGCCCGATCATGGTTTCCGAACCCCCGCTATTTCCGTAGATATCGGCGGTATCGAAAAGCGTGATTCCCAGATCGAGCGCCTTGTGAATGACTTTGCGCGAAGTCTCCAGATCGATTCGCATGCCGAAGTTATTGCAGCCCAGGCCCACGACGGAGACTTCCGGGCCGAATTCACCAAGTTTGCGTAGCTTCATCGAAAATGCTCCCGCGACACGATAGCTGCTGTGGGCGATCCGGATCAACCTGCGATCCGGCTGGCGAAATTCTTGGCTGTGGTAAGAGATTCTGTGCAAGAGTAAGCGGCCATGGCGGCGGGCGAAAGTGACAGGCGTCAAAACGCCGAAAGGCAAGGCGCCGGAAGACAACTGCAACCGCCCGGCGGACACGCTGCGGGCGGCGGGCGCGCGGTCTTCCGGTATCCGAGTTTTGTGCGCTACCTCGGGGCGCGGCTGCTCACCGTGCTGGCGCTGCAAATGCAATCCGTGGCGGTGGGCTGGCAGATTTACGAAATCACGCACAGTCCGCTGGCGCTGGGATTAACGGGGCTGGCGCAATTTCTTCCGGGTATTCTGCTCTTTCTCATCTCCGGCCATGCGGCGGACCGGATCGCGCGACGAAAGCTGATGGTGGCTTGCTTCGCGGGATTCACGATCTGTTCGGGTTCGCTCTTATGGATTCAGCGAGGCGGAGTGCATTCCGCCGGGCCGATTTATTTCATCCTGGTGGCCCTGGGCATCACGCGGGCGTTCAGCGGCCCCGCGATGCGGGCGCTGGTGCCCTTATTGGTTCCCGCGGAGCAGTTTCCCAGCGGCGTGGCCTGGGAAGCTTCCATGACGCAAACGGCGACGGTACTTGGCCCCGCGGCCGGCGGATTCCTTTACGCTCTTTTTCGCGGGCCGGCGGCGGTGTACGCAATCGCCATGATCATCGAAGCCGCGGCGATTGTCTTCGCCGTGGGCATCAAGGCGCGAGGGCCGTTGCGTCCGCCAGGGTTTTTGACCGTGGAAAGCGTTCTCGCGGGACTGCGATATATCTGGCGGCAGAAAGTCATATTAGGCGTGGTTTCGCTGGACCTGTTTGCGGTCCTTCTGGGTGGAGCGGTGGCGCTGCTTCCCGTTTACGCGGGCGACATTTTGAGGACCGGACCGTGGGGCCTGGGACTGCTGCGCAGCGCTCCGGGAGCGGGCGCCGTAACCATGGCCGTTTTGCTGGCGCACAAGCCGCTGAGACGCAAGGCCGGCGCGACCATGCTGTGGTGCGTCGCGGGCTTTGGCGCGTTCACCGTGGTCTTTGGGCTTTCGCGAAGTTTTGCGCTTTCGCTGGCATCGCTTCTGTTCGTGGGCGCCACGGATATGGTGAGCGTGGTCACGCGCGGCACTCTGGTGCAACTGAACACGCCGGACGAAATGCGCGGGCGCGTGAATGCGGTGGAGATGATGTTCATTGGCGCGTCGAACGAGCTGGGGCAATTCGAGTCGGGAATCACGGCGGACTGGTTTGGAACCGTGCCGGCGGTCGTCCTGGGCGGCGCGGGCGCTTTGCTGATCACGGCATTATGGGCGTGGCGATTTCCGGAATTGAGGAGGGCGGAGCCGCCGCGGGTTCTGGAGATGGCCGGGCGCTAGTGTGATTGTGCTGGTAGCTCGCGCGTTCCGATAGAGAGCAGGAAAATTGATGGACGCTATCCAAATTATGAAGTTGTGGTGCGGGGGCGGCACCCGTAGAATTTTCTAAATTCATTTGCGGTCACCTCTGGAAACGCCCCGCCGGTCCTCCCTAGCTGGCGGGGCTCTCATTTTTGTAGACTAGTGCCGTTCCAACTGTTTGGCCAAATGCCTGGAGGTGAGATGAAATACTCCTATGTTTTGGTAAGCGATCAGCTGGAACGGTACTAGCAGCCGATTTGGTGACGCTAACGCAACCTGCGGCAGAACTGCAGCGCGCGCGAACGCTCAAGCTATGGCTCGCGGGCACGACGATTCTCTTTTTCGCCTTCTTCGCCTGGATCACGCTTTTTCGCGCCGGACCCTATGGCGCACCCGGCCACCAATGGGGCTCGCCCGCGCACCGCACGGACTTCACGGTGTACCGGGACGCGGCCGCAGCCGTGCTGCACGGCCAGGATCCCTACGCCATCCGCAATGTGCGCGGCTGGGCTTATGTTTATCCGCCGCCATTTTCGATTGTGATGGTGCCCTTCGCCCTGCTGCCGGTGCCGGTCAGTGTGCTGGCCTGGTATTTCGCCTGCGCGGGGCTAACCGTCTCGGCAGTGAGCATGTCGGGCCGGCTCGCGGGGGCTGCATTCGCGAGCGACCGCAAAAGGCTGGCCATTATTTTCATTCCCGCGTTGATCGTGTCGGTGTGGTTTACCGTGGGTCTGACGCGGGGACAGGCTTCCGTGCTGATGAGCTGGCTCGTCATCGCCGCGATTTTCTGGGAGAAGAAGGGACGAACCGCGGCAGGGGCGGCTTGTCTGGCGGGCGCTGTGCTGCTGAAGGCCTTCGCGCTCACTCTTTTGTGTTACTACGCCTGGCGCGGCAGGTG
>QHYR01000245.1 GCA_003223315.1 Acidobacteriota bacterium | reverse complement strand
TGCCATCAATACGCTGGAGTATTGGGGCACCGGATTCACTTATGCGTTCGGCCAGTCGTATCGTCCGGACTCGCCCTGGCCGGCATTCCAGGTGACTTATCACGCCAGCTTAAGCTACGCCGTTCCGGCGATGCGTGTGGACGTGATGCGCTCGAATCCGGATGGGCTTATCCAGGGTGGCGGCGGGCTGCCTCTGGCCGCGCCTCAGCGGCAGATCCAGGTCGTGAGCGGTAAATTCGCGTGGAACGAGTCCGTGCCCGGCGCCGGTTTCGTTCCCGCGAGCACGGCGGCACCGGCTCCCGGCGCGTTCAACGACCGGCTGCTGCAGCTCTGGACGACTCCTTTCGGAGTTCTGAAGATGGCGGTGCAGGCCGGCTCGGCTGCCAAGCTCACGACCGAAGCAGGCGCCAGCGTCATCACGTTTCCGCTCTCCGGCGCGCTCCAGGGAATCACCATGAAGGCGGCCCTCAACGCCAAAAACCAGGTGGAGCGCGTGGAGACGCGGACGGAAGACCCGGTGCTCGGCGACATGGTCACGGAAACGACGTATTCGGACTACAAGGAGCTGAGCGAGATCACCACGGATGTCCTGTTCCCGACACACATCGTTCAGAAGCAGGGCGGCTTTCCGGTGCTGGACCTGACCATCACCAAAACCGACAACAACAATCCCTACGTGGTCTTCCCCGTGCCGGACAGCGTCGAGAAGGCCGGGCAAGGTCCCGCTCCGGTAAAGGTGGAAACGACGAAGGTGTCCGACGGGGTGTGGTATCTCACGGGCGGAACGCATCACAGCGTGGCCGTGGAGTTCAAGAACTACGTTGCGCTGGTCGAATGCCCTCTCAATGACGATCGCGCTGTGGCGGTCATCGATGCGGTCAAGAAAACGATTCCCAACAAGCCGATCCGCTACGTGGTCAATTCGCATCACCATTTCGATCATGCGGGCGGTCTGCGGGCATGCGCGGCCGAAGGCGCCGCCATTTTGACGGCGGCCGAAAACAAGCCGTATTACGAAAAACTGTGGGCTATGCCGCACACGCTGCGCCCGGATCAATTGGCCAAAGCGCCGAAGAAGCCCGTCATTGAGACTGTGGCTGACAAACGCGTGCTCACCGATGGCACGCGAACCCTGGAGCTGTATCACCTTCAGGGAAGCAATCATGACGATGCCATGTTGATCGGCTACCTGCCGAAAGAGAAAGTGCTCATCGAGGCGGATGTGTATAACCCCGCGCCTGCCAATGCCGCGCCGGGTCCGGTGGTGAAGGAAAGCGTGAATCTCTATGAGAACATCAAGCGCCTCGATCTGGACGTGCAGCAGATCGCGCCGCTGCACGGACGCCTGGTGATGATGAGCGATTTGCAAAAGGCCATCGGCCGGAACTAATCGAGACCCTCCGCGGTGGAAAGTTTGAACCGACTTACCTAAATGGCGAGCCGGTAGCGATCAAGTGGAATGCATCGGTTATGTTTCGCATCGCGCCGTTGCACTAGGCGCCTTAGCGTTGCTGTGCTCACTTCGGTACGTTAACTGATGGCAACGCCTTTCTCTGGCAGCCTTGCGCCGCGAGCCTGCGCCCCCGCAAAATTGAAGCACTATGAAAACACCTAAAATATGGGCCATCTTCGCGTTTTCGGCGATCTGTGCCTTCTCCTTACCCTCGTTTGGACAGCAAAGAGTCTTCAACTGGCTGCCGGCGAATGACGAAAGCGTGCGGCTGGACCCGGCGAACTATCATTCCGGGCGCACCTACCATCCGGGCCCGAACGGCGGCAACATGCATGTGGACATCAAAGCGCAGCAGCCCGTCACGATATTCCTGGCCGATGCGGAAGCGTGGACCACAGCCTTGCAGCATCCTGAGAATATCCCCGGATTGCGCCAGCTTTGCCCGCGCGAGCACGTGGTGGAAACCACCTACGTCTGTGAACTTCCTCCGGAAGCGATGACGCTGGTGATTCGCGACGACCGGGAGAGCGCCGATCATGCGGTGTTTACGGGCCTAGGCTCGGTGTTGGATCCCAATAATGGAGTCGTGGATCCGAATAATAAAGTGCAGCGCGCAGTGGGACTTGGCGTCGCGACGGTATTGAGGGCGCAGAATTCGGCCAGCCGTCATTTCGTCTCGCCGAACGATGTGCACATCCAGTATTACCGCTGGGATTGCGTGGAAAACTGCATCCAGCCGGAATATCAATGGTTCATGCAGATCAAAGAAAAATATGACCTGACGTCGTTTCTGAAGGTTTACGGCGGCTTCGCACCCGATCACGACGGCACGCAAGTGAGTATCAAGGTGAAATCTCCGGTGCCCATGGTGATCGCCATGCTGCCTTCGCAAATCGCGGATCAGCTGCATGCGCAGCCGGGCGCGCTGGAGCCCGCGCTGCAGAAAAGCCCTTGCCAGCAGCGGGGCGTGCAATCGCTGCAGTTCCAGTGCACGTTCAACGCGGCGGATGGGCCGCAATCGCTCATCGCCGTCCCGGAGGCCACCTCGAACGTTCCTCACAAGAAGGCCGAAATTGAAATGCAGGCGGTGAAATGCATCGCCAATTGCACCCCGCCGCCGCCCCAAGGCAACCAATAAGCAGCTGCGATAGTCCGGCGCGTTGCGCGCCGGAGTGTCGCTTACTTTTCGACCTCGATGCGCACGAGCTCGCCGTCGAGCCATTTCGCTTCTGAGGGGGCAAAGATGAGTTTCGCCCTGTGTCCCTTGAGTTCGCTGCACGGATCTATGTCGTTGTGAATTGCGGAGACATTGCTGGTATAGCCGATCCGCTTACGGTCTTTCGCGTGAAAAACAAGCGGCGCAGGCCGGCCGTCAACCCTCGTTGTAACTTCCATCTCAGTGCCATCGCAATGCACCTGGATTACGACGCCGATCACATCAGTTGGCTGCCCCCGTCGCTTTAGGACGGGCGCGTTCGGATCGCCAGCCGGCCCAGCTGGCTCTGAGACTTTTTCGGCGGGGGCCTCATCGGATCGCGCCGCGACTTCATCCGATCGGGAGGCGGCCTGATCGGCGCGCGCGGCGGACGCGTCTGCACTGGCACGAGCGGCCGACTCCTCTTGCGTCTGCCGCATGCGAGCGTCGTAATCGCGAGCCTGAGTAACGTACGTCAGAATCTGGTCGGCTTCGGTGCGGATGCCATCGTCGCTCGCCCGCGCGAGCACGCGGCGGCCGAGAGCTTCGGCATCGTCATAGCGGCGCACGCGAATGAGCACCTGCGCGAGGGCGAGCTGGAAATTAAAATTCCCCGGTTGCAGATGGACGGCGTTCTGTGCAAGCCCGAGCGCCTCGGGCAGCTTTTGGTTATTGGCCGCGAGATAGACGGCCAGCAAACCGTTGGCATCGGCGAAATCCGTTTTCAAAGCTAGCGCCTGCCGCAGATCCTCTTCAATCTGCGGATCGGTGTGAGATACATCATCGAAGGTCAACTGCGCGCGAAGAAAGCGCGCGTTAGCATCTTGCGAGTCCAGGGCAATGGCCGCGGCGAAGGAAGCGAGTGCGTCAGGGCGTTCGTCACGGAAATAGTGCAAAAATCCGAGGTTTCGCTGGGCGAGAGCGAGCTTGGGATCGAGTTGCGCGGATTCCTCGAGAAGAGGCTCGGCTTGCTCAAACTGGCGATGAAGCGCGAGGAACCCGCCGGAGTAGGCGTCTACTTCCGCCGGCGAGAGCATGCGCGTGCTGAGACTGCTCTCGGGAATTTTCGCAGGTGCAGGATAGCCGAAGGCCAGAAATGTAAAGCGTCCGATGTAGGCCACGAGATTGTCCTGGAGTTTGCGGAGATCTCCGAAGGCCTTCGTGGCGGCTTCGTCCTGGCTCGCACCCTGACCCAAAGCGCTCAAGTAGGCTCCAAAAGAAGCATTGTGAGCTTGCTTATCGCCGATCATCAGATAGTGGATCAGCGCCCACGACTCGGCGTAAAAGATAGAGACCTTTTTCTGCTCGTTGTAGTAAGGCGACTTGTGGTCCACTTTGAACAATACAGGAAGA
>QHYR01000092.1 GCA_003223315.1 Acidobacteriota bacterium | reverse complement strand
CGGATTCTTTATCGGTCACACAACTGCTTTGGAATGCGCCGCACACCTCGATTGACGCTCAACTCTCGAATTCCAGCTTTGCACACTCGAATTGGGCGTTTCGCTATCGCGGTCATCTCGACTTCGAAGATATTCGCACCATCCTGCGCAAACCCAACAGCCCAGCCGGCGAGGTCGATTTCTCCGGCAATGGCCATTTTGTAGAGGGTCGCCTAGCGGTGACCGGAAATTACTCTGCGGCGGATATTGCCATGCCCTATTCCTGGTTCCATAGCAGTGGAATCAGTTCCCGCGGTAGTTACCGGGCAGACCGCGCTACTCTCGAAGTTCCCGATTTCTCGGCCAGCGCGCTTGGCGGCGCGATTGACGGCCAGGTTCATCTGGATTTTCGCGGGCTTCGTTTTCGCGTGAACGCCCATGCGCACGACATGGACCTCGACACCTTACTCGCAGCAGTGAACAATAAGAATCTTCCTGTCGTTCCGCTGCATTGGGGCGGTATTGCCGATGTCCAGGCGGTCACCACCTGGACGGGAGATTTCAAGAACCTGGATTCGCGCGGCATTTCACTTTGGGTCCCGCGGCGACAGTCGCCGCCGGGCCAGATTCCCGTCACGGCAAGCCTCGATTATCACTACAGCATGGCCGAACGTGACGTGGTGCTGAACGCCAGCCATATTGACACGCCATCGAGCCACGTGCAGTTCAGCGGGACGCTGGCGGCAGAGGCTTCCAAGCTCGACGCAACGTTTGACTCCCAGGACCTGGTTCCCTGGGATGATTTCATCAATCGCATCAGAGGCAAAAACGCCGAACCTAAAGTCATCGCTGGGCGCGTTCATTGGCAGGGGCACCTAACCGGCCCGCTCGCGCGGCCAACGTTCACTGGACACGTGATCGGCGCAAATGCCCGTTATGACAGGCTCTCCTGGGATGAAATCGACGGCGACATGCTCTATTCGCCCCAGGAGTTCAGCTTTACTCGGGCGAACGTGCGCCGCGACCGCTCCTCGGCTCAGCTCGAACTGTCGTTGATGCTGGATAACTGGAATTTCCGCGCGGGGAATTCCTGGCAGTTGGATGCCACGCTCGTGCGCACCGATAGCGACGGGTTACAGGCGCTGCTGGGATACTCCTATCCCGTGCACGGCTTGCTGAGCGGAACGTTTCACGGTCGGGGAACGCATGCCGATCCGGAGCTAACCGGCCTGTTTGACGTGGTTGATCCTCAGGCCTGGGGTTGGCGTTTCGATAGGGCGCGAGGTGAAATCACACTGCGCCATGGTGAAGTTCGCGTCGCTAACGCCGAATTGCGCCTGCTGCCGCCCGCTGCCAACAGTGTCAATCCGCCGCCTCCCGGCTTGCTGACGGGAAATTTCGCGTACCACACGGGTGATGGTCAGGCCATTTTCGATCTAACCGGTGCCGGGCTCCCGCTCGAGGGTTTCACGCGCATCCAAACGCCCCGGCTGCCGATCGGAGGCAACATCAGCTTTCACTTGAGCGGGCAAGGGCCGCTCTTCGCGCCCAGGCTGGATGGTTCGCTGCGTCTAATCGATCTAAAGCTCAGAAATGAAGTGATTGGCAGTTTTGACGCGAAGGTCGCGTCCGATGGCACGAAGCTCGGTTTACGAGTCGATTCGGCCATTTCCACGGGAGAATTGCACGGTAATGTGGACGTATCGTTCACCGGCGCATATCCGCTGTCGGGCCAGGTCACGGTTTCGCAGCTCGATCTCGATCCTCTGATCATCAGTGCGCTGCATCTGAGTGGACTCACCGGCCACAGCCAGATCTTCGGTGCATTTGGCATCTCCGGCGCGCTTTTGCAGCCCGATACGATTTCCGTGGATGCCAATTTGACGCAAGTCTCATTGGACTACGAATACATCAAGTTGCAGAACCAAGGTCCCGTGCAGCTCCAGTATGGCAATCATGAGGTCCAGGTGCGTCAGGCAAATTTGCGCGGCGTGGACACAGACTTCCGTATCGGCGGTTTCGCGCGCTTTGCCGGGGATCGCGCCATGGATCTGCGCCTGGGAGGCGCGGCCAACCTGCGCTTGTTCAGCGAATTCGTGCCCAACTTGGATGTCCGCGGTCCCGCGGACGTGGACGCCACTATTGCCGGCACGCTTTCGAGCCCACGCATCACGGGCCGCGTGCATGTGCAGAATGCCTCGATGCGCTACGGAGATTTTCCTGCTGGATTGAGCCAGCTTGCCGGTGATTTCATTTTCGATACCAGCCGCATTACATTTAACAACGTCGAATCGGAGACCGGAGGCGGCCGTCTCCTGCTTTCTGGCTCGCTAACCTATGGCAATGGACCCGTGAGCTACGATCTGACGGCACGCACCGAGCAGGTACGCGTTCGCTATCCTGTGGGTATGAGTTGGCTGGCCGGCGGCGATCTGCGTTTGCTGGGCACGGCCCAGGCGGCGACTCTCTCCGGCCATGTCACCGTCGATCGCCTGCTGATGTCGCCGGGCTTCGATATTACGTCTTTGATCGCTTCCTCCACAGAGACGACCAGCGGACCCCGTGCAACCTCAGCTTTCTTGCGTAACTTGCAGTTTGACGTGCAAGCGGACACCACGCCCGGGGCCGTGCTGGAATGGTCCAGCGGCAGATTTCAGAGCGAAGCCAACGTGCGTGTGCGCGGCACCTGGGACCACCCCATCCTCCTCGGAAACGTTCACCTGCTGAGCGGGGAGATGAGCATGCGGGGCAATCAATACCGTCTGACGCGCGGGGATCTGAATTTCGCCAATCCCTTTCGCGCCGATCCCGTGCTCAACGTCGAAGTCGCCACCACCATCCAGCAATATGAGGTCACCGTGGATTTCACGGGACAGACCGGCGAGGAGAGCATGCTTCGGGGCGGCGCTGCGGCGGTACAGACTCCGCAGCTCGGCGCCACTACCCTGCTTTCCGAGGCCATCTCTTCTCAGTTAGGCGGCCGTGTGCAACGGCTATTTGGGGTCCGCCATTTCAGTGTCGATCCCGACTATATCGCCGCCACCAGCGCAACGCAGAATCCGGGTGCGCGCGTCACGATTGCGGAGCAGTTTGCACGCAATCTCGTCATTACTTACAGCACCGATGTGACTTCCACTCAGCAGCAGGTGATTCAGATCGAATATACCGTGCGGCCCGATGTTTCCGTGGTGGCCTTGCGCGACGAAAACGGTACTTTCGGCATCGACGTCGTCCGCAGGCAACGATTCAAGTAGCGCGCAGGGGGCTCCGTGTCTAAGTCGGACGACGGTTCCACCCGCAGCAATGGCTTCCATCCCGCGGCACCTCCCGCTACGCCCATGAATCCGGTATTGCTCCGCCGCGAGATGGTCGAGCGGCAGCTTCGCAAACGAGGCATCCGGGATGAGCGCGTCGTCGCAGCCATGCTCAGCGTGCCGCGCCATGAATTTGTTCCCGCGGAGCTGGCCGGCGAAGCCTATAGTGATCGTCCGCTTCCCATTGGCCATGGTCAAACGATATCGCAGCCCTTCATGGTCGCGGCGATGACTGAAGCATTGCAGCTCTCGGGCAGCGAACGCGTGCTGGAGATTGGCGCGGGCTCCGGTTACCAAGCCGCTGTGCTATCGCTCCTGGCGCGTGAAGTCCACACCGTCGAGATGCACGAAGATCTTGCCGTAGACACTCGTGAGCGGCTGCAGCGGCTCGGCTATGGCAACGTGCAGGTGCACGTCGGCGATGGAACGCTCGGATGGCCGGACCAGGCTCCATTTGAGGCCATTGTGGTCACCGCGGCAGCGCCCGAGATTCCGCCGCCGCTCGCGGCGCAGCTCGCGGACGGCGGACGTCTGATTGTTCCGGTGGGGACCGCGGAAGAGCAGCGGCTCTTGCGCGTGGAGAAGCGCGACAACGTGCTCTTGAAGCGGCCGCTTTATCACTGCCGTTTTGTTCCTCTCATCGGGCAGTATGGCTGGAAACCCAAAGACAGTTGACGCCGGACTGCGACTCTGTCTTGCAAAGAACTTGACAAGGTCCGACCTGCGCGTATCCTCGACTGCATGACTCCGGCAGAACCTGCCCGCTCCCCGCGCCCCGTCCTGGTTCCGCTGGAAGACCGTGCGGCGGATAACCTCCGCTTCATTCGCGAAACGATGGAGCGCGCGGGCTCGTTCACCGCTGTTCCAGGCTGGGGCGGCACCGCAATCGGCTTCAGCGCACTCGCCGCGGCCGCTCTTGCCTCACATCAACCCACCGCGGCTCGCTGGATTTTCATATGGCTCGTGGAAGCGGGCCTGGCTATGGTGCTTGCCGTGCTTACTGTGGCTCAGAAGGCCCATGCTGCCCGTATGCCGCTCTTCTCCGGACCGGGCCGCAAATTCGCGCTCAGTTTCGCCCCGCCGATGGTCGTTGGCGCATTGTTGACCGCGGCGCTTTATCGCGATGGTGATCTCCGCCTGCTGCCGGGGATGTGGTTGCTGCTGTACGGCACGGCCGTAGTCAGTGGCGGTTCTTTTTCTGTGCGCGTAGTTCCAATGATGGGCGTGTGCTTTATTGCCCTGGGCGCCGCGGCCCTCGTTTCGCCGGCCTCCTGGGGCAATGGTTACATGATCGCCGGTTTTGGGGGGTTGCAAATCCTTTTCGGATTGATCATCGCCCAAAAGTACGGCGGCTGAGTGCACTTGCGAGATTGCGCCTGGTTTTGGGAGGCCACGTGAGAGCTAAGCTGGGAAGCGCGACGGTAGAACGCATTTCCAAATCCCGTCCTCAGGAGCCGCGCCTCGCCGCGCTCCGCGGTCGGGCTCAGGAGGCCGTCGCGCCCGGCCTCGACCGGCTGATCCACGAGCGCATGCGGCTGGGAATTGTCAGCGCCCTAGCGGTGAATCCTTCGCTCACTTTCAACGAGTTGAAAGCTTTGCTCAGGACTACCGATGGAAATCTGTCCGTACACGCCCGCAAGCTCGAGGAAGCTGCTTATATCAACTGCACCAAGATGTTTGACGGTCGGCTGCCCAAAACCAAGTACCGTCTTACGGCGGCAGGCCGCCGCGCCTTCGAGCGTTATCTCGATCACATGGAATCTCTCATTCGCGCTGCTCGGGAGACGTGACCGCGAACCTCCGCGCAAACCATGTATTTTCACACTCAATGAGACGGGGTTATTCCGCGCCAAGCCAGGAATCCGTCTAAGTGCAGCGTAACGCTTTACGCTCCTGCTCGAGCGCGGCTCATGGCAAAGGCCTTGTGCAACACGCGTGTCGCCGCGGGCGTAAGCGCGTAACTCGCCAGTTCTTTCTCGTTCACAAAGGCCAGATCGCTGACCTCTGCACTCATCGCCGGCTCCCCGGAAACGCGCTCGCATAAATAATCGAGAATGACGTAGTGGTAGCGCGGACGCAGGCGCACCCCCAAAGTTCGGGTAATTTCCTGAGAGGAGGGCGGAAGGCACGCGGCGTCTGGCCCGGAGCGGACTTCCTCGGAATCCGAAAAAATGCGCTCCAGGGCTTCGATCAGCGCGACCACCCGCACAGTCAACCCGGTCTCCTCCAGGATCTCCCGTTCCACGGCGCCAGTGAGCGTTTCACCGACTTCCAGCAATCCTCCCGGAATGGTCCATTCGCCTAGTGCTGGTTCCCTTGCGCGGCGCACCAGCAGGGCGCGATCCTGATCAATCACCACGCCGCCCACGCCCACCAGCGGCCACTCGGGAAACTCACGTTTGCTCATGAACTCGGGCGGCTCCCCCCTTGACTCGCCCGCGTAATATAATACGCTTGCGTGAAAGGGCCATGCTTGGCCAGGGGGTTCGGCTGTGGTGCGCTGCCCGGAATGCGCCGTCGAGATTGATCTCGATGAGGATGAAGTGGAAGAGGGCGAGATTCTGAATTGTCCGGAGTGTGAAGCCGAGCTGGAAGTTGTGCAGACTCATCCGGTGCATCTGAACGTCATCTCCGAAGACGAAGAAGAGGAAGAGGCGGAAAAAGAAGGAGACGACGGTGATATGCGCGACGGAGTCTTGGAAGACGAGGAGGAAGACTTCGAGGAGTAACTCTTTGGCTGCCGGCCAGCATCTCTTCCCTTAGCCTATGCCATCCTACAATCAGCTGTCAGTATCAGTTCGCTGGCAGTGTCCGCTTTCACCATGTAAAAGCGATCCAGTGCTCCGGGCGGAAAGGAACACGATGAGATCAGCCAAGCTTGTGGAATCTGCCCCACGGTGGGAGACGAATTTTCGCCTCTGGGGAGGACTCTTCCTTTTAGCGCTGCTGGCCATTCCGGCATGGACCCAGCAATCCGAATTGCGCACCGTTCGCGGAGCGGTGCTGGACAAGGCCGAGAATCCGGTGGCTTCGGCGGTTGTGTATCTGAAAAACGTCCGCACCCTGGCCGTAAAGACCTATATCTCCGATAAATCCGGCGAGTATCGCTTCAGCGGCCTCGATCCGAACGTCGATTACGAGGTGCACGCTGAAAACGAGAACATGACTTCGAATACGCGTACTGTCTCCAGTTTTGACGGCCGCAAAGACATCGTGATTTCGCTCAAGCTGGACAAAGAGAAGAAGAAAACATAAATCCGCCCGCACCCACTCGCCTGTTTATCTCGGAGCGGCGTTCCTCCTATTCTCACGCGTGCGATTCTGCACCGGCCTTCAGTTTTCCAAAATGACTTCAGCCAATGCAAAATTGCCGCTATGAGAGATGCTCAAGCTGATGTGTCGCGCGCCCATGCGTTCTGCGTGTTCGCGCGCTGCGCCGTGGAGAACAATAGTTGGGCGGCCGCCGGGTTGCCGAGTCACTTCAATATCCCGCCAGCGAACTCCTTTGCCCCACCCGGTCCCGAGAGCTTTCATCGTTGCTTCCTTGGCGGCAAAGCGCGCCGCGTAGCGCTCCACGGCATCGCGATGCCTTTGGCAATATGCGATCTCGGCCGGAGTAAAGATGCGTTCCAGGAAAATTCGGCCGTGCCGCTTGATCGCGTCGCCCAATCGAGTAATCTCCTCCATGTCCACCCCCAAGCCGACAATCACGTCGCCGATGCCTCCTCGTTGCGTCCGGCGGTAACAAACACATTACCAGCGGCAGTGGATTATACCGCCCCGCTCTGCGTTCTTTGCGGTCTACATCGCCTCGCTCTCGAGACAGGTACGCCGGGCATAGTGGTCAGGAGCAATAAACGCAACTTAGTACAGTGGAGGCGACCATAATGCCGAGCGCGCATTCCACCCGGCGGCAAGCCCGGAAAGCCGGTGCCGTAAGCATCATCGAGGATGGTTGGGCTCTGCGCCGCATTTCGGGCCTGGAGATTCTCACCGCTGAGATTTTCGACTCGGTCCCGTGGCTTGTCCACGGCTTCAGCACCCGAAAAGGCGGAGCGAGCGGGCTCAATGGGGTTGCAGCGCTTAATTTGTCCTTCACCGACTGGGATTCGCGCGAAGCCGTTACACAAAATCGCGGGGCCTTCGTGCGTGCAATCTTGGCCCAGAAATCAGCCTCGAAATTGGCTGCGAAAATCGGTATCGAGGAATCGCTGATCACTTTGCGCCAGATCCATTCCGACGTCGTGCATGTTTGCTCGAAAGCTGCTGCTCGCGCCCCGCAGGGCGACGCCGCATTGTGCGTCAAAGCCGGCTTGCTCCTTGGAATCCAGACTGCCGACTGTATCCCGATCTTATTGGCCGATCCGCGCCAGCGCGTTTTCGGTGCCGTACATGCCGGATGGCGCGGCACGCTGGCGCGGGTCGTCGCCAAAGCGCTCGGCAGAATGCGCCTTGAGTTCGGGTCCCAGCCCGTAGACGTAATCGCCGCGCTAGGGCCGGCGATTGGCCCGTGCTGCTATGAAGTCGGCCCGGAAGTCGCGCAGGCTTTTTCCGCGCAATTCGCGCAGGCCGCGGAATGGTTCGAGGGACCGTTTGAGCGCTTCGCCACCGGCGAGGATCCGAACCCCCTTCCTTGGCTCACCATGATCCCGCCGGGCCACGAGCCACCGCGCGAACGCGTTTGGCTTGATCTGCGTGCTGCCAATCGCTGGCAGCTCGTGGACGCCGGCGTCAACCCGCGGAATATTGCCGTGAGCGCGCTCTGCACCGGCTGCCGAACCGACCTGTTCTTCAGTTATCGAAAAGAAGGAGCCGGCACGGGACGGATGATGAGCGCCATCGGAATGTGCGCGAATTCGCGTTAGGCGGCGGGCCAAGGCTCAGGAACCGGTGCGATTGCGGAGACCACGGAGCCGGCTTCGCTGAGCGCGAGCTGGCCGCAGGCCGCGCAGACGTCCTGCCCGCGTGAATAACGTACAAACGTGGGAACGCCCTTCGCGGTGAGGACATCGCGAAATTCGTTTACTCGTTCTGCAGTCGGCGGGCGGTAGGGCAGTTCACCCGGATTCCAGGGAATGAGATTGACCTTGGCGCGCAAACCAACGAGGAGTCGTGCCACGCGGCGGGCATCCTCCGGCGAGTCGTTGAAGCCGCCCAGGAGCACGTGTTCAAACGTGAGCCGCTCCCACGGCCGCAAGGGGTATTTCCGGCAGACCGCCAGCAGCGCCGTGAGCGGATATCTTCGATTGATCGGCATGATGGCATCGCGCTCTTCGTCGGTCGAGGCGTTGAGAGAAATCGCCAGCTTGGGCCGCACCTTTTCGTGGGCCAGGCGCTCGATTCCCGGCACGATTCCGCTGGTCGAAAGTGTGACGTGCCTCGGAGCAAGCGCCATCCCGTTCGGGTCAAGCATGATGCGCAGCGCTGCCATGACGGGTTCGTAGTTCAATAGGGGTTCGCCCTGGCCCATGAGCACGACGTTGGTGCGCGGCTTGAGCGATTCCCGATGATCTTCGAGTGCGATGAGAACCTGGGCCAGAATTTCGCCGGCCGTGAGATTGCGCACGAGTCCGAGCTGTGCCGTCAGGCAGAAGTGGCAATCCACTGCGCATCCCGCTTGCGTCGAAATGCAAATCGTCTGGCGGCCATCCGAGGGCATGAAGACAGCTTCCACACGCGCGGGCGCTTCGCTGCCGTGCTGCGTCGCACTCGCATCGCCAAGCGTTAGCAGATAACGGACCGAGCCGTCGCTCGAACGAAAGCGCTGCGAAATCTGGGGCACGCCAATGCGGAAATCATTCGCGAGGCGCTGGCGAAGCGCCGCGGGCAGATTGCTCATAGACGCAAAATCGAGACGCCACTCGGCATAAAGCGCGTGATAAAGCTGGGAGCCACGATAGGCCGGCTCGCCCATTTCCGCCATCCAGGCGCGCAAATCGTCGCGCGATCGCCCGAGCAGAGCGCGCTTCGGAGAAGCAGATCGAACGTCCGGCGCAGGACCTTGTGCATGCGCATGAGTAGAGGGTTGTATCTGGCGAGGCATGGAAATTCCCGCTTCTGCTTTCATCATAGCATGTGCGAATGCATCGATCGGCGGTGACGAATTGTCTACATCCTTACTCCGGCAGAGAACGCTGAATAGTTTTTCAGTCATGACTGTGCCATTATTTGAAGAACGATGAAGCAAGCCGGAATTTCCATCGAAAGAGAAGCGCTGCCCAATGGCTTGGTCCTTGTGGCCGAGCATATGCCGCACATGCGCTCGGTGGCCATCGGTATCTGGGTGCGCGCCGGTTCGCGCGGCGAGCCCGCGGGCCTTAATGGAATCGCCCATTTCATCGAGCACATGGTTTTCAAAGGCACTTCCCGGCGCACCGCTGAACAGATCGCCCGGGAGATGGATTCGGTGGGCGGTTTGCTCGACGCCTTCACCTCCAAGGAGATGGTCAGCTTCAATGCCAAGGTGCTGGACGAAAATCTGCCCATCGCTTTTGACGTGCTCTCGGACCTGGTGCTGAGCCCCGTCTTTGCTGAAGACGACATTACCAAGGAAAAGCACGTCATCCTCGAAGAGATCCGCATGGAGGACGACAATCCCGAATCGCTGGCGCACGAAATGCTCACGCAGAGCTTTTGGCGCGGGCATCCGTTGGGTGCGCCCATACTCGGTACGCGCGCCACGGTGCGGCGCTTTACGCGCCACTCCATCGTGAGCTGCTTCGAACGCTGGTATACGCCGGCCAACACGGTGATCACCGCCGCTGGAAACGTTTACATAGACAGCCTGCTGAAGCTTGTGGATGAGCCTTTCGCCAGGCTCAAAAGCAAGCCGCGGTCCTCTCCCAACGGCCGAACGGCTCCGCGCACGCATGCGCGCCTGATCACGCGCAATAAACCTGCGCTCGAGCAAGCCCACATCACACTGGCTGTGCCCTCTTATCCCCTCGCGCATCCCCGCCGTTATGCGGCTTCGGTGTTGAATAATATTCTCGGCGGCAGCATGTCTTCGCGGCTGTTCCAAAACATCCGCGAGCGCCAGGGACTGGCCTACGCCGTCTTCAGTGAGCTCAATCCCTATTCCGACGCGGGAATGCTTTCGGTTTATGCCGGCACCAGCCGCAGCACCACCGAACGCGTGCTGCGTTCGATCGCCGGCGAATTTGCGCGCCTGAAGAAGGAGCTCGTCGGCGCGGAGGAACTCCGGCGTGCCAAGGACCAGTTGAAGGGTTCGCTGGTGCTTTCTCTGGAGTCCCCGGGGGCGCGCATGTCCAATTTAGCGCGCCAGGAGATCTATTTTGCGCGCTTTTTTAGTGTCGAGGAATTGCACGCCTCGATTGAATCGGTTACCGCAGAAGACGTGCAGCAGACGGCCGCGGAATTTTTCGAGTCGCGGAAAATTGCCGCTACCGTGGTTGGCCCGCTGGACGGTTTCGAGCTAAAACGCGATTTGCTGGCCTGCTGAAAATTTTCTAAACAGACTCTCTTGAATCGCATTGACGCGCGCCCCGCGCTTTTGCGATGATGCATGCGGCCGCGTTTTTTTGCGCTTTGGGGCCCGCGCGCCAAAACGCGTAAAGGAAGTCCGGGATTCGGGGAGAATCCATCAGCCTTCGCATCAGCATTCTCGCGTCGGGCAGTTCGGGCAATTGCACCCTGCTCGAGACTTCCCGGACGCGCCTGCTGGTGGATGCGGGGCTGGGAAAGCGCGAAACGCTGCGGCGGCTTGCCGCCCTGGCGCGTTCGGTCGATCGCCTCGACGGCATCGTCATCTCTCACGAACATACGGATCATATCGGCGGTCTCGCCGCGCTGCTGGCCGCCTGGCGCACCACCGTATATCTCACCGCCGAAACTCATGCCGAAACGCTGCGTTTTCTTCCCGAGCGCCACGCGCGGAGATTCGAGCGCGTCGAGTTCATTCAGGCCGGCCACGGCTTCTGCATTGGCGATATCGAAGTCGCGCCGTTTCGCATTCCCCACGACGCCATCGACCCGCTCGGCTTCACCTTCCGCGCTGCCGGCGTGAAGCTCGCCCTGGTGACCGATCTCGGTTACATGCCCGAGTTGGTCAAGCAGCACTTGCGCGATTGCGATGGCCTCGTGCTCGAATCGAATCACGATGTGGAGATGCTCAAGGTCGGCCCGTATCCCTGGCACGTCAAGCAGCGCGTGATGAGCCGCACCGGCCATCTCTCGAATGAGAGCGTCAGCGCGTTTCTCGCCGATCCCGAAGGTTTCGACGCGCGCCCGCGCTATCTGGTGCTGGCGCATCTTTCCGAAAACAACAATAATCCCGATGTCGCGCGCATCTGCGCGGAAGAAGCCCTGGGCCGGCGGCCAAGCGAATTGGCCTTCCGCGGCGAGTTGCAGATCGCTTCTCAGCACGAGCCGCTTGCGCCCATCCAGCTGTAGTGTCGCGCTGCCAAAAGATTCTGTCATCCCGAACCCGCCGGGCACGTTTGCATTTGTAGCGACTCTGCCGGGCGGGTGAGGGATCTGCTTTTATGTGAACTTCTCGCGAACTGCAGACTTCCCAGGCTCGGGTTAAACGCCCGATTTTTCGGGCGCTAACTGTGCGTTTGCAAATTCGTCGCTGAAACGCGAAAATTCTTGGCTCGCATGATTACGCGCTATACGCGCCCGCAGATGGGCGCGATCTGGACCGATCAAGGCCGCCTCGAGCGCTGGCTCGAAGTCGAATTGGCCGCCACGGACACGCTCGCCGAACGCGGTGTCGTGCCGCGGGAAGCGGCGGCGCGCATTCGCGAACGTGCGCGCGTGGATGCGGCGCGCGTGCTGGAGATCGAAGCACGCGTGCGGCACGACGTCATTGCCTTTACGCTGGCTGTGGGCGAAGCGATCGGCGATCCCGCAGCGGCGCGCTGGTTGCATTACGGCTTGACGTCGAACGACGTAGTGGATACGGCGCAGGCGCTGCAGGTGCGCGAGGCTTCGGGCCTGATCGAAGCGGGGCTCAAGCGTCTCGGTGAAGTGCTGGAAAAGCGCGCCCACGAATTTCAGCACACGCCTCAGATCGGCCGCACTCACGGCATTCACGCCGAGCCGATTACTTTCGGCCTCAAGATCGCCAACTGGTTTGCCGAAAATCGCCGCAATCAGGAGCGCTTCTGTCATGCCGCGCGGCAGATGGCCGTGGGAAAAGTCTCGGGCGCGGTCGGTAGTGCCGCACATCTCGGCGTGGAGGTCGAAAACGCCATCTGCCGGCGGCTGGGGCTTGAGCCCGCACCGGTCGCTTCGCAGGTCATTCAGCGCGATCGCCACGCCGAATTTCTCTCCACTCTAGCAATCATCGCGGCCACGCTGGAGAAAATCGCGCTGGAGATTCGCCATCTGCAGCGCACCGAAGTGCGCGAGGCCGAGGAACCTTTTGCCGCGGGACAGCGCGGCAGCTCGGCCATGCCGCACAAGCGCAATCCGGTAAGCTGTGAACAGATTTGCGGCCTCGCGCGCGTGGTGCGCGCCAATGCGCAGGCGGCATTCGAAAATATCGCGCTTTGGCACGAGCGCGATATCTCGCATAGTTCCGTCGAACGCATCATCCTGCCGGACTCCACTATATTGATCGATTACATGCTCGCGCGCATGATGGATATTCTTACCGGCCTGCGCGTCTTCCCCGAGCGCATGCGGCGAAATCTGGACGCCACGCAAGGACTGGTTTTTTCCGGGCAGCTTCTGCTCGATCTCGTGGAAGCCGGGGCCCCGCGCGACGCCGCGTATCAGTGGGTACAGGAAAACGCCATGGCCGCCTGGGAGGGGGACAGCAGTTTTCGCGAACGCGTGGCGCGCGATGCGCGCATCACGAAATTCCTCGATCCTGCGGGGCTCGCGCGCGCCTTCGATCTCGGCCGCCAGCTCCACGCCGTGGACGACATCTTCCGCCGCGTCTTTTCCGCACCTGCGTCTGAATAGGGCAGGCGGGTCCTTCGTCAAACGTGTGGTAGACCGTATCCGGGAACTAGCTGAGCAACGGCAGGCAGAGTCTGCTTGACACCGCGGCGGGCGCGCTGCGAAAATTGGCTTCCCCTTCCTGTAATTTTCGCTCTCAAAAGTTCCGTCGAGCGGGGACTCGTGTGTGCACCCCTTCCTCCTGCTCCGCGCCGAGTGCCCGGGGTCCCGCGACGAATCTGCGGAGCTTCGGCGCGCTAGGAGATGCACAAAGGGAGGAAGCCGTGTCCGCAAACAGAACGCCGCTGGGAACCATACTCGTTGCTGACGATAATGAATCCGCGCGAGACATGCTGGAAATGATGCTGCGCACGCATGGCTATCGTGTCTTTTCGGCGTCGGATGGCCCTCAGGCGCTGGTACTCCTGCAAGAGCAAACGATTGATCTGGCCCTCATCGACGTAGTCATGCCGGGCCAAAGCGGCTTTGCCGTTTGCCGTGCGGCGAAAGATCGTCCGGAGACGCGCCTCACCCCAATCGTGCTGATCACCGGCCTCGGCCGCGTGGAGGACCGCATCCGGGGAATCGAGGCTGGCGCGGACGACTTCCTCAATAAGCCCGTGCGGAAAGAGGAACTGCTGGCGAGGGTAAAGTCGCTGGTGCGCATCAAGCGCTTCACCGACGAGCTGGAGAGCGCGGAAACCGTGGTGTTCACTTTGGCGGCCAGCATCGAGGCCAAAGATCCCTACACCGAAGGCCATTGCGACCGCCTCTCACGATATTCCGTCGCGCTCGCCGAACGGCTGGGATTATCCGTGGAAGAGCACATCGCGCTGCGCCGCGGCGGCGTCGTTCATGACATCGGCAAGGTCGTCGTGCCGGAGCGCGTGCTGCTCAAGCCCGGCCCGCTCGACGCCCATGAGCGCGAGTTGATGGAGGCGCATCCCGTGATTGGCGAACGCATTTGCGCTCCCCTGAAATCGTTCCGGCAAGTCTTGCCAATTATCCGCTGGCATCACGAGCGCCAGGACGGCAGCGGTTATCCCGATCACCTCAAGGGTGACCAGATTCCGCTCCCGGCGCGTATCCTGCAGACGGTTGATATCTACGACGCGCTCACCACCGACAGGCCTTATCGCAAAGCGCTTTCGTCCGAACGTGCCTTCGCTATCCTGCACGACGAAGCGCGGCGCGGCTGGTGGGATGGGGCTTTGGTGAATGAATTCGAGAAGCTGCTGAAGGAGTCGCCCGAGGCTTGGGCCGAGGAACCTGCCGTGCCGCTGCTCGGTTTTTCTTACAGTTCTATACGCCGCAGCCGCGACTGCCTCACGCCTTCGAAGGAACCCAGAGAAGCGGTGATTACTCGTTCCGCAAAGAACGTCTAAGTTTCCACTCTCTCACTGCGCGCGCTGCACGTAGCGGGCTTCAGAAGTGTCCACTTTGACCTTGTCGCCATTGCAAATGAATGGCGGCACCTGGATGGTCAAGCCGGTCTCGAGCTTTGCGGGTTTCATGACCGCGCTGGCGGTGGCTTTCTGCACGGTCGGCTCGGTGTCCACAACCGTCAGGTCGACGGTATCGGGCAGGAGGGCGCCGATGGGTTTGCCTTCGTAGAATTCGAGCTTCAGGACCAGATTGGGTATGAGGTAATTGACCGCGTCGCCGAGCACTTCCCCGCTGACGCTAAGCTGCTCGAACGTCTCCGTATTCATGAAGTGATAGCCTTCTGTATCGGAATAGAGGTATTGAAACTCCACCTCATCGAGCACGGCGCGTTCGACAAAATCCTCGGCGCGGAAGCGATAATCGATAATCGATCCGCTGCGCAGGTTGCGCATGCGCGTGGCCATGGCACCGCGCTTATTGCCGGGCGTGCGATGGTCCACGCTGTGCACCGAGTAGAGGTCCCCGTCATGAACGATAATCATTCCTGGACGCAGTTGCGTCGCTTTCAGCATCTCTCACTCCTGAGGCCGGCGCCAGTTTTGATGGTTAACCCGATTGGCGCCCTTACGTTGATAAGTTAGCGGCAGGCGGAATGGCGGCGCATCACTTTCTTATAGAAAGCTGTGAACTGGCCAGGCATTTTGGGGCATGCCCGGAAACGCGTATTTCCGCGCCGATCTGAATTATAGCTGCCGCTGCAAAGCACGGTCAAACGGGCACGCTGGCTGAAATTGGAGTCGTACCATCAAGCCGAAAGAGACGCTGAGCGCGAATTGCGGTTGAGGACGGTAAAACTCTCTCATGCCAAGCCGACGTATCGAAATCGCGTGGAAGTGCACCGGGCGTTGACGGAACGCAGTGCGGATGCTATAAGTTTTTCCTTTGTCTGCGTGTGTTCAGGCCGGCAGGGCGGACTTCAGCCCTCTTTTTCGCGTGCAGAAAGTATGCCGCCAGCGAACGCGGGGTTGACGGCTCAAGTCTTTCATGGAAATTCTGAAACAGCTCGGCGACTTATTTCTGGCCGCAGTCCCCACGGCCGTATTTGTTTTTCTTTTTTATCTATTCCTGCGCTGGTCATTTTTCGGTCCCATCGAGCGTGTCGTGCGGGAACGCGACCGACGCATCGAAGGGGCCCGGCGCGAGGCCGAAGAGCTGCGCAAGACCGCCCAGGAAAAGAGCCACGCGTACCAGGATGCGCTGCGCAAGGCTCGCGCGGAACTCTTCCGGGAGCAGGAAGCGGCGCGGCGTGCGGCGCTCGATGAACGCGGCGCCTCCATCCGGCAGGCACGCCAGCGTGCCAACGAGGAAATACAAGCGGCCAAGAGACGCATCCACGCGGAAGTCGAAGTGGCGCGCGCAGAACTGGACACCAGCACCACTGAATTGGCAGAAAAGATCGCCCGCGCCATTCTGGAACCTCAACGGCAAGAGTATCCCCGCCCGGCAGGCGAGGTTTGATGAAGACTGTGGCGGGCAGGTGGTCTTTGGTTCGTGCCGCTGTATTCAGCTTTGGATTGGCGCTCTTTGGCATGGCCTCCCTTCCTGCGCTGGCTCAGGAAAGTTCGTCTGATGCAGCGAGCATGCCGATCGGTACGGTTTTCCGCTGGCTGAATTTTCTTCTGGTAGTTGGGGCTCTTGCCTATCTCATCGCCAAATTTGGCTCGCCTTATTTCCGGGGCCGGGCGCAGGCGATTGCCCGGGCCATTGGGGAGGCGAACCAAACCCGTTCCGCCGCTGAACGGGAACTGCGAGAAGCGGCCGAAAAGCTGGCTGCCGTACAAAGGGAAATCGAGCAGGAGCGGCGTACGGCCGAGCGCGAATCGGCTGCGGATCGAGAGCGAATTCGAGCGCTGACGAAGGCCGAGATGGAAAGGATTAGCCAGGCGGCGCTCGCTGAGATCGCGGCGGCAGAGCGTGCCGGAACTCAAGAAGTCCGCGCCATTGCCGCACAGCTGGCCACCGATCGAGCGGCGGCCTTGATTCGGGAGCAGATGGACGCCACGGCTGAGGCGGTTTTGTTTGATTCCTTCGTGGTTGAACTGGAGCGGGCCGCTTCATGAGAACCATCGCGCAACATTATGCGGACGCGCTCGCCGACGTGGCTATCTCACAGAAGAACGCGGAAACCGTAAGCCGCGAGTTGCGGGATTTCCTGGCCTTATTGGGCGAGTCGGCGCAACTCGGGATTCTGCTCGGCAGCCCCGCGGTGTCGCGCGCCAATAAGCACGCCATAGCGCAGGCCCTGGTTGAGCGCATGAAGGCCAGCCGCACGCTGCGAAATTTTTTGTTTGTAGTGATTGATCAACGACGCATGGCGCTGCTGCCGGAAATTCAGCAGGCTTTCGAGGCCCAGCTTGACGAGCGGCAGGGCGTAGCCCGTGCCAATGTAGTTTCCGCGCGGGGGTTGAAGGAAGGCGAAAAGAAGCAACTTCGAGCGGCGCTCGAGCGCTTGAGCGGCCGGCGCGTGGAAGCGCGTTATGAACTCGATCCCGCCCTCATTGGCGGCGCGGTGGTGCGCGTTGGCTCAACGATTTACGACGGCTCGGTGCGCACCCGGCTCGAACGGTTGCGGGCGCGCCTCGAGTCCAAATAGGAGCGGAGCGGCATGGCATCGATCAAAGCGGACGAAATTACGAAGATCCTGCGCGCGCAGATCGCGAATTACGATCAATCCGTGGCGGTCGAGGAGGTCGGCACCGTCATCTCTGTCGGCGACGGCATCGCACGCGTGCACGGCCTGGAAAAAGTGATGGCCGGCGAGATGCTGGAGTTCCCGCACGACGTTTCCGGCATCGCCCTCAATCTCGAAGAGGATCAGGTCGGCGCGGTGCTCCTGGGCGAATACACGGCCATCGAAGAGGGCGACACGGTCAAGCGCACGCGTTCGATCATGTCAGCGCCCGTGGGAGATGCGCTGGTAGGACGCGTCGTCAATCCTCTGGGCGTGCCGCTCGACGGCAAAGGGCCCATCGTTACCGATCAGCGCATTCCCGTGGAACGCATTGCCCCGGGCGTGGTTGATCGCCAGCCCGTTCGCGAGCCCTTGCAGACCGGCATCAAAGCCATCGACTCGATGATCCCCATCGGCCGCGGCCAGCGCGAACTGATTATCGGCGACCGGCAGACCGGCAAGACCGCGATTATTCTGGACACCATCATCAACCAGAAGGGCGGGGACATGATCTGCATCTACTGCGCGATCGGGCAGAAACGCTCGACCATTGCGCAAGTGGTGAAGATCCTGACCGACGCCGGCGCCATGGACTACACCATCGTGGTGGCCGCTTCCGCCACCGAGCCCGCCACCATGCAGTACATCGCTCCCTATGCCGCCTGCGCCATGGGCGAATTCTTCCGCGATGACGGCCGCCATTCCGTCTGTTTCTATGACGATCTCTCCAAGCACGCGCAAGCCTACCGCGAAATCTCCCTGCTGCTGCGACGCCCGCCGGGGCGGGAAGCTTTTCCCGGTGACGTTTTTTATCTGCACTCGCGCCTGCTGGAGCGCGCCGCCAAATTGAACGACAAAAAGGGAGGCGGGTCGCTCACGGCACTGCCGGTGATCGAAACCCAGGCGGGCGACGTATCCGCCTACATCCCAACCAATGTCATTTCCATCACCGACGGCCAGATTTATCTGGAAGCCGATCTCTTCAACAGCGGCATTCGTCCGGCCATTAACGTAGGACTTTCGGTGAGCCGGGTAGGCGGCAACGCGCAGATTAAGGCCATGCGGCAAGTTGCCGGGACGCTGCGGCTGGACTTGGCGCAATATCGCGAGTTGGCCGCCTTCGCCCAGTTCGGATCGGAGCTGGACAAAGCCACGCAAGCCCAGCTGGCCCGCGGCCAGCGGCTCACACAGCTACTCAAGCAGGACCAGTTCGTGCCGCTGCCTGTGGAAAAGCAGGTGCTCGTGATCTTTGCGGGAACCAATGGCTTCCTTGATACGATCGAAGTTTCCGAAGTGGAGCGCTTCCAGCGCGACCTGCTGGCATTTGCCGACACTCACGCCGGTGCACTGCTCAATAAGATCGCCACAAAGAAAGCCATCGACGATGAGATCCGCGAAGGCCTGAAGAAAACGCTATCTGAATTCAAGGAGCGGTTCACGGCGGGAGCGGCCGCCGCGCGCTAGACCGATCCCATGCCCACGCAGCTCGACATCAAACGCCGCATTCGCTCGGTGAAGAATACGCAACAGATTACCCGGGCCATGAAATTCGTCGCGGCGGCGCGCCTGCGCCGGGCCCAAGAGAAAGCCTTTGCGGCACGACCCTATGCTCGCGCGATTGCGCGCCTGGTTCGCTCTGCGGTCCGTCGCGTACCGGAAGGTGCGCACGCGCTGCTTCGCAGGCGCGAGGAAAAGCGGATTCTGCTGCTGGCGGTGAGCGGCGAACGAGGCTTATGCGGAGCGTTCAACGCCAACGTGATCCGCCGCGCGTTGGAATTTTTGCGCGAGCACGCGCAGCAGGATCCGGCCATCATCGTTTTGGG
>QHYR01000091.1 GCA_003223315.1 Acidobacteriota bacterium | reverse complement strand
CCCAGGGCCGACTTGCCTCATGATGTCCAGTTGCCATCGCCCTGGAACAGCGGCGCTCTCGGATTTATCGGCGTTTGGGATGTAAATGACGACGGGGATGTGCCGCCGCGCGCGATTATCAAAGGTGACAACACGTTTTTGGTTCATCCCGGCGGCGTGGCCATCGATCCCAAGCACGGCGAAGTTTTCGGCACCGATAGCATTCGCAATGGATTATTCAGTTTCCTGGCTCCGAATCTTTTTCCGGAGCGTCCCCGATCCCAATCAACCTTGGGAAACGGAACGACTCGGTCGGCGCGATAGGAATTTGCGAGCGCGTCAATTTTCGAAAGGAGTAGACAAGTGATGAATTTCCGACGCAGGATTGCAAAGGCAGCGGGTCAATTTACTATGCTCAGATCTAATGTCACAAAAGGTGTGAATCTCACACGAACTGCGGCGATCGGGTTGGGCGCGACTTCTCTTGTGCTCTGCGCCGTTCTGCTGTTCTCTCAATCCAAGCCGAGTTCTCAACCTGTGCAGTCATCCAAAGCCTCTACTACAGCCTCACCCAACACGTTGACCGACGTGCAAATGTCCAAGATGAGCTCGGATGAGCTCGCCCACTACGTCTTCGAGCACCACGGCTGCAATAATTGTCATACGCTGGGCGCTAACGGGAAGCTCGGTTTCACCGAACGCGGCAAGCAGGTGGGCAAAGGCTTTGAAGGGTGCATCTCTCTGCTCACCTCGATGAACGTAATCGCGCAGGTGAAATCAGTTGATCGCACGGCGGAGGAAAAACAGAAGGCCGCGCGTTTTCAGGAGTTCGGTTGCACCACCTGCCACCAGATCACGCCGGGGAAACTGGGACTCACCAGTTACGGGACCAAGCTCGAATCTCTGCACATGGCCTGCACCGAAGTTGAGAAGATCCTGGCCCAGCAGCGCTGATTTTATTTGGCCGCGGCCCTCGATAGAACATCCTCATCGGTCGGCTCCAGCTTCATAATCGAAGCGCCGTGGTTGTTGCCCACCCAACACGTTACAGGCGTGGTTGAATTGTCGACGAAGACACGCCGAATGTTGGTCTGCTGCGGCAGAAGCAAGCACGCCAAAGCGTCGATAAATGAACCCCATTTTCGTGAAGTCATTTCTCACGCCATTAGAAGCAGAAGCCCTGCTCGCTTCGGTTCAGTGTTTGCCTTGGACGCGCGGCCAGTTCCGGGGCCACCCTGTTCCCCGGGAGGAAGTTTGGATCGGACCCTACGCCTACAAGTTTTCGGGTCGTACGCTCGAGCCTGCCGGCTGGACAGCGGAAATAGCGGCAATCCGGGATAAGATTCAGGCGCAGTACGGCGGCGATTACAACAGCGTGCTGCTCAATCGGTACGCGAATGCTCGGGATAGCGTCTCCTGGCATTCCGATGATGAGCCGGAGATGGATTCAGCGCACCTCATCGCATCGCTTAGCCTCGGGGCTTCGCGCGCATTCTTGGTCCGTCCGATCACCCACAAAAACTCTGTGCAGACCTACGTCCTTACTTCTGAAAGCCTGCTCGTGATGCCCGCTGGATTCCAACAGAAATACCAGCACTGCGTGCCAAAATCGAAGATAGCGTGCGGCACTCGCGTTAATCTGACGTTTCGCCGAATGAAGTTAGCAGAGGACGAAGGCTTCTAGCCGCGCAGGACAGCGATTAGGCTGAATCGGTCGCGGCTTTGGCGGCGGGGCGAGAAAAAGTAAGCTCCAGTAATCTCTGCCGAAGCGCCTCACCGGCATCCGTAAAAACTTCATTGCAGGTGTGACGCAGGCGCTGCTCGGCCGCGCGAACAATCGTTTCCAGGAGTTCACTGGATTCCTGGCTGAATTTGCCGATCGTTTCTTGCAGGGATGAACGGGAAACTTGCTCGAGCCGCATCTCGTGAGCCTGGATGGCCTGATCGCCCAGTTGAGAGATCACATCTCTCAATCTGTTTTCCTGGGCCAGCGTTTCCGCGCGAACTGCCTCGAGTACGGAGTTTATCTCGTTCCGCAGATTCTCGCTGGCTCTGTTCAGCGTCGCCTGCACATCCTCCGCAAAGGCGGCGCCCAGCCGCGATGTGAGCTGTTCCCCTTCCGCATCCAAGGCAGCGCGGACCTCTTGGCGCTGCGTTTCGATAAATGCCGAGATTTGCCCGGTCGCGGCCTCCACTTTGGCCGAGAATTCTCGAAGTTCGGTCTCGGCTTTTTCTCTGACGTCATCGGAAGCCGCATTCAGCCCTTTTTCCAGCGCGGCCTGCATGCGTATCTGGGCTTTCTTCTCGCACCATTCCGAAACCTTGAAGAGAGAGCCAAAGGCGGTATAGGTCGTGTCCGTAGCTTTATCCTCGAGTTGGGCGATCCACTTGGCCGCAACCGCCCGGCCGGATTCCTCCATCTGCCGCTCCGAATTGGCGATCAACTCCTGTATGAAGTTCTGCATTCGCCCTGAGGCGCCTTCCAGGGCGTGCTCCGAAATCCTGCCGAGGTTTTCCTGCGTGCTTCGCAGTGATTCTTGAG
The DNA here is from genome assembly GCA_003223315.1 of Acidobacteriota bacterium. Classification (GTDB taxonomy): domain Bacteria; phylum Acidobacteriota; class Terriglobia; order Acidiferrales; family UBA7541; genus Palsa-189. Next base: position 26,198 of record QHYR01000091.1, on the reverse strand, counting down.
CGGCTGTAATGGCCGCGTCGATATTTCTTAGTGTCTCGTTGGTGCGATCCAGGCGGCTGCTCAGCTCGCCTTTGAGCTCACTTGAAAACCGATCGATCTCGCGGCCGGTTGCTTCCTGGGCGATGCGCACTTGTTCGCCCCATGCGACGATCGCCTCTTCGGCGCGTCGCGTCATTTCCTGGCTGGCGGTTTCCAGTATGGCAGCAGCGCGGGATTCGAGATTCTGTTCTGCGGCTTGCGCCGCCCGATCGAGTTTCAAGAGTTGCTCACTCAGACGCTCATCGGCGGCTTGCAACTGCCTCAGCGATTCGTGCAGACGATCGTTTTGCTCGTCGAGATACTGGCGCAGCCCGATGAGCTTGAGGTCGATTTCGCCGGTGGCCTGTGCCAGCCTGGATGTTTGCTCGTTGATGCGCTGTTCGGCATCTTCGAGTCGCCAGAGCGACCGCTGAGACCGCTCGTCTTGCTGATTTAGCGCCTCACGTAGAACGTTAAGTTTGTCTTCTGTCTGGGAGGTCATTTCAGTGAGGGCTTGGCCCATTCCGGCGACGCGCGAAGCTACTTCCTTTTCCATGGCCTCGGAATCGCCTCTCAAACGCGAGGCAGTCGCTTCCCCCACTGCCCTCAAGGAGCGTTCCATTTCTTTTCGCCACTCGTTTCGGAGGGCGGCCAACTCACCCTCTAACCGTTCTTTGCGAAAAATGATCATGATTGCGTCGGGACTCCAGGGAAGTATGGCTGCAAGCTCGCCTAAGAGAAATGTACCACAGCCTGGCCTTGAGATAGATCTTCTTAGCACCTCGAGCGAACAGTTTTCTGGGGTAGAGTACTCAGCGTACTATGTCCATTTGAAGGTTGTCGTGCCCCATATCGGCGACGTATCCGCGCTATGGTTGCGGCCTGCCAATGCGCGCTGGGCGCTGGTACTGGCGCATGGCGCCGGCGCCGGAATGAATCATCCGTTTCTGGGTAAGCTTGCCCATGAACTGGCTGGCGCCGAGGTGGCCACGTTCCGATATCAATTCCCTTACATGGAGCAGCGGCGCCGCGTCCCAGACCCGCCAGCCGTGCTCCAATCCGTCGTTCGAGCGGCAGTGCGCATGGCCGGCGAGACCGCGCCTGATCTCCCCATGCTCGCCGGAGGCAAGTCCATGGGAGGGCGCATGACTTCGCAGGCCGCGGCGGAACATGGTTCCGAATTGGCGCCTGAATTGGAAAAAGTCCAGGGCTTGGTCTTTTTCGGTTTTCCTCTACATCCGCCCGGCCGCCCGGGCACAAAGCGCGCGGAACACCTCGCTCAGGTCAGGACACCCATGCTCTTCCTGCAAGGCACACGCGATCAATTCGCCGATTTGAAGCTACTGCGCCCCATCTGTGCAAACCTCGGCGCTCGGGCAACCTTGCACGAAATCGGAACAGCCGACCATTCGTTTCACGTGTTGAAGAGTTCGGGGAAGACCGATGCAGAGATAATGCATGAATTGGCGCAATCCGTACGCGCGTGGGCGCAAACTCTTTCGCGCAGCGCCTCTCCGCACGCTCGCGAATAGCGCCAGCCTACCGGCTAGCGCGCTTGCCGCGCTTCTTATCCTCGATAATGGCCTGTGCCGCGGCTAGCCGTGCAATGGGCACGCGGAATGGCGAAGCGCTTACGTAGTCCATCCCCACGCGATAACAGAACTTCACGCTCTCGGTATCGCCGCCGTGCTCGCCGCAAATTCCGACCTCGAGGTGCGGACGGGTACGCCTGCCTCGCTGGATGGCCCACTCCACCAACATGCCGACGCCGGCGAGGTCGAGAGTCTGAAAAGGATCGGTGCTGAAAATGGCCGCTTTCTCTTCGTCCAGATACTCAGGCAGAAAGCGGCCGGCATCATCGCGTGAAAGCCCCATTACGGTTTGCGTAAGGTCATTGGTGCCAAAGCTGAAAAATTCAGCCTCCTCCGCGAGTTCATCGGCAAGCAGCGCGGCTCGCGGCAATTCAATCATCGTGCCCACCAAGTAATGGAGCTTAATGCCGGCCTTTTGGATAAGGTTATCGGCGATGCGCCGCGTCTCATCCACGAGGATCTTTAGCTCCTTTTTATCCAGAGTGAGCGCGTGCATGATCTCCGGAATGACCTTGATTCCCTCCTTGCGGCATTCCAATGCCGCCTCGATGATCGCCCCCACTTGCATATCCAAAATTTCCGGGTAGGTGATCAGCAACCGACATCCGCGGTGGCCCAGCATGGGATTCGATTCGCTGAGCTGCTCCACGCGGCGAGCCACCATCTCGGGCGACAGTCCGATCTTCTGCGCCAGCTCTTTCTGCTTCTCCGCATCATGTGGCACGAATTCGTGCAGCGGCGGATCGATTAACCTGATCGTCACCGGATAACCGTCCATCGCGCGGAAGATTCCGATGAAGTCGCCGCGCTGAAACGGGCGAAGCCGGTCGAGCGCCCTCTGCCGCGCCTCGCGGCTGTCGGCAATGATCATCTCTTGAATCGCAAGCTGCCGGTCCGCGCTGCGTTCGGGGTGCTCAAAATCCTTGAAGAACATATGTTCGGTGCGGCAGAGCCCGATTCCCGTCGCGCCCATTTCGCGAGCCTTGCGCGCATCCTGCGCCGTATCGGCATTGGCGCGAACTCCCAGTTTGCGAATTTCGTCAGCCCACTTGAGGATCGTGTGGTAATGCTTGGGCATTTCTGGCGAAGCGAGCGGCACCTGGCCTGCATAAACCGTGCCGTCACTGCCATCCAAGGTGATCCAATCGCCTTGATGAATCACACGGCCGTTCGACGACATCTCCTTGGCCGCATAATCAATAAACAGCTTTTCGCAGCCGACGATGCAGCACTTGCCCCAGCCGCGCGCCACAACGGCCGCGTGGCTGGTCTTGCCGCCCGTGGCGGTGAGCACGCCCTGCGCCACTGCCATGCCCCCTACGTCTTCCGGACTCGTCTCCCGTCTAACCAGCACGACTCTTTCGCCCCTCTTGGCCCATTCCTCAGCCTCGTGCGCCAGGAAAACGGCTCGGCCCACGGCGGCTCCTGGGACGGCGTTGATGCCGGTGCAGATTTTGCGCTGAACCAAGTCGTGCCGCAGCACTGAAGCCGCAATCACCGGATAGAATAGCCGCTCGATATCCTGCGCCTGGATTCGCTCGAGAGCTTCCTCGCGCTTGATCAAGCCCTCCTGCACCATATCTGCGGCGATGCGGAATGCCGCGGCCGGCGCCCGCTTCCCGGCGCGCGTTTGCAGCATATAAAGCTTCCCGTCCTCGACGGTAAACTCCATATCCTGCATATCGCGATAGTGCTTCTCCAGCACGTGCCGAGCGCGCTCGAGCTGTTTATAAACTTTCGGCATCTGCCGCTCGAGTTCCCGCAGGGGCACGGGGGTGCGTATGCCCGCCACGACGTCTTCACCCTGCGCATTCGGAAGGAAATCGCCGTAAAAACTCTTTTCGCCGGTAGAAGGATCTCGCGTGAAGCACACTCCCGTTCCGGAGTTATCGCCGGTATTGCCAAAGACCATTTGCACGACACTCACGGCAGTTCCCAAAAGGCCCGTGATGTGTTCCACCCGGCGATAGGTGACCGCTTTTTCTGCCATCCAGGATTCAAAAACCGCCCCGATGGCGCCCCACAGTTGCTCCATGGGATCTTCGGGAAACGGCTGGCCACACTTCGCTTTGAAATAGTCTTTATACTCTGCGACCAACTTCTGCCAATTCTCTGCCGCCACTTGCGTGTCGTCTTTGGCTTTCAGCCGCTCTTTCAACGCCCGCAGCCGCCCCTCCAGTTCTTCTTTGGGCAGACCGCTGACCACCGTGGCATACATCTGCACGAAGCGACGATAGGCGTCCCACGCGAAGCGAGCATTATTAGTCCGCCGGGCCAAACCCTCCACGCTCTGATCGTTCAGGCCCAGATTTAAAATCGTTTCCATCATTCCCGGCATGGAACGCGCCGAACCGGAGCGCGCGCTCAGCAGCAGCGGGTCCCGCGCATCACCAAATTTCTTGCCAACTGCGCGCTCGAGCCGTGAGAGATTCTTCTCCACTTCGGAGCGAAGCTGCGGCCGGTGCTTGTGATTGTGGTTCAGGTAGTAATCACAGCATTCCGTGCTGATGGTAAAACCGGCGGGGACAGGAAGACCAATGCGAGTCATCTCGGCGAGGCCGGCCCCCTTGCCGCCGAGAATCTCTTTCATAACGCCGGTGCCTTCCGCCTTGCCCTTGCCAAAAAAGTAAATGTATTTCACGTCGTGTTTCACCCTCTGAGCTTATTTACGTCCGCTCCGTTGATGCGCAGAGTAGTAACCGCGGTTAGATCAATGGGAGTCCAGCGACATTCCAGTCCTGCGCGAGATTCGTACCTGTTTCTAGCGATTTCGTAGTTGCATAATCAGCCATAAGGCCTCCGCACTGAAACGCCAATCGAGTGGAAAATCGGCCCGTAGACGCCAAAGGGCGCCGACGCCGCGCGCTCTAACCCAATGCGGCTCGGTATTATACACGTATTGGTCCGCCGGCCTTCGCTGACCTGCTCACGAGCTTTCATGCGCAAAACAGCCGGTCAGCTCCATGCGCTCGAGCCCGCATAGAAAACCGAATGTGCCCAATCGCGGTACGGGAACCCCGTTTATGGGAGCATTGGCCGCCGAACGCCGCTTGTATTTGTTCCTTGATTTCCGCCCATTTGAGCGCCTATTGTATGCGCCGCGAGGTGCCTCATGTCAGCTCACCGGGGAATTGCCACAGTGGCGAGCGCTCTGATGCTTTCTTTCCTCATCCTCAGCGCGATGGAACCGGAGTTTTTCCTTCTGCATTTCTATGAGTCGCTGATGTATCTGGCGATTGTCCTGATGCTGTTCTATTTTCAAGATAAATGGGCCTACATGCTCGGCATGGTGGCTCCTGCCGTGTGGCTGATCCTTGCGTATGGTGTCGGGTTGTTGGGCGGAGCAATGCGCCAGGTTTCCAGGCTGATGCGGGCGCAACGGCCTACTAGTGAAGTCAGCGTGATGGTTGTGATCCTGACGATACTGGCTGTGTTGCTGATCTCCTTCTGTGCTTATCGCTGGAAGCGGCAATACGCCGGCCTCGGCAGGGGGCGAACTACATTTCTGGTGAGCTTGGCCATCGTCATTGCGTACAATGCGATTCTGGTGGTGTGGTTCTGGCGATCGATCCCGCAGTCGGTTTCCGCCGGGTAACTCCTGACAAGTCGGCGAAAAAAGTGGCGCTCAAGGCCAGCCCGTAGATCTCCAATAACCTCCTCGACCTCGGTTATCGACAATCCCGTGTAATGCGTACGTAGCCTGGAAACAGGGGTTCGTTAGCGACTTCGGGCGTCCTTGGTAACCTCGGTTACAACCATGTTGTACTTGTCCATCACGCCGTTCACTAAACCAACCGCCTGGTCGACATCCGGCTTGTCCGGCATGAGCGCGCTCTTTAGCTGGGGCAGGCCCTTCTCGATGTTGTCATAGGTTTCCTGGGACCGCGCCTTGATGAGGCCATCGACGCTGGGCAACTTGGCTTCAAACGCGGCGAAGGACCTGCGAGCCTTGGCCATATTCCCAGCCTTCAATGCGGGACTTACCTCGCGGAGGTTGGCTCGAACGATACGCAGGCGGGCCACATCGTCGTATAGCGGATTGAGGGGAGGCGCTTTTGCGACCATGGCGATCGCTTCGTCGTATTTGGCAAGCATTGTTTGCGCGTCGGAGAGCAGCGCAGCCGTATCGGGTCGCGAGGACTTGAGCCCCTCCTCGATCTTGGCCTGCCAATGGTGTTCCAGTTGGTCATACATGTTCTTATCCCGCGTGTTGATGTACACCTCGATGCCATTCCACGCAGAATCATAATCCTCGAACGCAGCTCTGGCTTTCGTGACCTCTCCTTTTTTCAAGGCGGCGATAGTGTTCACCAGGGTTGGCCGAACAGCCTTGATGCCGGAAACCTCGAAGCGTTCTTTGCCGGTGGTTCGGCTAGTGGCCTGCCCCGCATGGCCGACACCACTCGCGGTTGCCAGCAATCCGAGGCAGATGAGGCGAGCAACTTTCATCACGGACGCAACTCCTTTCTCAATTTCTTAATCGGTTTAGCCGGACTTTCCATTTCAGGTCCCCTGTTGGTGTTTAGCATACGCTCAGCGCTCTCTCATTGGTGCAAGTTACATCCCACCCCTGGACCCTCAGTCGCGTTGCTATTGCGGCCACGTAGCTCCAGGGTCGAGGTTCACAATAGGTTGCGAACCCGCAGTCGGAACCATGGGGCGTATATACGGGCGCCCAGCCGTCTTGTGGCAAGAATAGCAATCCTCAAGCAAGTTCTTGTACTCCGCGGCAAATCGCTTGCTGTCCTTCATGGCGATAATGGTCTTCAGTTTGGTCAAGCTGCCCGTATCAATGCCGTCAAAGATATTTTTCATATCCATAAGAGTGCCGTCGGCGCCCTTCGGAGAGGGATTCAGGCGCACTTCCCAACCCAAGCGGTTGCGCATCTCGCCCAGATAATAGTTAGCCAGCGGCCAATTTTTCTTATCGCCCGCAAACCAAAGATTAGCGGCGAACATGGCGACATCAACCATCGGATGAGAAAATGGCGGTGTAATGTCTCTCAGGCGGGTCACGTCCGCCAACAGCGTCGCTTGAGTGACTGGCGGATTGTTCTGTTGCGCTACCGCGGCGGGGTGTTCCCACGACGAAACGAATAGACCACCCAGGATCGCGCCGAGAGCCAGCAAGGCGGCGCCGCGGAACCAATTAGCTGGTGCCATGTCGAAATTCTCCTTCCATTTTGGGATAGGTAACCAAGCCTGCCAGCACGACGCGCCGGTCATTATAGCCCCAGAAAATTATCCCAATCGCCATTGTTAGGTCCTCGTATCATGGCCGCGACCGTCGGCGAGAAGCTCTCAGGGCCTGCCGTTCCGATGTGCTTGGATCGGTGCGGAAGCGGAAATTTTTGACGCAGCAATTCGGGGTTGCGGGCAGGGTGTCGTCATCCGTCCCTGGTAAAAAGCAGCGCAGGCTGAGATGGGTTTTTATTCCCAGGATCGTCGATAACGTCGCCGGCCGAAGAGAGGTCTCAGGCAGACTTGGAAGCTGTCCGAACGAGAAAAGAGTTATCCAGCTTTGAGTCAACCTCCTTGGTGCCTTTCGCGATTTCGATGCTGCCCTTAAAATCGGCGCCGTCCTCAATGACGATCCGCTGGGTGGTCAGGTCGCCGATCATCGAAGCGCCCTTCTTGATCTCGATGCTTTCACTTACTACATTGTGATGGCCATCAACTTTGCCATAGATGATGATTTCGCGCGCCGCAAGCCCGCCGCTAACCTGACCGTTGTGCCCCACGGTGAGCCTGTGTTCCCCCACCGAGATCGGCCCCTCGACCTTACCATCGACCAGCAGGTCTTCGTTGCCGGAGATTTCTCCCTTCACTCTTAGAGTCGGCCCCAGCCACGAAGTGGCCTGCGCTACCCTGCCGGTCGGGCTGACATCACTGGCTGGGACCTTTGGGGCGCTCAAAGTTTCCACGACACGTCCCGAAGGCGCGCTCGGTGCGGTTGATTGTGACTGCTTATTCCGCCACATTTGTCCTCCTCGCAAGGCGGTAATCGTCGATCAAAGCCACGATCATCTCTTTTCGTTAAACAAGAACGACAACGAAGTTCTCTCTGGTATCACTGCAACACGGCCACAGCGATCTCACTTACAGCCTTTGCGCTCCATCTTGTCTTTCGCCTTGGCCTCCGCGATTGTTAGCCACTCCATATTGCCTGGATCGTCGGCCCCGCCGCAGGCGAGCGGTTTCCTATAAGCGACTACGTATCCCGGTCTGCCATTTCTATAGCCGCTCTCGCGCATAAATTGCGCTTTAGCCGCCGCACTTCGGGAGTAGGTTCCGCTGGTTTTCCTTGCGGCTTCAGAATTGCTGCCCGGCTTTGAAGCGCCCCCTTCCTGACCAGCAAAAGTGCCCGAGAACGGAAGAGCAACACACACGAAGAATAGGATTAAACGTTTCGACATGGCACTCCTCACAAGGCTCTGACCATTCGGCTCGGTGCATCATACAGCTATTGACACGTTCAAGTGGAGCGATGCTGCACGGCATCAGCTTCCTGCTTTGGCCCTCGACCGTTTCCTTGGTTGCCCGTGGAGTCGCCGAGGGGCATTTGTGAAGCGGGCGTGAGTTTATTGAGGTGGTAAGATTTTCGGAAAGGGAGGTGCGATCATGGCTCGCCACTCGCACAAGTTCACCATTGCTGACGAGGATGCAGTGCGCGCTCTCGTGAAAAAACTGACGGACGGAGGCAGACATCAACAGCGCCGCGAGAAACTCCTTCGCGCGCTCGACGACGCAACCCGACACTATAAGGATTCTAACCAAAAGGTACGGCAGGCCTTCTTCCATGGACTTCTGACCGGCTATGCAGTTGCGCTCAAACTTTGGTAGTCCTCGCATCGCTAACCGGAGAGTGCGAAGATCAAAGAAGCGCTGCCGCGAGGAGAAGCACCACACAGGTGCAGGATGCATGGATAACCGAGCCGCCTGATGCTTCTATACCGGGGGTGATCCATATGAACTGGCCAGAGATAATTTTGCGCAAGGATTAGACTCGAATCTGAGATTCTGGATGCCATATTCAGTTGTGGCGCGAGGAGCCGGTTCAATGCTCATTCCCATGGTCATCGAAGAGACCACGCGAGGTGAGCGCGCGTACGATATCTACTCGCGGTTGCTGAAAGACCACATTCTGTTTATTGGCACGCTGATTGACGACCACGTTGCGAATCTGGTGACGGCCCAACTGTTGTTTCTGGAAGCCGAAGACCCCGAGCGCGATATCCAGGTGTATATCAATTCGCCGGGCGGCTCAATTACGGCTGGCATGGCGATTTACGATACAATGCAGTACGTCCGGCCCGATGTGGTCACGACCTGCGTTGGGGAGGCCTCCTCGATGGCCGCCTTGCTGCTGACCGCCGGTGCTCCCAGGAAGCGCTTCTCGCTGCCCAACTCGCGCATACTTATCCATCAGCCCTCGATGTCAGGGCTTTCGGGCCAGGCAACTGATATTGATATCCACGCGAAGGAGATTTTGCGGATGAGGTCGGTGATCAACCAGCTCCTGGCAGACCACAGCGGGCAGTCGATCGAGAAAATCGAGCAAGACGTCGAGCGCGATTTCATTATGTCGGCTCAGCAAGCCAAGGAGTACGGCCTGATCGACGAGATCATTCAGAAACACCGCTAGCAGCACCATCAAGTAAAATCCAGCACGACGAGGAGTGAGTTATGGGCAACCGAGACACGCGCGGCCGAGAAGCAAAAAAACCGAAAAAAGCGAAGGACCAACGGGCGCCTGCGAAATCAAGGTACGAACGCACACCGGCAAAACCAACACCAGCAACTCCTGATGCCGTACCGCAAGGCTAAAAGGGGCGAACGGTCAAGGCGACTCCCGCAAGCAACTCCTGGAGTTTACGGGGACTTGACGCTTTCCAGCATTCGTGCGAATTTCTCCGCAATGTGCGCTAGCTGGGGCGGTCATCGCCCTGCTGGCGGCAGCCGGCGGAAATGGCCGCTCTGGCTACTCGAAACACCGCAATAGTCCCGGCCAATCGCTCAAGCTCCGCGATATGATCAAGCCTACGTTCCGGTCCAGAATCGTGCGAGGCGTCCTGAGGGGAAAGCTAATACAATCCCACCTTTGTTTTGACTCGCCGCAAATCCAGTATCATGCTGCTGACTTGTTGTCCGAGTTTATCAAGCTGTCTTTCGTCCTGGCCGACAGTTCGTATCAGGGAGTTCAGGTCTTGGCGGTTTTGCGTCTGCACCAATTGGCTATCCAGTACGAGTTCGTGGGTTTCCTTGGCGGTGGCTCCGATTACCCGCTGTTCTGAACTCAAGTCGCTGATTGCAGCCTGCAAATCTTTGACTTGCATTTGCAGTTGCAGCAATTGATCGCGAAGCTGGTCGTTCTGCTGCTGCAGCGTCGCCTGAGTAGACTGTGGCTTCGCGCTCTGTGTTCCCCTAGGCTGTTGGCTTGGGCTTTGTTGAGCAGCGACATAGCTAACACAAATCAGAACCCCGGCGAATAACAGAGAGCTGAAGGTCCGCTTAGTGATGTGCGCCATGTGACTCCCCCCTTTCAACTCGCAATCGAAATGAGTATCTCTCTCAAGGTTCCGCTGTGTCGAGGCGCCTAAGTGGAATTGTTAGCCTGCCTACGGCTCGGAGAGCGCCAAGAAGGCGGGGCCAACTTCTGTAGGAAACACTATCGCCTTCCCAGGAATCGAGGCAGTGCTGCTCGTCACGCCCGCGAGCGACCCTCGAGCGCGGGAAGGAAAAGAAGCGCCGTCTTCTGGCCTACCTCCGCGAGCATCCGGAAGAGTTACGCCCGGTATCGCGAAAGCTCCTGCAGCAAATTCTGAACAGAATACACAAAACCCTGTATGGCTTCCTGCTGTCGCCGCAACTATTGTTCTGCCTTCGTTTTTGGATCAACCCTGGCGTCCAACGATGGTTTCTCTTGAAGAGGAACAAAAACTATGCGAGCCCAGCGCATGGTTCGCCGCGCCGAGTTGATGGCTAAAGATCGGCTATTTGAGGCTCTTCTACTCCGCGCGGCGTGGTTCCAGAGGGCCCCCCAGGCGTCGTCTCCCGCCAATAGCCGCCAGAAAAAAGAAGCGGCGTAATTTCGCCGACCCAGCCATCGAACTTAAAATCTCCTTAAAGAAGGCTGGACGATAGCCTCTTCAAGCAAGCTGTGCGACTCTCAAGGCCGGAGCGAGGAGGAACAATGTGGCGGAATAAGGAATCACAATCAACCGCACCGAGCGCGCCTTCGGGACGTGTCGTGGAAACTTTGAGCGCCCCAAAGGTCCCAGCCAGTGATGTCAGCCCGACCGGCAGGGTAGCGCAGGCCACTTCGTGGCTGGGGCCGACTCTAAGAGTGAAGGGAGAAATCTCCGGCAACGAAGACCTGCTGGTCGATGGTAAGGTCGAGGGGCCGATCTCGGTGGGGGAACACAGGCTCACCGTGGGGCACAACGGTCAGGTTAGCGGCGGGCTTGCGGCACGCGAAATCATCATCTATGGCAAAGTTGATGGCCATCACAATGTAGTAAGTGAAAGCATCGAGATCAAGAAGGGCGCTTCGATGATCGGCGACGTGACCACTCGACGAATAGTGATCGAGGACGGTGCCGGTTTTAAGGGCAGCATCGAAATCGAGGAGAGTAGCAAGCAAGTTGACTCAAATCTGGATAACTCCATCGCTCGAAAACTTTCCACGCCGGCTTGAGAGCCCTCACCGATAGACCGTTATTTGTGGCCTGCCAGGTGAAATTCGACAGCTAATGCCGTTTCAGGCAGCTTTACCGATGCTCCGCCGGTGGAGCAGCCGGCGTCTGTGACGAGATTTCGGTTCCCGGCGTCAACGCGCCTTTCAGGGAGAAAAGAAAAACGCTGTCTCCGCGCGACGCGCCGGCAAAAAGACTGCCGCCGGAATAAACGGCCACGTATTCGTCGCCTTGGTACTCGAAGACGCTGGCTGGAGCGTTGACGCCGGCGCCAGTCTGGAACTCCCAAAGGCGCTGACCGTTGGAGGAGTTTAGGGCGGTGAGCCGCCCGTCGTTTCTGCCCACAAAGATGAGGCCGCCCTCCGTGGTTACCGATCCACTGTAGCAACTATCCTTCCACCTCTGCTGCCAAACCAGACGGTTGGTCTTCATGTCCAACGCGGCAAAAATTCCGTTCGCCGGAAGAGGCATGCCGCCAAAAGCGCTTCCCAGATATCTTTGACCGGATTGCGGGAATTTTTGATCGTCCTCGCCGCCCTTGAAAAAATTGGGAGCGTCGGTGGCGCAGACGTAGTAATCGTTCGTGTCCGGGTCGTAGGAGCTAGCCGGCCAGTTCGCTCCGCCACGCGCGGAGGGCTTGGCGACCACTCCCTCAGCCCAGAACGGCGTGAAAATTCGGCCTTGATTCACGAGGGCGAAGCCTTCCGGAGCTACATCGATCGACTGCGGCACGAATGCGTCTCCGCGAGGAATCGGCTGCGTGGATGAGGTGAATTGCCGCGGCTCCTGCGGGACCGGCTTTTCGTCGATACCGACGAGCGGCTTTCCGTTCGTGCGATCCAGTATGTACACCCAGCCGGCCTTGTTCGCTTCGGCAGCGGCTTTGCGAATCCGGCCACCGACCTTCACGTCGAAAAGCATGACGGGATTGGGGCCGTCGTAATCCCACAAATCATGGTGAATCTGCTGGAAGTGCCAGCGATATTTGCCGGTCTTCGCCTCGATGGCAACCATGGAATTTGCGAATAAGTTGTCGCCGGGGCGGATTCTTCCATTGAAGTCGGGCCCCGGGTTACCTGTAGTGAAGTAGAGGAGCCCCAGTTCGGGATCCACGGCTGGAGTCTGCCAGACCGTTGCGCCCCCGTACTTCCAGGCGTCGCTGTCTTTGGGCCAAGTGTCGTGCCCGATTTCGCCGGGCCCCGGGATCGTGTAGAAAGTCCAAATCAGGTGCCCGTCTTTGGCGTCGTAGGCTTTGACGCGGCCCCGGACGCCATTTTCGCCACCCGCGAAGGCGGCAATCACCATTCCGTCGTAATACAGCGGAGCGGCAGTGATGGTGTAGCCCTGCTGCCACTGCTCGGCTTGAATCGACCAAACCGGTTTGCCGGATTTCTGGTCGAGCGCCACAAGGCGGCCGTCTAACTGACCGACATAAACGTTGCCATCACCCAAGGCGATGCCCCGACTGGTCCAGCCGCAGCACACCGTGGAGATGCTCTGGTCCAGATTCGCCTGGTATTTCCAAAGAATCTGGCCGGTCTTCACGCTGATCGCAAATACGTCGTCGGCTCCGGTAACGATGTAAAGAAGGCCTTGATAAACGACGGGCTGCGCCTCGCCGGAGTATTTCATCGCGAGTGCGGAGCCATCCAAATGCGTTTGCCAGACGGCCTTGAGCTTGCCCACATTTTCACGATCGATCTGTTTTAGCGGAGACCAGTTCTGGTTGAAGAGGCTGCCTCCGACCTTGAGCCAGTTCTCGAGGGGCGGGGCGCTGAGATCCTGAGCGGAAAAGGCGGGTGACGCGGCGATGGGCGAAACGTCGCGGCGCTCCGCAGTTGACGTCACGCTGGAGAGTGAAGCTTGTTGCGGCGCAGCGTGTACGCCCGGGAGGAAAGGCAAGGCCACGCTCGCCAAGCACAGACCGAAACCGGCAGACAGACGCAGCCAACGAGAACTCGATTTGTTGTTCACCGCCATCTCCTTCGCTTGATGAACTCGAATAGAACTCCGGCAGGAGGCAGGCGGACTAGTTCCTGCTCCGGCTCAGGAGAAATCGATTGATGCCGCTAAAAGTCTCCGGCGGAGAATGAGTTTATCGGAATGTGTCAAAAATATTCAAGGAGCCGGCCTGCAAGATGGTGAGGACGCCGTTCAGATTCACGCTGAAGCCGTTCGCGAATGCGCCCGTCATGTTCACGCTGCTGACGTTGCTTGTCGAAGTGAAGGTGAGGACGCCGTCGGCGTTATTGAATGCGCCCACCGTCAGGGTCTAATCGGTTGAGCGCAGTTCGCGTGCGGGTCTCCCCAGGAAGGCTCCTCTCACGGCCGCTTGAAGAAGCTGCCGGTCAGGAAGTAGAATCGCACGGCAAGCTCGCGGAGGAAACCTTATGAAGTACGCATTGTCTATTGCCGTATTGTCGCTGGCCACCATCCAAGTGCAGCCGTCCTTTGCTCAAGGAAGCGCCGGCGATCTCGTGAAGCAAGCCGTTGCGGCAGAGGGTGGCGCCGCCGCGCTGCGCGGATTGACGGGCCTCGCCGTCAAGGGTGACGCCAGGTTCTGGGAGCCGGGACAGTCGTTTGCGGCCGGCGGCGACCCGCGTTTCCTCGGGGACGCCACGTTCGCCATCACCTGGGATCTCGCCAAAGGAATGGCGCGCACCGAGTGGGATCGCGATCAGCAATATCCGCCCCCGCCGGTCAAGCTGAAATATACCGAAACCTTGCTGCCCTCGCTCGGCTTTGTGACGGACAGCAACGGCACCCAGCCGATGTCCGCCATTCGCGTTGCCGCGCAGCTGCGCGAGCTCGAACGATCCTCGCCCCGGCTGTTGCTCAAGGCGATGGATGATCCCAAGTCCGTCCGCGTCGCGGACTCGCAGCAGATCGGCAAGGAATCGCTGCCTGCGCTCTCATTGACAGACGCCGGAACGAACTTCACCATCCTGTTCGATCCCGCGACACATCTGCCCGCCGCCATCCGCACGCGCGATGACGACAACATCAACGGCGATTCCAATTACGATCTCGTGCTTGCCGGGTGGACATCCGTCGCTGGCGCGAAGGTCGCCCAATCGCTTTCGTATCAGGTCAACGGTGTCGAGGTGGCCAAACTCAACTATCGCATGGTTACCCCGAATCCCAAGATCGCGGCAGATACCTTTGCCGTTCCCGCAGCCGTGAAAGCCGCTGCCCATCCGCCGGCCACGAGCAACGTGCCCTATCAATGGGTGGTGCGCCGGCTGTTCCTTACGCGCTTCCTTGATAGTGACGCGGTCATCTACCCTGCCGGCGGCGGTCTGAAACTGGTCGAGCTGGCGCCCAACGTGCAACACGTCCAGGGCGGCACGGCCAACAACCTGATCGTGGCCATGAAGGACTATCTCGTCGTCTTCGATGCGCCTTACGGCGAACTGCAATCGCGCTGGACCATCGACGCGGCGAAAAAGAAATATCCCGGCAAGCCCATCAAGTATCTGGTTCTCACGCATCATCACATGGATCACACCGGCGGGATGCGCACCTACGTGGCGGAAGGCGCCACGGTCATCGTTCCCACTCCGGACAAGGCCTATTTCGAAAACGATGTCAAGGCGCCGCGCACCCTGGTTCCCGACGATCTGCAAAAAAAGCCGCAGCCGGCGACCATCGTGGAGGTCAAGGATCAGATGTCGCTGAAGGACGATACCGGCGAAATCCGTCTCTATAGCATTCCCAATCCGCACGTTCAAGGCATGCTCATTGGCTATGTGGTGAAAAGCAACGTCGCCTATATCACCGATCTCGTCTCGCCGCGTGGCCCGATTGATCGTTCGGATATGACCATTGCGGCCGGCGACGCTCTGCGGAAATACCGCATCAGCGGCGCCACCATCGCCGGTGGCCATGGCGCCACCGTCAAACAAACCGAGGCCGCGGTCGCTTTGGCCGCTGCTAAATAAGAGCCCGTATAGCGTGGTTACGTCGACAAGAATCCGGCGCATGGCATCCGCATTCGTAAAACGGATACCAAAACTCAACGCCGGTTCTACGCACCTGCTCAGGTAGTGCAACTCCTAAGAGTGCTGCCGGAGCCGAGAACGTGGCTACAGCTGACGACCCGCTGATTACTGCAGAATAAAGATGGTGCGACGAAGAACAATTCGCTTCATTCGGAAACGCCTTGGGTGTATAAGGCGTCTATACGGGAGGTCGAAGACAGGAACCTAGGGCGACGTGGGCTCCGAGGGACTCTCGGCTGTGTGGTGCCAGCGGCGGAATCTTTGGTCGAGAGGCCCCCGAGACGCGCTCCGTCGCTCCCAAGTAGAGGCTTCAGCAACGTACCGTTAAAGGACATCTGAGGCTGAGGGGACAAGAGATGAAGTTATGGTCCAGACGAGGGATACTTGCGGCCTCTGGAATCACGGCCGTGGCGCTGCTCGTCGTCGGGTTGGCGGTCGCCCAAACAGCGTCACAAGAGAAACCGCTTCTCGCGGAACAGGCCTTCAAGAACGTCCAGGTACTCAAGGGAATCCCCGTGGACGATTTCATGGAGACGATGGGGGTCATGGCGGCATCCCTGGACTTCGACTGCTCGGATTGTCATGTCGGGGCCGGCACCGACCAGGTAGATTGGGCGGCCGACACTCCGCGCAAAGTGATGGCGCGCATCATGATCAATATGGTTGCCAACATTAACAAAAACAACTTCGCAGGCCGCCAGGTTGTGACGTGCTGGACCTGCCATCGCAACCGCGATAAACCCCTGGTCACGCCCGTTATGGAGACCATATACGGCACGGTGACCATAGAGGCGGACGACGTCATCGTAGCGGCTGACGGAATGCCTTCCGCTGAGTCGATTCTCGACAAGTATGTTCAGGCGGCCGGCGGAGCCCCACGCTTGGCCGGCCTCAAAAGCTTTGTGGGCAAGGGGACTAGCGTGGGGTTCGGGGGATTCGGGGGCGGTGGCGAAGTCGAACTTGTCGCGGAAGCCCCGGATAAGCGCGCCACGATCATCTTATTCAAGGAAGCGCCTGGCCGAGGAGACCAGATCAGGACTTACGACGGCCGCACCGGTTGGGTAAGAACACCACTCAATGTGTTAGGGGAGTTTCAGCTAAGCGGTGGCGATCTGGACGGGGCCAGGCTGGACGCCCAGTTGTCTTTTCCGGGGCAGATCAAGCAGGTTCTCACGAATTTGAAAACCGGCCCGCCCGCCACGATCACCGATCTTCCGGCGCCATCCAGCCAATCATCGCTGCAGAGCGATGTGACGTTGGGGCAGAGTCACGATGTCGACGTCGTCCAGGGAAACGGGCCGAGGGGCCTTCTTGTAACATTATACTTCGACAGGAAAACCGGCCTGCTTTTACGTGAGTTGCGCTATGGCAACTCGCCGGTCGGCCGCGTTCCCACGCAAATTGACTTCGCTGATTATCGCGACGTCAACGGAATCAAGTTACCATTCCGCATAACCTACGCGTGGCTGGACGGGCGCGATTCGATCGTGCTGAGCGACATAAAGGCGAACATCCCGGTTAGCGAGGCGAAGTTCGGCAGACCGGCTCCGCTGAACGCGCGATAGTCCGTATCAAGCTGTAGTTTGTTTGCCGGGTTTACGCGGCGTGATTGGAGTTGACCATTAACGGCGGGAATGAAATGCGAAATTGGTTCAGAGATTCGATGATAGCCGGAGTCGCGGTGCTGTGTGTCCTCTCGCTGGCCGCCTGGCCCTCCCCTGCTCAGGCCCCCGCTTACCGGGCGCCCCGGACGGCGGATGGTAAACCCGAATTGAGCGGGATTTGGCAAGCCCTCAACACGGCAGATTGGGATCTCGAAGGCCACGCAGCCGCAGCGGGGCCGGTGCCCTCGCTGGGAGCGGTATTCGCAAAGCCGCCCGGGCCAGGCGTAGTGGAAGGCGATGAGATCCCGTATCTGCCGGCGATGGCCGCGAAGAAAAAGGAGAATCAAACGAATTGGCTGAAGCTGGACCCGGAGGTCAAGTGTTATTTGCCGGGCGTGCCACGCGCCACCTATCTCCCGTATCCGTTTCAAATTGTCCAGTCTCAGAACAACATCCTGATTTCCTACGAGTACGCGGGCGCCGTTCGCGTCATCAACATGGGGGCGCGGACCAAGGCCCCGGCCGATAGTTGGATGGGCTGGTCCAACGGGCACTGGGAAGGCGAAACGCTGGTGGTTGACGTGACCAGTCAAATGGAAGATACCTGGTTCGACCGCTCCGGAAACTTCCACAGTGACGCCTTGCATGTGGTGGAGCGCTACACTCCCCGCAGTGCGGACACTCTCAACTATGAGGCCACTATCGAGGATCCGAAGGTTTTTTCGCGGCCCTGGAAGATCAGTATGCCGCTGTATCGCCGTCTGGAGAAGAATGCCCGGCTCCTGGAATACAAGTGCCCGGAATTCGCGGAGGAGTTGTTGTATGGGCCTCTTCGCAAGAAGCCCAGTAACTAGATCGGCAAAGGAGGCTCCCATGATCTGCCGCTCTCTTGCTTCAGCAACTGCTTTGGCGGCCGTGATCGCCGTCCTGGTGATTGCGCAGGCGCCCGCCGCCGGACAGGCCGCGTCGCCCGCGACGAAGGCGGCGCCAGCAAAGACGACACCCGCAGCGAAATCATGGACAGCGCCGCGTACGCCCGATGGCAAGCCCGACCTGCAGGGAATATGGGGCAACGCCACCGTAACTCCGTTGGAACGGCCTAAAGGGCTGGGCGCCAAAGAGTTCTATACGGACGAGGAATTTGCCAAGCTGGCGGCGCGTGTCCGGCAAGGCGATGTAGGTGAGGAAGGTGAACTCGGGGCTGCTAGAGAGAACGCTCTGCGTTATGACATCAGTCTGTATGGTGGTTTTGACATCACTAAGGCCAGGTTCGCATCCAACAAACGAACGTCGCTGATTGTGGGACCGGAGGGGGTCATTCCTCCCATGCTGCCAGAGGCCAAACAGAGAAACGCCGAACGTGCCGCGAAAAACAAGGGACACGAATTCGACAGCTACGAGAACCGGCCGTTGTCAGAGCGTTGTATCCTGATGGCCCAGGAGATGATCCCCATGCTGCCGGCAGCCGGCGAGGGTAACCTTCTCCAGATTGTGCAGGGGCCGGGATACGTGGCCTTCCTTCACGAGACCGATCACTCTACACGAGTCATCCCCACCGACGGGCGCCCGCATGTCCCGCAAAACATCCGCCAGTGGCAGGGAGACTCGGTTGGCCATTGGGAGGGCAATACGCTGGTGGTTGACACGACCAACTTCACTGCTCTAAGCGCTTTCAAAGGATCCGGCGAGAAGCTGCATCTGGTGGAACGCTTCACGCGCACCGCCGACGATACGGTCACTTACCAATTCACCGCAGAAGATCCCACCACATGGGCCAAACCTTGGACCGTGGAGATTCCGATGACGAAGACTCAGGGGCCGGTCTACGAGTGGGCCTGCCACGAGGGGAATACTATGATAGCCACCATACTCCACGGAGCCCGCGTGCAGGAGGAGGAAGCGGCGAAGAAGGAAGCGAAGTAATGCGATGAATTTGGAGGAACCATGAACTATCGATATTTCGGTTCCATGGCCACTCTGGCGTTGGGTGTAATGGTCTTGCTGACAGCGGCGTCCGCAGCCGGCCAGGCCTCGTCGCCCGTCGCCAAGACGACCAGCGCGCACAAGGCTTTGACTCCTCCGCGAACAGCCGACGGGCAGCCTGACCTGCAGGGAGTGTGGACCAACAATACCGTGACGCCTTTGGAACGCCCCAAGGGACTTGCCGGGAAAGAGCTCTATACGGAAGCGGAGCTTCAGGCCCTGGCCAAAAAGGAACGCGAGCGACTCAGCCAGATTGAGGATGAGGGTCAGCCGCCTGCTAACCATTCAGGTGTAGAAGGCGCACCCGCGGACGACGTTCACTACGATTTCTCCCAGTTCGGGCTGGACCGGGGCCAGTCTAAATTAGCCTGGAACCGGCGGACATCGATCATTGTGGGGCCGGATGGGAAGATTCCTCCGTTGACACCTGAGGCTCGCGCGAGGCTCGCGGAAATAAGAGCCAAGGCCAAAGGGCACGAGTTCGATGGACCGGAGAACCTTACCTTGGGCGCGCGATGTCTGGCTCGGCCGAACGTGGCGCCCTTGCTTCCCACGGCCTACAACAGCAATCTACAGATTGTGCAGGGCAGAGGATACGTAGCCATTGAAACAGAAGAGATCCACGACGTTCGAATCATCCCCACTGACGGCCGTCCGCATATACCCAAGACCATCCACCAGTGGTACGGCGACTCGGTCGGCCATTGGGAGGGAAATACGCTGGTGATCGACACCACCAATTTCACCGACCTGAGCCCGTTCCGGGGGGCCCAGAACCTGCATATGATCGAGCGGCTCACGCGCGCCGACGAAGACACCATCCTCTACCAGTTCACGGTGGAAGATCCGGGAATGTGGACCAAACCATGGTCTGGGGAATTGCCCATCGTCAAGATTCAGGGGCAACTCTACGAGTACGCGTGTCATGAGGCGAATTACGCATTGGCGGATACCCTCCGCGGCGCTCGCGTAACCGAGGAGCAAGCGGCCAAGAAGTCAGCGAAGTAGTCCGACAACTTAAGCGAAAGGAGAAAGAGATGAGAACGAAGCTACTGGTATTGATTGGCCTGCTTCTGACGGCGGCGCCGGCGTGGGCGCATCACGCGTTTGCGGCGGAATTCGACCAGAGCAGGCCGCTCAAGCTGAAGGGAACGGTCGTCAAATGGGAAGTGACCAATCCACACTCCTGGATCCATATGGACGTGAAGGGCGATGATGGCAAGGTGGTCACTTGGATGATCGAAGGCGGCAGCCCGAACAATCTGTACAGACTCGGGTTCACAAAGGATTCCCTGCCGCCTGGCTCCGAGATCATGGTCGAGGGCTACCAGGCCAAGGACCTCTCCACTCGTGCAGTCGGCAAAAGCGTTACCTTTGCTGACGGCAGAAAGCTGTTCCTCGGCCTGCAGGCGCGGGAGAGTGATCCGGAAACCAAGAAATGAGCCGGATCACAGCAGGCCACCGATTTCGGAATCTGTGTACATAATGCCCTTGACTGGACGATCAGAATCTTGAGCAACTCCAACGCTTGAGCCGGCTGATTGGCATCGAGTAGTTGCGTGATTCGACCGTGGAAGGAGGTCTGAGATTATGAGCAAGAGAACTTTGTATGCGGGAATGGTGATCGTACTTGGCGTGCTCCTGGCCGTTACGCTGGCCGGAGTGCGTGCGGCCCAAAAGAGCGAAACTCTCCGGGTGGGCAATGCCGACATTGGCGGTGTAGTAAGCAGCCCCAAGGGGCCTGAGGCGGGGGTCTGGGTGATCGCCGAAACGAGCGACCTGCCAACCAAATTCGTCAAGATCGTCGTCACGGATGATCAGGGGCGCTACCTGGTGCCGGAGCTTCCCAAGGCGAACTACAGTGTGTTTGTTCGCGGCTACGGGCTGGTGGATTCGCCGAAGGTTAAAGCTACACCAGGCCAGACTCTTAACCTGAAGGCGGTCGCGGCGCCGGACAAGAAGGCTGCAGCCGAATACTATCCCGCGCTGTATTGGTTCTCTTTGCTGCAGGTGCCGCCGAAGAGTGATTTCCCCGGAACCGGGCCGAGCGGGAACGGCATCGCTACAAGCATCAATAGCCAGGGCCAATGGATACGCGAAATCGTGAACACGGACGGCTGCACGGGCTGTCATCAGATGGGCGATAAGGCCACGCGCGAGATTCCCGAGAGCATCCTCCATCACTCCGCGGACTCGAGCGCCGCGTGGGAGCGCCGCATTCAGTCAGGCCAGGCGGGCGCCGGGATGGCTGCTCGCTTCAACCAGGTTGGCTCCAAGCGCGCGGCGGCGATGTACGCGGACTGGACCGACCGAATTGCTAAAGGAGAGCTGCCCAATGCCGCTCCCTCGCGTCCTCAAGGTAAGGAGCGGAACGTCGTCGTCACCATGTGGGACTGGGCAGATCCCAAGGTTTATCTCCATGACGACATTTCGAGCGACAAGCGAAATCCGACGGTGAACGCCAACGGCCCCATCTACGGAGCGCTCGAAGAGAGCGGCGATTACCTGACCGTCGTCGATCCGACGCACACCGCGACAAACCAAATAAAGCTGACGGTTCGCGATCCGGGAACGCCGAGCTCCGCTGACACGCCGCCCATGGCGCCGTCTCCATTCTGGGGCGACGAAAAGATCTGGAACAGCCAGACCACGGTCCACAGCTTTGCGATGGACAAACAGGGCCGCGTGTGGGCAGCGGCGCGCGTCCGTAAGCCCGAGACGCCGGCATGGTGCCAGGCGGGATCGGACCATCCGTCAGCGAAGTTGCTCTCCATCCCTCAAGGGCAGCGCGGACTGGAGCTCTACGATCCGAAGACCAAACAGTTGACTACCATCGACACCTGCTACACGTGGGGCCACGTGAATTTCGACGACAATGATGTGCTGTGGTCCTCGTTCGGGCCTGCCGGCGTCGAGGGCTGGTTCGACACGAAGATCTGGGACAAGACGCACGACGAGAAGAAGGCTCAGGGCTGGAGCGCCTTCATCCTCGATTACAACGGCAACGGCAAGCGCGACGCCTACACCGAACCGGGTCAGCCGGCGGATCCCACCAAGGACAAGCGCATCAACGTGGCATTCTACGGCGTCTCGCCGGCGCCGGACGGATCAGTCTGGGGAACAGTCCTGGGAATGCCGGGCGCGCTTGTTCGTTTCATCCCCGGATCTCACCCGCCCGAGACAGCGCTGGCTGAGTACTACGAGGTCCCCTGGAACAACCCCAAGGCGCCAGTGCAAGGCTTCGCGCCTCGCGGCTTGGACGTCGACAGCAAGGGCGTCGTCTGGACGGTGCTCTCGAGCGGACATTACGCGAGCTTCGACCGCAGCAAGTGCAAGGGCCCGCTCAACGGCCCGACCGCCGCAACAGGACAGCACTGTCCGGAAGGCTGGACGCTCTATCCATTCCCGGGTCCGAACTACAAGGGAGCGGTGGAGAACGGCAGCGCCGATTCGGCGTACTATAACTTCGTCGATCGCTTCGACACGCTTGGCGCAGGCAAGGACGTGCCGCTGGCGACCGGCAATCTGTCCGAGGGATTGCTGGTGCTGGTGGACGGCAAGCTCATGACGCTGCGCGTGCCGTACCCCATGGGCTACTACGCGAAAGGCTTGGACGGCCGCATAGACAATCCGAACGGTGGCTGGAAGGGCAAGGGCCTCTACACGCCCATCTCCACGCGGGCGCCATTCCACATGGAAGGTGGCAAAGGGACCACCAGCAAGCTCGTGAAGTTCCAGATGCGACCGGATCCGCTGGCTAACTAACCAAGATTCCCAACTCCCAAGTTTCTGTCTTGGGAGTTGGGAGTTGTTTTCGGGAGTTTCTTTTCTTCTTCGCGATCGACCTCAGGCTCAGCTACTGCTTCCGCTCCTCGTGCCGCTCATGGAGCGGGCCATTCCGTACCGGTTGCTGCCCAACAGGGGTTCCAAGGCGGCTCGCAATTCCACGTTCAACCCCGCAAGCCAGGTCTTGGCGCACCTGCTGCGAAACCTAGTCACCACCCCTGGTTCGGTCATCGAAAAAAAGTTTGCAAGGCTATTAAATACCCTTCACAGGTCGAAGTTGGCTCAGATGAAAACGAAGCGCCGTGCTTCACGCCCCGGCAGATGGCCTCTATTGTTTCCAGGGCGAGCGATGCTCAAATGAAAGCATTCTTCGGACCAAATGGTCGCCCGGTACACGCACGGCCTGAATTCCATGCGAATATCATCGCCAGTCTGCCTTCGATTGCAAACATGCAAACGGCGGCAGCATAAAGGAAACGATGCTAAACTGTCGACAATCAATCAGTGGTGAGCGTAGCTCAGCCGGTAGAGCATCGGTCTGTGGAACCGAGGGTCGCGGGTTCAAATCCCGTCGCTCACCCCAACCTTTTCAAACACTTGGCACCTGCTGGTTGCACAAACGGGTGCACACTAGTTGCACACAGCTCAAGAAGAGGCCCACCTGATTAGAACTTTTCTAAAGCGGTACGGAAGGTAGAAAAGGCGGCTCAACTCTGAGCCGCCTTTTATTTTAGTTGCACAAAGCGTTTTGGGTACCTTGCCTCAGACTTGTGATTATCCTGAAGCTGAAGGAAGTACGTGTTCAAGCCGAAGTTCATCACCACGAGGTGGGAACCGCGGGGCAGAATGAAATCGATATCAGGTACACGACGCTAACAGAGATGACCGGTAGCATCATGTACTACAAATCTGTTGTTCGCAATATCGCGAAGAAGCACGGCAAGGTGGCCACGTTTATGCCGAAGCCGATTTTCGGCGACAACGGTTCCGGCAGGCACACTCACCAGAGCGTGTGGAAGGGCAATACCAATCTGGGATGAAAAGGGTTACGCGCAGATCAGCCAGACTGCCCGGCACTTACCGCCGTTTAGTGCCTGGGTTTGAGGCCCCGGTGAACTTAGTGCATTCCCAGCGTAATCGATCGGCGGCAGTGCGCATCCCCGTGTATTCCAAGAGCCCGAAAACCAAGCGAATCGAGTTTCACTGCCCTGACCCATCAGCTAATCCTGTGTTTCGCGGCCCAACTGATGGCCGGTGTGGATGGAATTCGCAATAAGATCGATCCCGGTAATCCCATTGATAAGGGATCTCTATGAATTCGAGGCCGAAGAAGCCGCGAAGGTCAAGAGCACTCCGGGCTCTCTTGGTGAGGTGCTCGATGCTCTTGAGAAAGATCACGATTGGCTGCTTGTCGGGGATGTCTTCACGCCAGACGTGATCGAAACCTGGATCACCTATAAGCAAGATCGCGAGCTGGCTCCTGTAAACCTGCGGCCAGTCCCGCACGAATTTTTCCTATATTTCGATCTCTAGATTTACGGTGGCATCTAGGCGCGCTTGGCTGTTCCTGATCATTGTGGATGTCAGTTCAGCGAATGGGTCCGGGTAGAACCAGGAATTGACGCCTGTATCAAGCGTTTGTTAGTTTGAGAAGCTCGTACGCACCGGGGAACTGTGTCGATACCGGTTGAATTCAATGTTGGCCAGGACCGAGCTGTAGCCGGTGGCGAGCTACAGATGATAGCGATCCGCCGCTATGGGATAGCCCTCTTATTCGTGGCGGTTGCGTTCGTCTCAACTCTCCTCCTGCAGCGTTTCTTTCCATATCCGTTCCTTTTCGTGTTCTTTGCCGCTGTGATGGCCAGCGCCTGGTTCGGCGGCTCGAAGCCAGGATTTTTGGCCGTTCTGGTTTCGACGCTTCTGGTCGATTATTTCTTTGTCCCGCCGTTCCATACGTTCGCGGTCGATGCTAGCGACATTGCATATTTTGGGGCGTTCATCGTTTGTGCCGTGGTCGCAAGCTGGGTGAGTTCTTCGATGCGGAAGACTGAGGAGGCCCTTCGGCAGGCTCGTGACCAACTGGAAATCCGGGTAGCCGAACGAACTTCTGAACTGCAGAAGTTAGTTGCTGAGCTGCAGGAGAAGGAAAGGCAGCGATTGCTACTGGAGAACGAAAAGTCTGCGCTTGACAGCGAAAAGTCCCTGCTCTCGGATAAGCTCGAAACGCGAAAGGTTGTCGACCGCGCCAAAGGCATCTTGCAACGCGACTTGAGGATCAGCGAGGAAGAGGCATACCGCACCATACGGCGAGAGAGCCAGGACAGACGCAAGTCAATGAAAGAGATCGCGGAAGCAATCGTTTTACACGATGAGCTGAAACACACCACGCCGCGAACTCAGAGCAGGTGAATCGCGCCATTAGATCGCCAGATCGCCTCGAACGGTTCGTGTATCCCAATTTTAGTTGACTCCTGGGCTGAAAATCTGCAGACTGCGCGCATAGAGCCCACAAAGCCGTAGGCTCTAACCCTCTTTCGGCGAGGAAACGAGGGGCTTTGGTCTTTTCGCTCTTCCGGAATCACCTCGGACACGGCGTCGTGTCCAACTCAACAAGTACATAAGGCTCCACGACGAGCCGAACTGAGTGCCGTGACGCGCTCTGGTGGTGTGCGTCCCTTTACGTTGCAGGTATCTGCAGCTGTGAGTACGTCTCTCCATAGCTGGTGGAATCACAGAAAGCTGGGCAAAGCGCCATGAGCGACTCTCACTACGTCCACGTCGGCCGCCATGCACCCCATCCGATATGGCGACTTAGCTCCCTAAGCCGTTTCATCGCCGCGCATCTAGGTGCCCCTATCTCAGTCCTAGCGGAGCAAGCCAGTGAAGCGGCGCGGGTATTTACTGACTCCTGGAACAAGTTTCTTTTTCGCCGCTTTTGGGGGGAGAGCATCTCCTCGAGGGACGTCGATCTGGTGATCGACAGCTACGAAAACGTCGTGCTGCGCAACCGTTTTCGATGGACAGACTCCGATCACAAGCAGGCTCAGGGTTTTACCGGCGAGGTCATTCCGGGCACTTTCTCACCGCAGGCAACCGCCATGCTGACGGCCTTATTCCTGCGGCACAGCGGTAAAGGACTTCGCATAGTGACCGATATGGAGGAAGCAAACAAAAAGGATGGCGCCTTGATTTGTTATGGCAGTTCCGATTCCAACTTCAAAACCTTTGAACTTGAGGCCGAATCCGGGGGAGCCCTCTGTCAATTCACTTTCAATGACAGCGGCGAGCGTGGCTTTCGAGTGGGTGGGAATGTCCACTCCATCGAAAAACGTGACGGCGTAACCTACGACAAGGCCATTGTTCTAAGACTGCTAACCAGTCAGCGAGACTCAGGTCAGTGTCAAGTAGTTTGTGCCGGGCTTTCCGAGTGGGGCAGCCTCGCGGCTGTTCATTACCTTGTAAGGAACTGGAAAGTTCTTCATAGACGTTTCGATGGCTTTGGGCAGCGTAGGGACTTTT